>CAJXLE010000028.1 GCA_913055895.1 uncultured Bacteroidota bacterium | reverse complement strand
ATGATTTATGGAGGGGGCGACGGCTCTGACTGGGACCAGCAGAAGCAGGCTTTGAAGAGTGGAGCCTCCCTTGTGGTGGCCACTCCTGGTAAGTTGCTCTCGCACATGAAGATGGGTTATGTTGATTTCAGCAACCTGAAGCACCTGGTACTCGATGAGGCCGACCGCATGCTGGACATTGGCTTCCAGGAAGAGCTGCTGAAGATCGTCTCTTACCTTCCCAAAGAGAGACAAACGCTGATGTTCAGTGCCACCATGCCCGGCAACATACGTAATTTTGCCAACCAGATACTGCGGCAACCCTCAGAGGTCAACATCGAAGTATCCAAACCGGCTGAAGGTGTATTGCAGGCATCCTACCTGGTCTACGAGAACCAGAAAACATCCCTTATCCATTATTTGTTAAAGGACAAGCCCGAGTATCACAGCATCCTGATTTTTTGCGCGACCAGGAAAAAGGTTGCCGAGCTTACCAGGGCCCTGAAGAAAGATGGTTATGAAGTGGAGTCCATGTCGTCTGACCTGGAGCAAAGCGAACGCAACGAGGTGATGAACCGTTTCAAGGCCAGGCAGGTAAGGGTTCTGGTGGCCACCGATGTGTTGAGCCGGGGCATAGACATCAAGGACATCAACCTGGTGATCAACTACGATGTACCCGGCGATGCAGAGGATTATGTGCACCGGGTGGGCAGGACAGCCCGTGCCGACACCACAGGGGTGGCCCTGACGCTGATCAACCCCGACGATATGGGCAAATTCCTGCGCATCGAAAGGCTGATTGAAGGGCAGATCACCAAGCTGCCACCCCCGCCCGAGCTGGGTGAGGGTCCCTCATGGAACCCCGACAGGGGCAGGGGAGGAAAAAAAGGCCGTGGCAAACCCCGCAAGGGAAGGAAAAACTAGTTGCCAGTACGCCCCTGGCCCTGGCATATGTAGTCCTTCAGGTTGAACTCCGAGGCTTCAATGGCCATCTTAAGGATCTTCTCCACTTTCTCCCCGCCGTTCAAAATGGGCGTGTAGGTCTCGGCAAACACATAGGTCTTGCCGTTGTGCTCGACCTTGTTGGTTTGTTGCCTGACCTTTCCCGCACGCAGGTCATCCCAGAACTGTTGGTATTCCTTTTTCTGTTCTTCTGTGAACTTCATCTTGTAGGAGTGGTGGGTGCCGATCACATCCTGGCGTGATAATCCCAGCAGGGTGAGGTACCGGTCGTTGATGTCTGTGATCTTTTCCTCCGTATCGTATTCCACCACATAGATGGCTCTGTGGAAGGCATTTACCAATCCCTCCAGCTCGGTCTTCTGCCGGCCGGCCTCTTCCTGGGTGGCTTTGAGCTCTTCCATGTTTTGCCGCATCTCCTCTTCCTGGGCCGAGAGTTCCTGGGCTTGCTGCTCGGACTGTTCCAGCAGTTTCTGGGTGCGCATGTTGACTTTGACCGATGAGATGGTCGAGGCAATGCTTTCGGCCACCCGTTCGATAAAATCAATTTGGTACTGTTCAAAGGTGTGGAAGGATGCTATTTCTATTATCCCGTATATGGTTTCCTCCAGCTTGATGGGCACGATCACCAGGCTGTCGGGGTTGGCGTCGCCAAGGCCGGAGGTGATCTCTATATAATCCTGGGGTATCTCTTCAAGGTAGATGGTTTCTCCCTCAATGGCGCATGTTCCCACCAGGCCGTCGCCCAGCTCGATGCGTTTTTCGTGGTGCTTCTTGCGGTCGAAGGCAAAAGCCGAGTACAGCTCGAGATGGCGGTCGTTCTCATCCTGGTCGTTCATCAGGAAGATGCCACCCTGGTTGGCTTCCAGGTAATGCACCAGCTTTTTGATGAGCTCATCGGTGAGCCGGGAAAGGTTGTCGCTGTTTTGCCTGAGTAGGTCGGCAAACTGGTTGAGCCCCTCGTTGGTCCACTGGCGTTTTTTCTCTTCTTCGCGTCTCTTCTCCTCTTCCTCCCTGGCTTTCTTCAGGCTGTCGCGCATCTCCAGCAGCGAACGTCCCAGCTCGTCCTCCTGGCTTAGCATGTGGTACTGGTAATCCAGCTCGCCATGGCCCAGGTGGCTGGCAAAATCATTTTTCTTGTTCAATCCTTCGATGGACGTGTTCAGCGCGTTGCCCATCTCTTCAATTTCATCCCCCGTTTGAATGCTAAGTTTCATGTCGTTGCTGATACGTCCGCGGGCCATCTGTTTGAGCACTTCGGTGACCTTCTCGATGGGGTTGGTAATGCCACGGGTGATGTAAAAGACCACCCCCGAGAGAATGATCAGTCCTACCAGTCCCACAATGAGCGAGATGATGAAATTGCGGTCGGCCTCCTTCATGATGTTGTCAACAGGAACGGAGATACCCAGGTACCATGGGGTACCTGTCTTGCCTATGCGTATTGGGGCATAGCTTACATAATCCTTGTTGTACTCGTTTTCTTTGTGAATGATGGAAAAAGCCCTGTCTTCCGCCAATTTATCATGAAGGTTGAAGGCTTTGCGCGAAGTGGGGTTTTTTACGATTTTTTCATTGAGCAGCGAGGTGTCGGGGTGGGCTGCGTATTTCCACTGGTGGCTTAGCATGAAAGCCTGGCTTCCATCAAGCCCTTTGATCTCCACATTGCTCAGCATCTCCTGGAAACGGTCCATGGTGATGTCGATGCCGATGACCCCGGCATAGGCACCGTCGGGTTGGCGGATGGGCACCAGCAGGCTGGTCATCAGTTTGCGCTCCGACTTGCCCTCGGCAAAAAGATCGAAATACAGGGGGAAAACCAGTTCCTTGTTGGCTTGCTTGATCTCCTTGTAAAGCTCGTTGTCACCATCCATGCTTCTTTTCGACTGGCTGGTCTGTATGATCCCCTGGTCGCGGAAATGCTCATTGACGATGCGGCCATAGGGCTTGTTGTAGCTGGTGTCGATTACACTCAGCTCCCAGCTGTCCCACAGGTTATAAAAATCGTTGTATTCCGGGAAGACATCTTCATACACCTGGTTGGCAAAGGTTAGCCAACGGTCCATGGGCATATAGTTGTAATTGGAGAAGCTCAGTGCCAGGGTCCGGGCTACTGCCATGTTGCGGTTCATCCTGCCTTCGATTTGATTGGCAAAGCTGTTAACCCTGGTATCGACCAGCTCTTGGGTGTCGCGGTACGAACTCTGACGGGCATTGATGCTGATGTAACCTATCGCCACCAGGTAGATGACAGCCGATATGAAGATCAACAGCATCTGGATTTTTTGTTTCAGCTTCATTTGTATGTTCATGGCTAATATTTTCTGTTTTTCCCGTTTTTCTTATGACCTGTCTTACAGCACGTCTACAGGGTTAAAGATAAAAATATTTGTGGTCTGTGCTGTTTGGTATCGTCAGGAATCGTTCGACGAAGAGCTGTAGCCCACAAACAAGACCCCTGAGAAGTTATTCTCTTCATTGGTCAGGGGTATCAGCGAGGCAACAAGCTCGGTGGCCCTTCCCTGTTTGATCTTGAACTTCAGACGGCTTTTCTGGTTCTCTTTTTGCCGGACCCTCTCCCAGAGGTCGTCGAGCTGGGCGGGATCATCCATCAGCTCGGTGATGTTTTTGCCTTTTGCCTGGTTCTCTTTCAGGCCGGTGTGTTGCAGGAACAGGTCGTTGGCCGAGACGATCCGGCCCCGGTCATCCAGCTCAGCTTTCCACACGAACTGGTCAATCAGGTCGTTCAGCCCGTTCAGTTCATTTTCCCTGAGCTCTGCCTTTTTGCGTGTTTTCTCCAGCTCTTTGAGCCTTTGCTCCAGTTTTTCATTCTTTTCTCTTGCTTCAATTTCCAGCTTCTTAAAGGGGGTGATGTCCTTTGATATGCCAAAGGTGCCCATCAGGTTGCCTTCATTGTCATACAACGGCAGCTTGGTGACCGATACCCACTGTTCCTTGCCGGTCTCTGTATGTTCGTGCTGCGTTTTATTTTCAAAACCTTTCTCCTGTTGTATGATTTGCTGTTCTTCGTTGTACATCTCACGTGCAGCTTCAGGGGGATGGAAATCGAAATCCGATTTTCCGATCATCTCATCCAGGCTGTCAACAGGGAACAGGGGAAGCATCGATTTGCTGATGCGTATGAATTTGCTTTCCCGGTCCTTGAAATAAATATAGTCGGGCAGGTTGTTCATGATGGCGTCCAGCAAGGACTTTTCCCGGGAGAGCTCTTTCTGCATGGCCTCGTTGTCCTGCATTTTGCGCGAGAGCTCCTCCTGGGTCGATTGCATCTCCTCCATGTTTTGCCGCATCTCTTCTTCCTGCGATTTCATCTCTTCGGCCTGCTGCTGTGATTTTTCCAGCAGCTGGGTGGTCTTCAGGTTCGTCTTGACCGACGAGACAGTCGAGGCGATGCTTTCTGCCACCTTCTCGACAAAATCGATTTGATACTGTTCGAAAGTGTTGAAGGATGCTATTTCGAGAACACCCAGCACTTCATCTTCTGTTTTCAGGGGCACCAGCAGCAGGCTGTCGGGATTGGTCTCACCCAGGCCCGAGGTGATGTTGATGTAGTCTTGTGGCAGGTCGGTCATGTAGATGTGCTTGCCTTCGAGGGCGCAGGTGCCCACCAGCCCTTCGCCGGATCTGACCTCCCGCTTGAGGTATTTTTTCCGGTCGAAAGCATAAGCCGCCGTGAGTTCATAGAAGGGGTCGTTCTCATCCTGGTCGTTCACCAGGAAGATGCCCCCCTGGTTGGCTTCGAGGTACTGCACCAGGTTGCTGATGATCGAATAGCTCAGCTTTTCCAGGTCGTCGTTGTTTTTGCGCAGCAGGTCGGCAAATTTGGCCACTCCCTCATTGGCCCATCTGCGCTTGCGTTCTTCCTCCTCACGCTGCTTTTCATCTTCCCTGGCTTTCGACAGGCTGTCGCGCATCTGCAGCAGCGACCTGCCCAGGTGGTCGTCGTCGCTCATCAGTTTCAGTTCTGTCTCCAGGTTGCCCTGGCTTATGCTGGAGGCAAAATTGATTTTTTCGCTGTAGCCCTCGATGAACTGGTTCAGGGAAGAAGAGAGTTCCTCTATCTCATCGCCTGTCTGAATGTCAAGCTGCAGCGATGGGCCTACATCACCACGGGCTATGCTGCCGGTGGTATGTTTGATGCGGTGCAGCGGGGGTACAATGATTCGTGCCAGGTACCATCCTGCCAGTCCGGTGATGGCCAGGGCCGCCAGGGCAAGAATCCATGCCATGGCGTTGTGCCTGGATGCCGGCTGATAAAGGCTTTGATGAGGCACCGTCATCACTGCATACCAGTAATCCCTGGTTTCTCCCGTCTGGAAGGGAGCCAGGGTGACGTAATGAGGTTCGCCGGATGTCCCGGTGGCCTGGAAGCTGAAAGCCCGGTCGTTGCCAACCTGCTCTTTGAAGGCAGACAGCGACTGCGGGGTGATGCCGCTGTATTCCAGCGGCTGCCCAACGTATCTTTGCTGGGGATGGGCCTGTACCTTGCCATCGCCGGATATCAGGAAGAGGGTGGTTTCTTCCCCGATATTGATCCTTCCCAGGATTTCCTGTAGCTCTTCCTGTCCCGGTTTCCGGTCGTTGGTGTTGTGTCCCAGCTCACTCGCCATGACAGCTGCTGCTTCCCGTGCCCTGGAATCCATAAGGAGATGCTGGTCTTTCTTGATCTGCTTTTCTGCGCTGGTACTGAAATAGCCGACAGCCAGTGCTAAGGCAATGGCTGTGGCGGTTAGTGCAAAGATTACCGTTTTCTGTTTCAGATTCAGCCTGGGTCTTCTGATTTTCATATAATTATATTGTGATTTGTTGGTTTGCATGACTCTTTTCTGATCACTTCCTGGCAGCCTTTTCTTTCAATCGGTGCTTTGCCGGCAGGCAGGGAATGCCCTGCTTTTTATTCATCCTGCTTTCCCAGTTGTGCTTTCAGCGATTGTTTTTCTTTCTCTGACTCGCTGTGGTCCAGGGCAATGAAGATCACCTTGGTGATGTTGCCTTCCTTGTCTTTGACAGCCGAGAAGGAGGCGATCAGCCAGAGCTCTTCTCCCTGCTTGTTGCGGCAACGAAGTGTCTCGCGCCTGTCATGGCCCTGTAACACACCATTCCATATATCCCTGAAGGCGTCAAGATCTTTCTCATCGATGAAATCTTCCAGGGTTTTTTCCTGTACCTGCTGGTCATCGTAACCCAAAGTCTCCAATAAAAGCGGGTTGGCATTGATGATTTTTCCATTCATGTCCATCTCGGCCTTGATAAGGAACTGGTCGATGGCTTCCAGGATGCCTGAGAGTTCACTTTCACGGCGGGCTGCCTCTTCCTGGGTGGCTTTCAGCTCTTCCATGTTCTGACGCATCTCCTCTTCCTGGGCCGACATCTCCTCAGCCTGTTGCTGCGATTTTTCCAGCAGCTGGGAGGTGCGGATGTTAACACGCACCGACGATATCGTCGAGGCAATGCTTTCGGCTACCTTCTCCACAAACTCTATTTGGTGCTTTTCAAATTTGTTGAAGGAAGCGATCTCGATGACACCCAGTGTCTGTTCCTCCACTTTCAGGGGTACGAGCAGCAGGCTGTTGGGGTTGGCATCGCCCAGGCCGGAGGTGATCTGTATGTAATCCTGCGGCAGGTTGGTCATGTAGATGGTTTGCTTCTCAATGGCACAGGTGCCGACCAGCCCTTCTCCGGGTTTGATTTCCCGCTGGAGGTATTTTTGCCTGTTGAAGGCGTGGGCTGCCTTGAGTTCGTAAAAGACGTTCTCCTGGTCCTCGTCGTTCAGCAGGAAAAGTCCGCCCTGGTTGGCACCCAGGTAATGGACCAGGTTGCTGATGATCTGGTAGCTGAGCTTTTCCAGGTCGTCGTTATCCTGTCGCAGTATATCGGCAAACCGGGCCAGGCCTTCGTTGACCCACCTTCGCTTTTCATCTTCGACCTTTCTTTTCTCTTCTTCTTCCCTGGCCTCCTTCAGGCTGTTGCGCATCTCCACGAGCGACTGTCCCAGCTGGTCGTCATCACTCAACACCTGATAGTCGGCTTTCAGTTCACCGTTTCCTATCTTACGGGCAAAATCATTTTTTTTGTTCAGCTCATCGATGGATGTGTTCAGGGCGGTGGCCATCTCTTCTATTTCATCACCGGTAGAGAGCTGCAGTTTCATGGCCGGGTCGATATGTCCATATGCCAAGCGGTTGAGACGGTCGGTGACCTGCTCGATGGGATTGGTAATGTTGCGGCTCACCAGGTAGATCACCAGGCTGAGGATCAGGAGACCTGCCACCCCGACGATCAGGGACACGGTGAAATGGTGGTTGGCCTCCGCCTTCAGCGAACTGGTGGGCACAGAGATACCCAGGTACCATTTGGCGTTTTGGCCTATGGGTATGGGGGCGTAAGAGACATAATGCTTTTCGTGGTCGTTTTTTTCTGTGGCAGGGAGGGTCAGGGAAAAGGCATTGCCTGCCTTCATCTTCTCGAAGAGGTTGAAGCCGGGCCGGTCGGTGGGGTTGGCCGAAGCTTTCGTGTTGAGAAGGTCTTTGTTGGGGTGACCGGCATACTTGCCGTTGTGGGTCAGCAGAAAGGCCTGGCAATCCTCCAGGTTACGGATGTCGATGTTGCTGACGATCTCCTGGAAACGGTCGAGGGTAAGATCCACCCCCACCAGCCCTACAAAGGTACCATCATCCAGGATGGGCGATGCCAGGGTGGTCATTAGTTTCTGCTCGGATTTGTGCTCCACAAAAACATCTGCGTAAAGGTCGGCTACCAGCTCTTCTTTGCGCTCCTTCCAGCTGGCATACAGGTCGGGGTCGCCCTCCATGCTTCGTCTGTCGGTGCTGGTCTTGAGTGCACCGTTCTCCCTGAAATTTTGGTTGGAGATCCTGCCATAAGGCTTGGTCCAGGAGGTGTCGATGTGCTGGAGTTCCCAGCTGTCCCAAAGGTTATAGAACGAGGGGTTGGCCTTGAAAACATCCACGTACATCTGGTTGATCATTTTCTGCCACCTGTCCTTCGGCAGGTAATCATAACTTCTGAAGGCCTGCGCCAGGGTCCGGACAACTGAGAAATCGCTGTTCATCAGACCTTGTATCCTGTTGGCATATTTCTGCGACTGAAAGTCCACCAGCCGCGTGGCATCTTTGTATGCTTTCTGCCGGGCATTGATGCTGATGTATCCAATGGCCCCCAGGAAGATGAGAACAGACAGGGAAATGATGATCAGTTGAATTTTGTGTCTGAGCTTGATGTTCAGCTTCATGGATTTCTGTATTTGGTTTGGGTGAGAGGAGGTTCACTTTGACACATATACGGGTATGATGGCGATCTTTTCAAAACCATGGTTGTGCTTGGTGTTTTTTGATGATTTCCTTCTTGTACGCAGGCAAGGCAATTAAGATACATGTTTTCCACCCTCATTTTGCGCGGGAAATATAGCTATTTTTTTCGCGGATATGAAATGTGGATTCAGTAAAGTTTTGGTGAGTATTGGTTCAGCTCGTCCCTGAGTTTTCTGACATCCTGATCCAACAACTGTTGCAGTTGTCTCCAGAAGAGCTGGCTGTGGTTTTTATGAAGGGTGTGGCAGAGTTCATGGGCCAAAACATAATCGATGAGATGGTCGGGCAGCCGCATCAGGTGGATGTTCAGGTTGATGTTGTTGATGGATGAGCAGCTGCCCCACAGCGACTGGGCTTTCTTGATGTGGAGGTTGTTGTAGGAAAGGTTGAACTGCTCGGCCATCTCGTTGAGGCGGCGGGGCAGGTAGTGCCTGGCTTCCTTGCGCAGGACTTCCTCGAGGGCATGGCGTATGGCTTTCTGCACCTCCTGATCCTGTTGGTGGGAGCCTTCAGGAACCCTGACCACCACTTTGCCGTCCTGGATCTGATGGCTGGTGGTTTCGCACTTCTCGTACTTCACCTCCACCTGGTGCCAGCGGGTGTGGAAATGGGACAGGTCGTGCCGGTACTGCTCGTTCTGCAGGTCCACGATTTTTTCCCTGATCAGCTTTTTGTTGGAGAGGACATAATGGAGCCCCGCCTTGTAGCTTACCCGGTAGGGCAAACTAACCTTCAGCCTGCCCTCGGGATCGTAGCGAACCGATATGCGCTTCGAATGCTTCCTTTTGGTCAGCCTGATGCAGCCAAGATCCTGATCGTATGTCTCTTTCACCTGCGGGAAAATTTATATGTGTGGAGCAAATGCATGGTCAGTTCTACAAGATAAACAAATTAATAAAAAAAACCATGTGAAGTTACATCACTTGAATGCTTCCCAAATACAAATTTATTGAATCATTTTGAGCCGAAAAAAATCTTCCAGCGGAAAAGTTTATTATTTTTGATTATTAGGAACATTTACACACCACAGATAGCTATGTCAAAATTTTTTTTACTGTTGGTTTTGACGGCATTTATCTTGCCTTCACACCTGACCGGTCAGGATGCCTGGAACCTGCAGAAATGTATTCAGTATGCTTTTGAGCACAACATCCAGATCAAACAGCAGAGCCTGAATACCCGGGTCAATGAGCAAGCCTTGCAGCAAACAAAGCTTGATGCCCTGCCCTCACTCAATGCAGGGGCCAACCACAATTTCTCTTTCGGTAGGGCTTTGGACGAGACTACCTATGAGTTTACGCAGGATCAGCAGGTTCAATCCAGCAATTTCAACCTGAGCAGTTCGCTGACCCTGTTCAACGGCTTTCAAAAATGGAATGCCATTCAGCGCGACCGCTTTTCGCTTAAGGCCAGTCTGCAAACCCTGGAGAGGCTGAAAAACGATATATCGCTGAATGTGGCCTCGGCTTACCTGCAGATACTCTTCAACCTTGAATTGGTGGAGGTCTCAAAAGATCAGCTGGAACTGATACGCCAGCAGGTTGACAGAACGGGTAAACTGGTTGATGCGGGCAGCCTGGCCCGGGGTGATCTCTTGGAGATACAGGCCCAGGCAGCCAACGAAGAACTGAACCTGGTCAATTATCAGAACCGGCTGCGCGCTTCCTACATCAACCTGATCCAGCTGCTTGAGCTGGAATCGGCCGGCGGCTTTGAAATAGAGCAGCCGTCGCTGGGTCCGCTTCTCAAAAGGGCCTCCCTGCCGCAGGTAGACAGCATCTATCACCTGGCACAGAAAACCCTGCCACGCATAAAGGGTGCCGAATACCAGTTGCAGTCGCAACAGGAGGCCCTGTCCATTGCCCGGGGCCAGCTGAGTCCCCGGCTGTCACTCAATATGGGCTACGGTACGGGTTACTCCAGTATCCGCAACAGGCTTACGGGGGTCGACAGCATGAGCGTCCCCATCGGCCGGACACAAAACAACGTGCCTGTCTACTCCACCCAGCCCTTCCCCAACTATTCCAACTATCCTTTCTGGGATCAGCTGGAGGACAATGCCAGCACCTCCGTGTCGTTCCGCCTGTCCATTCCCATTTTCAATGGCTGGCAGGCCCGTAACAACATTGAAAATGCCCAGGTGCAGGTGCTCAATGCCCGGTATGAGCTTCAGCTTCAGGAAAATCAGCTTTACAAGGATATCCAGAACGCCCGTGCCGATGCTGTGGCCGCATGGAAAAAATACCAGGCAGCCCGCAAAACTGTCGAGTCCATGCAGGAGTCGTTTAAATATACAGAGCAGAAATTTGAGGTGGGACTGGTCAATTCCATTGAATTCAACACGGCAAAAAACAATTTGATAAGGGCCCAGTCCGAGCTGCTGCAGGCCAAATATGAGTACCTTTTCAAAACACGAATACTGGACTTTTACCAGGGCAAACCCTTAAAGATATAGGCCATGGCAATAAAACAAAAAAAAGTGCTCTCCATCATGCTGATCCTTGTCGTGGCAATGGTCATACTGGTGGTTGCCGGGAAAAATGCCGGCTGGTTCGGCAATGAATACACCTACCAGGTGTCGGTCGAAGAACCTGAATACAGACAGATCGTTGAGCTGGTGACAGCCAATGGCAAGGTTCAGCCGGAGACCGAGGTGAAGATTTCCCCGGAGGTCTCGGGCGAGATCGTGGAGATCACCCTGGAAGAAGGCGATGCGGTGGAGAAGGGTGACCTGTTGCTGAGGATCAAACCCGACACCTATGAATCGTTGGTAGAAAGAGCCGAGGCTTCGCTGAATTCAGCCCGGGCACAGTATGCCAATGCCAAAGCAGGGCTGGCACAGGTAAAGGCCAAGTACAGAAAGGCCGAACGCGATTACAACAGGAACAAAAAGCTGTGGGACGAACAGACCATCTCAGAGGCTGAATATGAAAATTTCCTGTCCACATATGAGATGAGCCAGGCTGAACTGGAAGCAGCCAACCAGACGGTGATGTCGGCCAGGTACACCGTTGAAAGTGCCAGGGCCTCGCTGAAAGAAGCACGTGAAAACCTGGATAAAACAAGCATCTTTGCACCCATGGAGGGAATCGTCTCCAGGCTCAACGTTGAGGTGGGTGAGACGGTGGTGGGAACACGCCAGATGGCAGGAACTGAGCTGATGCGGATTGCCGACCTCAACCGGATGGAGGTGAGGGTCGACGTCAACGAGAACGACATCATCAAAGTGGAACTTGACGATACCTGTATCGTGGAGATAGATGCCTATATGGGCCGCAAATTCACCGGGGTGGTCTCCGAGATTGCCAACTCCGCCACCGTGGAGGGCGCAGCTACCGACCAGGTCACCAGTTTTCAGGTGAAGGTCTACCTGCTGAAATCCTCCTACAGCGACCTGGTCACCCCCGCTGATCCTTTTCCTTTCCGTCCCGGCCTGTCCGCCACGGTCGACATCAAGACGAAAGTGAACGACCGGGCCCTTTCCGTGCCCATACAGGCTGTGACCACCCGGACCGACACCAGCTCCAGGGATGAGCTGAACGAAGTGGTTTTTGCCGTGGAAAAGGATACGGTGGTGATGAAGCAGGTTGAAACAGGCATACAGGACAACCAGTATATCGAGATTCTCAGCGGCCTGGAACCTGGCGAACAGGTGGTGACAGCCCCTTACAGCGATATCTCGGCCAGGCTGAAGCACGGCGACCCTGTGGCCATCGTTGGCAGGGAAGAGTTGTACCAGAAAAAATAAAGTGTGGTGTATGGCTTTGATACTCAACATAGAAACCACAACCCATGTGTGCTCGGCAGCACTTAGCAGGGACGGGGAAATGGTGCACATCAGGGAAAACCATGAAGGCAAATCACACGCCTCCCTGCTCTCGGTTTTCATTGAAGAGATCCTGAAGCAGGAAAATCTTAAGGTCAAAGACCTGGATGCCGTGGCCATCAGCAAGGGACCGGGATCCTATACAGGTCTCCGGATAGGCGTTTCAACTGCCAAAGGCCTTTGTTACGGTGCCGGCAAGCCGCTGATAGCTGTCGATACCTTGCAGGCATTGACCAACGGGCTGCTCGACGCCGCCAGGGGCATGCAGGAACCACCTCCTGTCGATGAGCACACCATACTGGTGCCCATGCTCGATGCCCGCCGTATGGAAGTGTATTCGGCTTTTTTTAACCACAAACTGGAGTTTATACGTGAAGTGCAGGCAGAGGTGATCGGGGAATCAACTTACAGCCAGTGGCTGGATGACCGACAGATGGTGTTTTTTGGTACCGGCGCCGCCAAGACCCGCGAAATGATCGTCCATCCCCATGCCTGGTTTGTGGAAGGAATAGAACCTTCGGCGCAGCACATGGCCAACCTTTCGGAGACCAGCTACCGGGAAGGGCGGTTTGAAGATGTGGCCTATTTTGAGCCTTTCTATCTGAAAGATTTTATAGCCACCAAACCCCGCAAAAATATCATACCACGCAGGAAATCCCGTGAGTAAAACCCTTGGGTAACCCCCGTGAATGAACCCTGCCTTTATACCCGGCAGGGATCATGGCTGGAAGACACCGGCCAAACAACCCCGCCTAAAGGGATAGGTTGCATGTGACCAATGTATTCAAAAATAACCTCGCGAAAAATGATTAGGTTTTTCAACTATTTGCTTTAAATTTGGGACAAAAATAGGAAGAGATTATGGCCAGTACAGCAGACTTTAAGAACGGGATGGTCATCAAATACAACAATGACCTGTTCAGCATTGTGGAATTTCAGCATGTCAAGCCGGGCAAGGGCGCTGCTTTTGTAAGGACGAAGCTCAAGAGCGTCACCACCGGCAAGGTGATCGAAAACACCTTTCCCTCGGGTGCCAAAGTGGAGACAGCACGTATTGAGAGGCGGCCCTACCAGTTTCTCTACAACGACGACATGGGCTTCCACTTTATGCATACGGAAACTTTCGAACAGATCACCATTCCCGAGGAGCTGATCAATTCACCCAAACTGCTCAAAGAGAACGAACAGGTTGAGATACTTTTTCACGACGAAACAGAGTCGCCCCTGAGGGTAGAACTGCCCCAGTTCGTGGTGCTCGAGATCACTTACACCGAGCCAGGAGTCAAGGGCGACACCACCTCCACCACTGCCCTGAAACCCGCCACTCTGGAGACAGGTGCCGAGGTGAAGGTACCCCTTTTCATCAACAACCACGAAAAGATAAAGGTCGACACACGCGACAACTCATATGTGGAACGGATCAAAAAATGATCCGGCCTTGGGTTTATGTTGGTGAGTAAAATTTTGGCCCGGTAATACTATGAAAACAAGTCAGTCCAAGATCAAAAGGTTGAAGTTGTTTTCCTTTAAGCTCAACTCCCTGCTTTCCATCACGAAAGCCATTAACGCCAATCTCTCTACCGAAGACCTGCTGCAAAGGTATGAGACGATATTGCGCGAGGAGTTGAACATCGGCCGGGTCCTGATCTATAAGTACAATTTCAACAAGGAAGACTGGGAGGTCATTCTTAAGTCGGGATGTGGCGAAGAAGTGGAGGAGATCGACATGGAAAAAGACATCCTGGGTCACGAAGAGATCGCCTTTGTCACTGCCTCGCCCAACCCCTCGCTGCGCACCTTCGACAACATCATACCGGTCTTCCACAACAACGAACCCATCGCCTACGTGCTGATTGGCGACATCGATGAGGAGACCAAGGGGGTCAGTCCCACCATCAAGCACCTGCACTTCATACAGACCCTCTCGAACATCATCATTGTTGCCATTGAGAACATCAGGCTTTACAATGAGAGCCTGCAGCAGGAAGCCCTCAAAAAAGAGCTGGAGCTGGCCTCCCGGATGCAGTCGATGCTGATTCCCGACAAGGCTTCCCTGCCCAACAACAAGCAGATCTTTGCCACCTCATTTTACAAGCCGCACCATGAGGTGGGCGGCGATTATTACGATTTTATCCGGCTCAACGATGAGGAGGGGGTCTTCTGTATTGCCGATGTCTCGGGCAAGGGTATCTCTGCGGCCCTGCTGATGTCCAATTTTCAGGCCAACCTGCGGGCGCTGATTGAAAACAACAGCAACCTGGAGCAGATCATGCCCAAGCTCAACGAACGTGTGATGTCCAGCGCCAAAGGGGAGAAGTTTATCACCATGTTCCTGGCCAAGTACAATTACACCACCCGAACCCTCGAATACATTACGGCAGCCCACAACCCGCCTATCATGTATAAAACAGAAAGCAAGGAGCTGAAGTTCCTGAAGGAAGGTTGCCTGGGCCTGGGCATGCTGGATGAGATTCCCACCATCCAGAAAGGCAGGGAGCAGATCGATGAAAGGACCAAGCTGCTTTGTTATACCGACGGACTGGTGGAGATGATGGATGAGACCAAGGTCCATTACGACACCGACCAGATCAAAAACCGTATGGTCAACGACCATCGCATCGACAAGAACATGGCCACCATCATCCGGGAGCAATCCATACTGGATGATGAGAACAACACCATCTTCGACGACATCTCCATGATTGGCATTGAGTTTTACCCGTAAATGCCTGGCTGCTTATATCTTTCTTTCGCTCTCAAGGGTATAGACCATGCTGTCGGCCCGGTAGAAACCCAGGTTGTATTCAATGGGCCGGCCTCCGGGATCAAAAACCATCCTTTTGCGCTTGAGAATGGGTTCGCCGGCGTCCAGTTCCAGCTTATCGGCCAGAAAAGGATCGGCTGCCCGTGCTGATATTTCTTCCTTGGAGAGCTTAGCAACCGTTGAATAGTCATTTTCCAGGATTTCGTAGAGGGGCCGGCTGAAGTCCTCATTTCCTGTCAACCCGATGCGGGGGTTAAAATAGGAGATGAAATATACGAAAGGTCCTTTGGGATCACCACGCAAGCGTTCCAGTTTTAATATCCTGGTGCCATTTTCAATGTTGAAAAACGTCATGAGTTCTTCACCCGGTTTTTCCCAGCTGATATGCAGCTCGTAGTTGACCACCCTGACGCCTTTGGCCTTCATTTCCTGTGAAAAACTAAGCCAGTTTGTGGAACGGGTGGACATGCTCGGAAAGGTCACCTTGGTGCCAATGCCTTTTTTACGTGTTAAAAGTCCTTCATACACCAACTTGTTGATGGCCAGGCGCAGGGTGCTCCTGGAGATTCCCAACATCCTGGCCAGTTCGACCTCATTGGGCAGGTATTTGCCTTTTTGGTATTCCGGCTTCTCAATAAGTTTGCGAAGCAGTTTTTCAGCCTGTATGTGAAGTGGTACAGGGCTTTTATGATCGAGTTCCAGTTTCATTTTTACCTGGTTGTTCATGTAAGATAATCTTTTTTTTACCCCCAAAGGTTTTTAGTTTGAAGGCAGGGATACATGTTTATATGTATGTACAAATTTACGGGATTTTTTTTGTTCCAACAAGTCATTGGTTTAATAGCGTTTGCATTTTTTTACCCACTATGCATGAAGCAGCTGCGGGAATGCTGTTTTTATTGTTTGGTGAAGGATGAGGATGTTTACTGGTCCCTGTTAAAAAAAGGTTAAAAAAGTTTTTGTTTTTCGCAAATATTTTTAATATTTGCCATATGTATAAACATATAAACATAGTCATGTTTAACAAAACCGATCCATTATGAAGATTTTCAGTATCATCACCAAAACATTTGTTTTCCTTTCCCTCCTCGCCCTGGTGGCTTGCAGCGAGGAAGAAGAAAACGCGAAGCCCTCCATCGTACTCGATCAGACAGAAATGACCGCGAAGACAGGCGATACCATTGAAGTTACTGCCAGTGTCGAAAACACAGGCCAACTTGGCAAGGTGGTTGTGGAGAAACATTGGGACGGCAACCCCGTCGAAGGTTCTGCCACTGAATTCCCTGCTGAACAAATATCAGAGGGAACACTGACCTATACTGCCACTCTGGTGGAAGAGGATGCCGAGCATGTGGTGCTGTTTGCTTTTAAGGCATTTGATACCAACGACAACCAGGTCGACCGCCAGGACCTGGTCGTGGAGATCGAACTCTCCAGGAGGGACCTGCTCACCAAGTATGACTGGCTCCACACGGAAGATATTGAAACCTCCACAGGAGAAGCCGGCCTGGCTGAATCCCGCAAGGATGATGTTTTCCGTTTCAGAGACGACTCCACCTGGACCATCGATTTTGGACAGAACAACCACGAGCTGGATGGTCTGCAGCAATATTGCGCCTGGAAGATCGATGCTTCCAATCCCGACAGTGTCAGGTTCATTCGGACTTACTTTGGTTTTCTCGCAACAGAGCCCACCAAAGAGGTGTTTAAGATCGACCGGCTCAACAAAAATGAATTCTACATCAGCCGCGATTTTAATTTTGGCGGTGAAGTGGAAAACATTCAACTGCAATTTTCCGCCCAACCCAAGTCAGATGATTTCGTACCCTACCGGGGTGTAAACCCTGCCGCATGGGCCGACTGCAATCCCATTGACTGACTTGATTGACTTGGTTTAACCTCTCCGGCAATTCGGCCGGGGAGGTCTATATTATTCATCTTTAATGAGGCTTATTTATGAATAAGTATGTGCTATTAGTGACCCTGCTTTTTGGTATAGGAGCCACAATACCCTCCTTTGCACAGGAAAGGGAGGTTTCCGGTACAGTATACAACCAGGACCAGGAGCCTCTGCCTGGAGTGAATATTGTGGTCAAGAGCACCACACAGGGTACCACCACCAACGCAAGTGGAGAATACACCATACAGGTGCCCGGTCCCGACGCTGTGTTGGTTTATTCCTTTGTCGGGATGGTCCCCCGCGAGAAAATGGTTGGAGATAAGGGTGTTATCAACGTTACCCTGAAACCCAGCGAGGTGGGCCTGGATGAAGTGGTGGTGGTGGGTTACGGCAAAGTGAAAAAGAGCGACCTCACGGGCTCTGTATCATCTGTAAAGGCCGAGGAGATTGAAAACACTTCTCTCACCTCCATTGACCAGGGCTTACAGGGACGGATACCCGGGATGGTGGTGACCCAGACCACCGGACAGCCGGGGGCCGCCACCACCATTCGCATACGCGGGACCACTTCACTGACCGGCCGTAATGAGCCCCTTTATGTGATTGATGGGGTGCCGGTGCTCAGTGATGCATCCAAAAACCGGACCGGTGCTGTCAAGGGTCCTGCCGTAAACCCGCTGGCCAGCATCAACCCCGCCGACATTGAATCGGTGGAAGTGCTTAAGGATGCCTCGGCCACTGCCATATATGGTGCACGTGGTGCCAACGGCGTGGTGCTGATCACCACCAAGCAGGGGGAAAAGAACAGCGACCAGTTTTCTTTCGATGCTTATTATGGCATACAGCAAATATCCAGGAAGATACCCATGCTCAACGCCCGTCAGCTGGCTGAACTGGGCAATGAGGCTGCCGACAATGCCGGTGTCGACCGCCGAAGCATATACGCCAGCCCCGCCAACCTGGGAGAAGGCACCAACTGGCAGGATCTGTTGATTAACGACAGCGCGCCCATCCAAAAATATAACATCAGTGCCAGTGGCGGCGGCGAACAGATGAGCTATAACATCAGCGCCAACTACTACGATGAGACCGGCGTCTTTCGTGATGCCGATTTCCGGAGGGTGACTTTCCGGGCAAATAATGAATATTACCTCTCCGATAACGTGACCTTCGGCCATAACCTGTCGTTGATGCACAACGAACGGAAAAATGAGCCCGGAGATATTGTCAACGTCGCCCTGCGGGCGGACCCGACCGTGCCGCCGCTGAACGATGAGGGTTACTTCTCCAATACTACGGTCAATGGCGGGTCGATCAACCCATTAGCCGCTGTCCACTACAACCGCAACGACAATTTCAAATTCCGCTCTACCGGCGACGCTTATGTTGAGGTTGATTTTCTGGACAACTTTACCTTTGAATCAAGTTTAGGCCTGGACTGGAGCAGGGACGAGCGAAAAACCTTTAACCCTGAATACTATATCTCCTCGATTCAGAACGTTCAGAATAGCAACCTTTCCGTAACGGAGGAGCGGCAAGTGAACTGGCTGAATGAAAACACGCTCAGTTACAACGCCGACTTTGGCCGCCACTCCGTAGATGCGGTTACCGGAGTCACTTTCCAGGAATATGTGTTTGAATCCCTGGGCGGCAGCCGCCAGAACTTCCCCGGGGATGATCCGACCTTCTATTATCTTGATGCCGGCGACTCCGACAGCCAGACCAACTTCAATGCCTCCAACTCCTGGGGGATGATCTCCTATCTGGCCAGAGTTAACTACCAGTACGATAACCGCTATCTGTTGACTCTGACCTTCCGCCGGGACGGCTCTTCCAAGTTCGGCGAGAACAATCGCTGGAGTAATTTCCCATCGGCCGCCGTGGGATGGAGATTGTCCAATGAGGATTTCATGAGCGATATGGACTGGTTGAGTAATTTGAAACTGCGTACCAGTTACGGAATCATAGGTAACGACAAAATACCCTCCGGCGAGGCTATACCGACTGTAAACTCCGGTCTTGTCTCGGTATTTGGACCTGATCAGAGTCTGCATCCCGCCGCAACGGTAACGGCTTTGGCCAACCCGAACATGAAGTGGGAAGAGACCGAGCAATTCGATGTTGGGTTGGAATTCAGCCTGTTGAAAGGAAGACTAAGCGGTAATGTAGACTGGTACCAAAGAAATACCAATGACATATTGGTACGCGTGCCGGTACCCGATATGGTCGGCGTAATTTCGCCACCTATTGTTAATGCCGCCGAGGTTAAGAACCAGGGCGTTGACTTTGACCTGAATTGGTCGGAAAGCCGCGGCGATCTGCAATATCAGATAGGCTTTAACGGATCCACCGTAACCAACGAAGTACAATCGCTGGGTGATCGCGACGAAGCCATACTTGGCGGAGACATCCGGAATGTAGGCTTTGCCACCCGTACCGAAGAGGGTCATCCAATTGGCGCCTTTTATGGGTGGAAACAGGAAGGCATCTTCCAGAACCAGGAAGAGATTGATAACTCGCCAACCCGTGGCGGCGAACAGCCCGGTGACATTAAGATTGCCGATACCGATGGCGACGGTGATATCGATCAGGATGATAAGACCTATCTGGGGTCACCCATTCCTGATTTGAACCTCGGCATCAACATGTCGGCCAACTATCGTCAGTTTGATATGTCCCTGTCGTTTGACGGCCAGCTTGGCGGCCAGGTTGTCTATGCCCGTCAGGCTAGTCGCGGGTTCCGTCAGCTAAACTACGAATCCCTTTATCTGGACCGCTGGCATGGACCCGGAACCAGCAACGAAGAGCCGCGGGTAACCGAAAGCGGGCACAACTATCAGGTTCTGGACCGGTTCATGTACGACAGCGACTTCTTCAGGCTGCGCAATGTGCAGCTCGGATATACCCTGCCCATGGATCTGACTTCCAGGCTTAGTATTCAGAACGTCCGCATTTTCGCTAATGCCACTAACCTGTTCAGAATAGATGATTATCCGGGCTATACGCCTCAGGTGGGAAGCGGCAATGTTCTGAACTCCAGTATTGACTACGGCACCTATCCGGTACCCTCATCCTATGTAGTAGGTGTCGAACTTGATTTCTAATCCGAATCAATCAGTTAAGACAAGTCAAACGAATTTTTAATAAGAGAACCTTATAAAGTCATGAAATATTTAAAACCATTTAAACCAATACTCAGTATAGCGCTGGTCGGTCTGATGGGCGGTGTTCTGCTCTCAGGCTGCGAAGACCAGTTGCTGGATAAGGAGCCCCGGGGCGAATTGACCCAGGCAAGCTTCTTTAAAACCGAAGATCATGCCGTCCAGGCCACAAACGCAACCTACGAGGTAATGCGTGGCTTTAATGTTCATACCATGCAGTGGCTGGGCATGACCGAGATGGCCAGCGATAATGCCTCCAAGGGCAGTACCCCTTTTGACGGCGCCTTTTTGATTGACCTTGAAGAGTTCAGTTATGATGCTTCAAACGGGGCGTTTGGGGCTACCTGGTCAGGGTATTATCAGGGCATCTACCGGGCTAACCTTGCCATCAAGAATATCCCGGATATCGACATGGATACCGGGAAGCGGGCAAGGCTGGTCGGAGAGAATAAGTTCCTCCGGGCCTATTACTACTTCTTCTTGGTCCGAGCATTTGGCGGCGTACCCTTGCTGACCGAGCCCATAGAGCCGGATGAGATCAGGCAGCCCCGTGCGCCGGCCGATTCGGTTTACGCACAAATAGTCAGGGACCTGCAGGATGCGGCCGATAAGCTGCCGCTTAAGTCCGAGTATTCTGAATCCGAGTTAGGCAGAGCCACCCAAGGAGCCGCTGAGGGCCTTTTAGCTAAGGTCTATATGTTCAGGCACAACTATGAGGATGCTCAGGAAATGGCTGAGAGCGTGATTACTTCAAACGAGTACTCGCTCTATCCTGATTACGACGAAATCTTCCAGCCGGAAGGGGAAAACTCCTCCGAATCGCTCTTTGAAGTACAGGCCGTATCCAATAGCGAAGGCCTTGGCGGAACCCCATACAGTGTGGTTCAGGGAGTCCGCGGCACGCCCAACCTGGGATGGGGATTCAACAATCCCACCCGCGACCTGATGCAGGCCTATGAGCCCGGAGATCCCAGAATGCAGTCTACGATCCTTTTTGTACATGAAATGCTGCCTTACGGCCCCGAGGATGTGGTAAACGATAATCCGAATATGGAAGACGAACGCTATAATCAGAAATCGTTCATTCCTAAAGACAGTCCGGGCGGCAACTGGAATGGTGGCTCCAACATCCGCCGGCTTCGCTATGCCGATGTAATGCTGCTGGCTGCCGAAGCCGCATACCAGAATAACGAACCAAGCCGGGCACGAACGTTAGTTAACCAGGTGCGTGAACGTGCCAGAGGCGACCAAGAAGCTACTATCGGCTTGTCGCCAGGAACATTGACCGGTCTTGTTGCCGATACGCTGGGTATGTCCCATAAGGAGGACAAACCATTTGTCCGATACGTGGACACGGAAGGTCCTGCAGCCGATGCGGATATCGAAAGCTACAGCTGGAGCCTCATCAACAACAACCAGCAGCTTCTGGTAGAAAGTATCGATATCATCGAATCGGTGGACGGTACTGAGGTGGCGAACATGGATGAGTTCGAATCAGAAATGGCCGCCAAGAGTCCCGGACAGGACGTATCGGTTGAGATTCGGCGGGTGACCCAAACCCAGAACAATGGCCAGGTAACCACCGATAGTGCGACCGTAAACGTCACGTTCACGGCCGAGCAGCTGTTGCCCGATATCACTTCAAGCGGCGAACAGCTATTGGAGGATATTCGGCACGAGCGCCGCGTAGAGCTGGCCATGGAGCAGCACCGGTTCTTCGACCTGCAGCGTCAGGGCCGGGCCGCAGAAGTGCTTGGTGATCAAGGATATCAGGAAGGGGTGCATGACGTCTATGCCATACCTCAGAACGAGCTTGATCTGAATCCCGCATTAGAGCAGAACGAAGGATTTTAATTGCGGTGAGAAGTGATAACGTGAGGGGGGTTCCTACTACCCCGGGAGCCTCCCTCATTTTTTAATATGGATGATCCTTAGGACAAGAGATTTGTTTACCGGTACACTAAATGCAGTACCGTTTATATAGGGGGACTACAGAGCCTATACTTTGATGGCCTTAACTATAGGAATACATCGGAAAGAATAAAGCAATTCAATAGAAAATTATTAGAGCCGGCTGCCAGCTGCAGCAAAACACGTCACCAATTTTTTGATGAACTCATACACGAAAATATTACATGCCATAGCGGGCTTTCTTTTACTCGCCGTACTAACAGGGTTGGCGGGATGCGCCAATACCTCCCAAAATACCGACCGTGGCGGAGCGGAGCAGAAACCCAATATCATTTTCATAATGGCCGATGATCATGCCAGGCGAACGGTAAGTGCCTACGGCGACTCAATCAATCATACGCCCAATATTGACCGGCTGGCTGATGAAGGGGCGAAATTTGAAAACAGTTTTGTAGCCAACTCGATATGCAATCCCAGCAGGGCTTCTATACTCACCGGCAAGCATGCCCATAAGCATGGGGTGGTGGGCAACGCCTCTCCCTGGGACAACGACCAGACGCTGTTGCCCAGGCAGCTTCAGCAGGCCGGCTATACGACGGCTTTGATTGGCAAATGGCATCTTAACAGCCCGCCGGGAGAGGAGTTTGATTATTCGAACCGGCTGACGGGAGCTGGAAAGCAGGGGTTCTACTATAATCCTGAATTTGAATCGGGCAGCGGAATCAAAGAGACCGTGCGCGGCCATTCAACAAATATTGTTGCCGACAAAGCTCTGCGCTGGCTGGGCAGCAACACCGATAGGCGGAAGCAGCCGTTTACCCTGTTCATGCAGTTTAAGGCTCCCCACGTGCCCCGCATGCCTTTCTTTAAGTATCTGGATAAGTATAAAGAGGATTCCATTCCTGAGCCGGAAACCCTCTTCGA
>CAJXLE010000027.1 GCA_913055895.1 uncultured Bacteroidota bacterium | reverse complement strand
TCCCCATCTTCATCAGGTAATTGCTGGAACTGATGTAGGGCTTGGACGACATCACCCCGCCATCGGCAAACTGGCTCATGCCATATACATTGGGTACCATCACCCAGTCATATGCATCCACAAAAAGCTCCATGAACCACCGGTAAACCTCATCCGAATCAAACTCACAAAGCAACATGAAATTGCCCAGCACCATGAGCCGCTCTATATGATGGGCATAGCCGGTCTCCAGCACTTTTTTTATGGTGGTGTCAACGGGCAAAATACCCGTTTCTCCTTTCCAGAAAGATTCGGGGATGCGACGGGAAAAGCCCCAAAAACTGGTGCTACGCTGCTGTCGACCTTTCAACTCATATACTGCACGGATGAATTCCCTCCATCCAACAATCTGCCGGAGAAATCCTTCCAGGGCATTTAGGGGCACTTCATTCTCCCCGGCGTATTCAAGTGTTCGATCTACCACCTCGGCGGGGGTGATCAAACCACTATTGAGCATGGGCGATAGCAAACTATGGTGGAGCCAGTGCTCACGGACTACTATGGCATCCTGGTAAGTGCCAAAGCCATCCAGCCGATGCTCTAAAAAATCATCCAGCCACCGACGGGAAGCATCAAAATCTATTGGGTACCTTATGTCTTTGTTTATTTCTCCATAATGGGAAGCGAAGTGCTTTTCGACATAATCCCGGGCTTCACGATAAAAACTGTTGTCGGGGGGAAATTTTAGAGGTGGCGGGGTCTGATCCTTCGGGTACTTTTTGCGGTTCTCCGTATCATAGGTCCATTTGCCGCCCAAGGGCTTACCATCTGCCTCCAGCAAAATACCCAGTGATTTTCTCTGATGGATATAAAAATCGGTTTGACGAAATGACTTTTTACCCTGGAAATAGGTATCGATCTCCTGTTTGCGGTTGATGAACATGGGCGAGTCGTACAATTCAAGCTTCACCCCTGTCTTACTCGCCGTCTCCTTCAGACGCTGGCCAAGCCAGTCATCCGATGGATCAACACAAACAAGCTCACCCGTTCCCCTTTCAACCAGGATCTCAACCAGCCTGCGAACATCCGATTCAGGTGCCTGTGCTTCAACATACTCCACATCGTACCCCCTTTCCTTCAACCAGGTTTCATAATACTTCATAGAGGCCCGGTGAAAGACCAGCTTTTGCTTATGGAAGGTATATTGATTGAAAAAAAGTTCTTCCTCCACAAGGTAGACTTTGTCAACATCCCTCATCAGCACCGGGTTGCTTTCAAAGAGGTGATGGGGAAACACAATGGCCACTTTATTCATCTCGGATCATTTTAATAAAAGATACTACCCCGCTTAGGGGTCCGCTAAGGGGTCCGCTAAGGGGTCCGCTTAGCGGGGTAGTAATTTAGCAGTTTATAAGTGCATAAAACCAACCTGCAGTAACAACCTAACCATCCGTTTAATTCAGTACTTAGCGCCACGCTAAGTATTGAATCTTATTTTAAATGTTGGTTAAAAAATGAGGTGGCTTGGTGGAAAGTCTCCATCCAATGTTCGTGCAAAATAAAACCGTGCACCTCATCGGGGAAAATAAGCTGTTTCACTGGCACATCACTTTTCCTCAAGCTCTCCACCAAATCAACTGTTTCACTGAAAGGCACGTTGCGGTCGTCATCTCCATGAACCACCATAACCGGCGACACCCAGTTGTCGATGTAAGCCATGGGTGAAGCCCGAAAGGCTGTTTCTGCAGCTTCCCTGTATTCAAGGGGATCATAGGAGGAATTAAAATGTTCGATCACGACGTTCCAGTTGTGAACACCATGCAGGTCCACCCCGGCCTTAAAAAGATCCGAGGCACGTGCCAGTCCCAGGGCGGTGAGATAACCCCCGTAAGAACCTCCCCACAGTCCGATGTTGCTGCCATCCACGTCATCCCGGTTTCTCATATAGAGGCCGGCACCCATAACATCATGAAACTCGCTGGCACCCGAAGCTCCAAAACCATCGGCTTCCCTGAAATCCAAACCATAACCTATGCCACTTCTGAAATTCACGCTAAGCACCATGTATCCCTGGTTGGCCAGGTACTGGTTAAAAGAATAACAGTTGTGGTAATAGCCGCTGTAATGGAACCCAAGCAACATTTGCCTCCTGGAGCCGCCATGAAAAAACAGAACTGCCGGGTACTTTTTATCAGGCTGGTAGTCGAACGGCCGGAAGAGTTGTCCGTGTATCTCTTTGCCATCTGTGGCTGAAAATTTGACCTGACCAGGAGCTTCTATTTCACCCGAGGGGAAATCATCAGGGATGGCGGAAGGATTCAGCATCCGCCTGTTGCCCTGGCTGTCAAGCAATTCAGTGTGTGCTGGTTGGGTGCCACTGGAGGCAGCAAAAATCAGGTGCCCGTCTTCCATCATCACCGGGCCCCATTCCAGGCCATGGCCAGAGGTGAGCTGTTTGCTCTTTCCCGTGATGATGTCAGATCTCCATATATGCCGGCGGTCGATGTCATCCAGGTTGGAAGCATAGGCCACCGACTCTTTATCAGTGGTAAGGGTTGGGAAGTGGGCTTCATGGCTGCCGGGAGTAAGGTCGCGAACCTGGCCGTCGTCAATCGAAAGGGCATAAAGATGCGCCCAGCCTGACCTTTCCCAGGGGAAGACCAGGTGATCGCCTTCAGCCCACATCAGTTGCTTCTCGGCGTAGACAGAATGAAAAACACTGCCCTGTCCGGGTTCGGCTTTCCAAACCTGTCGGTCGGTATCGTTTGTAAAATTGTGAACACGAATGGACCATGGGAGCCCCTTTTGTCGGGGAGTGAAATAGGGGACAACTTGTTTTTCATGGGGGATGCGTATATAGGCCAAGCGATCGCCTTCAGGCGACCACACAGGGTGGCGGTCCTGATCAACGCTGGGAGAGAGATACCGAATGGTCTCTGCATCCAGATCATATATCCCAATATAGCTGTGGTCGCCCCGGTAACTGACAAAAGCCAGCTTGCTGGCATCGGGCGACCAACTGAGGCTGCCGGCACTGCCCCTGATTTTGAACATGGGCTTGGCCTGGGGATCGTCATTTGCAGTGTTGATCTCCCATACCTGCCCGCCTCGTATAAAGACCAGCCGGTGGCCTCTCGGTGCTGGCGTGGGTGAACTACCATGGGTGAGTGCCACGTCTTTGCCGGTAGTAATATCCACCATGTGGATCTGCTGGTTCCCGCCTCCCGCGTTGTGGGTGGGGTTGGGATATTCGCCACTTCGGTTGGCAGGACCACCCCAAACATAAAAAACCTGGTTGCCCTGGGAGCCAAAGGCCGGCTGCCCCATGTTCTTACCCACATCATTTTTATGCTGTGTTATTCGACGTGCATCATAATCGGGGGCTTCTACAAGCCAAAGATTGCGAACGCCTTCCCTGTTTACGATCCAGGCAAAACTTTTGTGATCACGGGAAGCCACGCCATCAGACGGTTTGGCAGCACTCATGATCTGTTCAAGAGAAAAAGAATCATTCGAATCAGCCGGTTGAGCAACCACGTTGAAATGAATACTGGCTGTAAAAAAGATGGGTACCAAAACTGCTTTGCAAAATTTCATGATTGTCTGTATTGGTTTTTCATAGTGAATTTACAAAAAATAAGGCCCCGATAGCCGGAGCCTTATAAATGTATTTCACAAAATTTTTTGCCGCCTTACCCGCTTAGGGGTCCGCTTAGGGGTCCGCTTAGGGGTCCGCTAAGGGGTCCGCTTAGCGGGTCTATTTTTTCTTACCCTGTTGTTGCTGTTTGGCGATTTTGGCCCAGGTATCCTTGAGGGTTACGGCCCGGTTGAAGATGAGTTTCTCCTGCGGTTTGCAGTAGCGGTCGACGCAGAAATAGCCTTTGCGCTCGAACTGGAATTTGTCTTCCGGTTTGGCATCCTTCAGGAAGGGCTCTGCCATGGCATTCTCGATGATGTGCAATGAATCGGGGTTCAGGTTGGACTTGAAATCCTTGCCTTCCTCCTTAATCTTGTCGGGGCTTTCGTCCATGAAGAGCCGGTCGTACTGGCGCACTTCCACAGGCAGTGCGTGTTTGGACGACACCCAGTGCAGGGTGCCCTTCACCTTGCGGCCATCGGGCGACTGGCCACCTTTGGTTTCCGGATCGTAAGTGCATCTTATCTCGGTGATCTCTCCAAACTCGTCTTTCACCACCCCCTGGCAGGTGATGTAGTAGGCATAGCGCAGCCGCACTTCCCGTCCGGGGGCCAGGCGGAAGAATTTCTTCGGGGGATCTTCCCTGAAGTCGTCGCGCTCAATATATATTTCGCGTGAAAAGGGTACTTTGCGCATGCCCATGTTTTCGTCTTCGGGGTTGTTAACAGCATCCAGCTCTTCTTCCTGGTCTTCCGGGTAGTTGGTGATCACCACCTTCACCGGATCCAGGACGGTCATCACGCGCTGGGCTGTTTTATTAAGGTCCTCGCGCAGGCTGTTTTCCAGCAGTGCCACGTCGATCACATTATCGCGCTTGGCGATGCCTACTTTTTCCGAGAATTCGCGGATCGATCCGGGAGTATACCCCCTTCTTCGGATGCCGGAGATGGTAGGCATGCGGGGATCATCCCAGCCATCCACATATCCCTCATTCACCAGCTCAAGTAGTTTTCTCTTGCTCATCACTGTAAAGCTCAGGTTGAGCCGGGCAAATTCTATCTGCTTTGGCCGGTAGTCGCCTTCGGCAATCTTGTCGAGGAACCAGTCGTACAGGGGCCTGTGGTTCTCAAACTCCAGGGTGCAGAGGCTGTGGGTGATGCCCTCGATGTAATCGCTTTGACCATGGGCAAAATCGTACATGGGGTAGATGCACCATTTATCGCCCGTGCGGGGATGAGCTATATGACGGATCCGGTAGAGGATGGGATCGCGCATCTGCATGTTGGGTGATGACATGTCGATTTTAGCCCGCAGCTGACAGCTGCCTTCCTCGAACTCCCCCTCACGCATGCGGCGAAACAGGTCGAGGTTCTCTTCAATCGGCCGGTCGCGGTAGGGACTTTCCTTACCCGGTTCGGTGGGGGTTCCACGGGTATTCTTCACCTCCTCGGGTGTTAATTCACACACATAGGCATTGCCTTGCTTAATGAGCTTGACGGCAAATTCGTACAGCTGCTCAAAATAATCGGAAGCGTAATATTCGCGGTCTTCCCAGTCGAAGCCCAGCCAATGGACATCTTCTTTTATCGAGTCGATGTATTTCTGCTCCTCCTTCAGGGGGTTGGTATCGTCAAAGCGCAGGTTGGTCTTGCCGCCATAATCTTCGGCAATACCAAAATTCAGGCATATCGACTTAGCGTGCCCGATGTGCAGAAAACCATTTGGCTCGGGTGGGAAACGGGTATGCACCCTGCCGTTGTTTCTGTTGTTTTTGAGATCTTCTTCAACAATCTGCTCAATGAAATTCAGAGGTCGCCTCTTTCCTTCTTCTTTGCTTTCATTACTGGCCATGGGAAATGATGATTTAATGTTGATTGTATTGGGGCATTCCCGATTAAACAAATATTGTTAAAAATCCGGGAAAAAGTACCTTATCTTTGCGAACGTACAAAATTATTTGATTTTATTGAATAAATGATGCACCAAACTCTAAATTTTCAATCATGGGAGAGATTCATCTGGAAGACATGGAATTCTATGCCTTTCATGGGCATTTCAAAGAAGAACAGATAGTAGGCAACCGCTTTCTGGTCGACCTTACCCTTTCCACCAACATGGATCGCCCGGGGCAGAGTGACAACCTGAAGGATGCCCTGAACTACCAGGAAGCTTATGAGATTGTAAAGCAGGAAATGGAGAAGAAGTCGCATCTGCTCGAACACATTGCCCGTCGCATCCTGGAGGCCCTGTACGATCATTTTGAAGCCATTGATGAGGCCTCCATCAAGGTATCCAAGATGAACCCCCCGATGGGTGGTAAGATGGACCGGGTAAGTGTTACCATGAGAAAGTAAGGTCCTACAGTCAGGTCGGCCAATGGGACGAATGGGACGAATGGAGCAGGAAAAGCAAGCATCCTTTTCACACAATTCCGGGAGAACAATCTGCAAAGAACCGGATTCAAAACTCAGTTTTTGTTGTCGTTTCCTTAATTTGACACTTTCTGATTTTTTTTGTAGTTTAAGCATTTTGAAAAGGAGGCATTATGATTCAGGAATACCGATTTGGAAAGATGGTCATTGACGGGGAGGCTTATGACAAGGACCTGGTCATTGCGAAAGGGAAGGTCATACCCAACTGGTGGCGTGATAAAGGACACCTTTTGCAGTTATCGGATCTCAAGAAGGTGCTGGAAGAAAATCAGCCGGAGGTTGTGGTGATAGGCAAGGGCCAGTTTGGAATGATGAGCATCAGCGATGAGTTTTTAAATTTCCTTCATGAGCGCAACATAGAACTGCAGCATAAGAAAACGGGCAAGGCCGTCCAGATCTTCAACAAATATTACAACCAGGGGAAAGATGTGATGGGTGCTTTCCACCTTACCTGTTAACGATACAACCAGCCCTTCGTCACTTTTTTCCCGTCGCTTCGAATGACTATGAAAACAAAAGCAACCGCTGTTTTACTGTTGATAACCATGCTGTGCTTGACAAATCATACCTATGGCCAACGTTTTCACGGCGGGGTTATGGGGGGGCTGGCGGCCACCCAGCTCGACGGCGACAACCTGGGGGGCTACAACAAACCCGGTGTACGGTTTGGCGGATGGGTCAACACCCGCATCAAACCCAACATGATCCTTCAACTGGAGCTGGAATACATCCAGAAAGGCAGCAAGATTTCTGATGCTGAGCTGGAGCGGCAAAAATACTATCATTGCCGGTTAAACTACATCCAGGTCCCCCTGCTGGCCAAGACCACCCTCCTGCCTCGGCTGGAAGGAGAAGCGGGCATTGCAGCGTCCTACCTGACCCGATCCCTGGAAGACAAAGATGGCGGCGGCTTTTTAGAGGCCAGTCCCGATTTCACCCAGTTTGAGCTCTCGGGCTTGGTAGGCATTGGCTATCAGCTGCTGGAAAACCTGTCGGTCAGTGTACGTTTCAACTACAGCCTGCTGCCGGTGCGGGAGCATCCCGGCGACCAGACGTACTGGCTTGACCGGGGGCAGTTCAACAACGCCATGCTTTTCTCCCTTTATTACCAGATTGACTAGGTGGTGCTGTGGCTGCAGCTCACCTGACGGACCTGACCTGGACGGATATCCGGAACCTACCGGAGAAGGCCGAAGGCCAGAGGAAAGGAAGTCATAGTAAGGATTGACGGGCTTACCGCTTGTTCAGCATCACAAAATCGATCTGCTTTTTCTCCAGGTCGGCCCGTACCAGTTTGACATGCACCGGGTCGCCCAGCTGATATCTCCGGCCTTTGGTCTGCCCGGTGATGCAATAATTGCGTTCGTCATAGATGTAAAAATCATCGTCCAGGTCGCGTATGTGCACCAACCCTTCGCATTTGGTGTCGGTTAGTTCCACAAAAAGGCCCCATTCCATGACCCCGGAGATGATGCCATCGAAATCTTCGCCAACACGATCTTTCAGAAATTCAACCTGTTTGTACTTGATGGAAGCCCTTTCGGCGTCTTCAGCCAGCTTTTCCATGTCGGAGGAAGCCTGGCACATGTTCTCATATTTGGTGGCATTGGCTGATTTGCCCCCATCCAGGTAACTGGCCAGCAGGCGGTGCACCATCATATCCGGATAGCGGCGGATGGGCGAAGTGAAATGGGTATAATAATCAAAGGCCAGGCCGTAGTGGCCGATGTTCTTCGTGGAGTATTCGGCTTTGGCCATGCTTCGTATGGCCAGGGTTTCCACGACATTCTGTTCTTTCTTGCCTTCCACCTCTTCCAGCAGGCGGTTGATAGAACTGGTGATGGCACGGTTGTTCTTCATGTTGAGGGTATAGCCGAATTTCTGGACAAAATCGGCAAATGTCTCCAGCTTGTCGGAGTCGGGTTTGTCGTGGATGCGATAGACAAAAGTCTTGGGGGTCTTGTCCTTGGGCACGCTGCCGATGAATTCAGCCACCTTACGGTTGGCCAGCAGCATAAACTCTTCTATCAGCTCGTTCGACTCGCCGTGTTCCTTAAAGTAGACACCGGTGGGTGAGCCCAGCTCATCGAGCAGAAATTTGACCTCCACCCGCTCGAAAGCAATCGACCCCCCATCAAAGCGTTGTTTGCGTAATTTGCGGGCCAAATCGTTCAGGGTGAGCATCTCTTTGCTGAGTTCGTCGTCTTTGCCGTCGATGATGTCCTGGGCTTCCTGGTAATTGAACCTCCGGTTGGAACGTATGATGGTGCGGCCAAACCACTGATCATGAACCTTAGCCTGATCATCCAGGGTAAAGACTGCAGAAAAAGACAACTTTTCCTCATTGGGCCTCAGCGAACAAACGCCATTGGAAAGCCTTTCAGGAAGCATGGGCACCACCCGGTCGACCAGGTACACCGAAGTACCCCGGTCATAGGCTTCCTTGTCCAGGATGGTGTCGGGTTGCACATAGTGGGTGACATCGGCAATATGAATGCCCACCTCCCACTTGCCGTTCTTTAGCTTACGCAGGGAGAGGGCGTCGTCAAAATCCTTGGCATCTTCGGGATCGATGGTAAAAGTGGGGACATCCCGGAAGTCTCTCCTTTTTTTATACTCCTCCTGCGGGATTTCTTCGGGAATCTTTTCTGCTGCCTGTTCCACCGAATCGGGAAACTCATAGGGCAAATCGTACTCAGCCAGTATGGCGTGCATCTCGGTTTCATTGTCGCCGCTATCGCCAAGCACTTCAACGATTTCACCAAACGGGTTGTTAACCTGCTGGGGCCAGTCGGTGATCCGTGCAACAGCCTTCTGTCCGTCTTTGGCTCCTTTCAGTTTCTTGAGGGGAATAAAAATGTCGTAGGGAACGCTCCTGCTGGCGGTCACCAGGAAAGCAAAGTTGCTGGAGACCGATACTTTGCCGACAAAACGGCTTTTGCCCCTTTCAAGGATCTGGAGCACTTCCCCTTCCAGCGTTTTATTGCGGTGCTGGGCATACAGCCGGACCTTCACTTTATCCCCCGGCAGGGCATGCTTGAGGTTGCGGTTGGCAATAAAGACATCCTGCTGGACATCTTCAGAGACAAGATAACCGGTACCCTTGGCCGTGAACTCAATACGCCCCTCTACCAGGCTTGATTTCAGGTTAACCTGGTATTTGCCCGTCTTAACTTCTTTGAGATATTCGGTGCGCTCCAGCTCGGCCAGCACGTCCATCACCATCTTACGCTTGTGCTTGTTCTTTACCTTCAGCATGCTGGAGACCTGTTTGTAGTTATAGGACTGTTTTGGATTGCGGTTGAAAACATCCAACACCTGGTCCATCAGTTTATTTTTAAACTTGACTTTGGCTTTATTCTTCTTCTTGTTCTTCTTTTTGCTTTTCATGTTGTTGTTTTTTTATTTGACCGACAGGTCAAAATTGCTTATGCCCGGTTCGGGCAATTTTATTATCAATTCCTTTGTAATGATCCTGGACGTTTGACGAATGCCACCATGTCGGACCTTTCAAACGGGTATCTTTCCATCGGATTTATGGATCATTTGTCATCATCACCGGAAAGGATGGAATTTTTAATCATCAAAATGCTCCACTGTATCCTTTATGGATTGTTCGATGGATGTAAACTGAAAGTCGATGGCCTTTTTAATTTTCTCGTTGCTAAAATGAACCTGCCTGTGGGCTGACTCATGAATTTCCCGGGTTATCCGGGGGTTGCGATTGGAAAGTCCTGCCAGCAACCATTCCAGTCGCCATGCCAGGGCTGTTGCGAAGGCAGGCAATTTCCTGGACGGTACCCTGACCCCAAAGGCCCTGGCTATTGTCTGGAATATATCCCTGTAGGAATAATTGCCTTCAGAGAGTATGAAACGCTCGTTGTATATTTCTCTTCCCATCAGCTGGGTCAATGATCTGCAGACATCACGCACGTCGACAAAGCCGGTTATGCCTGACGGGTAAAAGCTCATGCCCCTGCGCAGGCTCTGGAAAAGAGCTCCCGGACCATCCACTGGGACCAATGGTCCCAGTATGATTGACGGGTTCACCACCACAGCATCCAGACCTTCCTCTACTCCGCGCCATATCTCCAGCTCACCCTGGAATTTGCTTTCGGCATATGCAGAATAACGTGTCGGGTTGTTGCCAAATTGTATCTCATCTACCGGCAGGTCTTCGCGTGGCGGGTCCAACGCCGCAACCGAACTCACGTAGGCAATTTTGCCGACCCCATTTTCCAGGGCTGCGTTCACAACATTGGCTGCACCCGTAATATTGGTCTCCAGCATGGCCCTGCGGCTGGAGGGATCGAAGTTGACCAGGGCGGCGACATGGTATATGGCATCCACCCCGGCAGTGGCCTCCTGCAAAATTTCATGATCCAATACATCTCCTTCGACCCATTCCACCTGGTCGAACATGTTGGGCGGATCATCCCGATAAGTTTCAAAAACGCGCTGGGTGTATTGGGTATTGCTTGATGCCCTTTTTAAAGCCCGCACTTTTTCTCCATTTACAATCAAATGGCGCAGCATATGGGCACCCACAAATCCAGTGCCTCCTGTTAAAAATATCATGATGTGTTTGTTTCTATTTGGTGCAGAGCGGATGACTCAGTGAGATTTCCCGCCCCTGATACCCCCAGCCTATTACCCCGGCGATTAACATAGCGCTAAACAATAACCATTGACTTAACGTGGCGCTAAGCACTAAACAGTAGCACTAAACAAATATATCAGCGAAATATTCCAGCCCTAAGCGTAGCCCTAAGCGCTAGGCTAAGCGTTGGGGTATATGCTGGTGAATCATATCAAATATGCAACTTATTTTTCACAATAAACAACAAATAATTTCTAAATTCGCACATGGGTATGCCTGAACAAAGCTTCAGCTTCCCTGATGGTTGCCCAAGATCATTTTTTCCATATGGTCTTGTGTTACTTATCCAGTTGTGGCGGGAACGTTTTATATGGACCATATTTTTATATTGTAATGGCCAGATGCAACGTCCCCCGGACGGGCAAATTTTATATGACTATTTTGTTGTTATAACCTATTGACCACTTAAAAAATCAGCCCGCCAGTGCGGGAACAATTCATTCACCCAAAAAGTTGATTGCTATGTTTTCAGGAATAGTAGAAGAAGCGGCTCCCGTTGTCAACCTTGAGAAAGAGGGCGGCAACCTGCACATCACCATGGAGTGTTCGTTTGCAGATGAGCTGAGCATTGATCAAAGCGTCTCCCACAATGGCGTGTGTTTGACGGTTGTAGATGTGGACAAAGAGAAAAAAAATTTCACGGTAACTGCGGTCCAGGAGACCCTGGACAAGTCGAACCTGGGTTATTTGAAAAAGGGCGATAAGATAAACCTGGAGCGCAGCATGAAGGCCGACAGTTTCCTCGACGGCCACATTGTGCAGGGCCATGTGGATCAAACGGCCAGGTGTACGGATGTCAGGGAAGCCGATGGAAGCTGGTACCTTCGGTTTGAGTACGATCCCTCCCAGGAGGATTACATCACTGTGGAAAAAGGATCCATCTCCATCAACGGTGTCAGCATGACGGTTGTAAATTCGAAGGACACATCATTTGAAGTGGCGGTGATTCCCTACACTTACAACATGACCAACTTCCACGAGATGGAACCCGGTACGGTTGTAAACCTGGAATTTGATGTCATCGGCAAATATGTGGCCAGGATCGTTCGCCAGCAGCTGGGAAAATAACTGAGACGAACCTGCGGACCCAAAAACAACCATCATGAAACCCACATCTCCCCGCCAAATGGCGGTCAACATCTCCCTGATCACCTCGTTCATTGCCGCGGTGGTGCTGTTGTTGATGATCCTATCCAACAAATCGGACAACCTGTGGCCGATTCTCTTTGGCATCCTGTTCATTTTCATCGCGGTATACATTGTGGTTTATTACATGCTGAACAGTTTCATTTTCGAGAAGATCAATCCGATTTACAAGACCATCCACCAGAAGAACATCCCGGAAAAAGATCTCAGGCGCAACCTGGAGGACAAGGACATAGTGAGCGAGGTGAACGACGAGGTGATCAACTGGGCGCGAAACAAAACCAAAGAGATAGCCCAGCTCAAACAGATGGCCAGGTACAGGAAGGAGTTTTTGGGCAATGTCTCGCATGAGCTCAAGACCCCCATCTTCAACATCCAGGGCTATGTGCTCACCTTGCTGGATGGAGCCATCGACGATCCGGATATCAACAAGAAGTACCTGAAGAAAACCGAGAAAAGCATCAACCGGATGATCTCCATCGTGGAGGACCTGGAGGCCATCACCAAGCTGGAGTCGGGCGAGCTGGAGCTAAAATACGAGAATTTCGACATTGTTGACGTGATCAAGGATGTCTTTGAGGCCCAGGAGCTAAAGGCCAAGGAAAGGGGTGCCCGGCTCACTTTTGCCTCGAAGTATGACAAATCCATCAAGGTATATGCCGACAAGGAACGCATCTATCAGCTTGTCACCAATTTGATTGTCAACTCGATCAATTATGGACGGGAGAACGGAAGGACCACCGTTTCCTTTCTTGATATGGGCGAGAACATCCTGGTGGAGGTCACCGACAACGGCCTGGGCATCAAGGAAAGTGAGATACCCCGTATCTTTGAGCGTTTTTACCGTGTAGACAAGAGCCGTTCAAGGGAGCAGGGTGGCACGGGCCTGGGCCTGGCCATCGTCAAGCACATCATTGAGGCGCACGGACAAACCATCAACGTGCGCAGCACACCTGGCAAGGGGACCTCCTTTGCCTTCACCCTTCAGAAAGCCACGAAAAAGTAGAACCAGTAGTGCATCATTTGGCTATGAAAGTACTGATCTGCAGCGATTCGTTCAAGCACAGCCTCACTGCCTTTGAAGTCTGTACAAGCCTCTCGGAAGGCCTGCAGTCGACCGGTGCCAACTGGCAGGTCACACGTCTGCCCCTGGCCGACGGTGGTGAGGGCACTGTACGTGCCCTGGTTGACGCCACCGGTGGAGAGGTGGCCGTGACCCGCGTTCATGATCCGTTGATGCGCCAGACCACTGCCATGTTTGGTCTGCTGGGCGACGGAGAGACGGCGGTTATCGAGATGGCTGCTGCCTCGGGCATAGAAAGGCTCAAAGAGAGCGAATGCAACCCCTTTTTCACCACCAGCTATGGCACTGGAGAGCTCATAGAGGCTGCACTGGACCGCGGCTGCCGTAAGATCATCCTGGGCATTGGCGGAAGCGCCACCATCGATGGTGGAGCAGGTTTGTTGCATGCCCTGGGTGCTCTCTTTTACGACCAAAACGACCAGTCGATGTTCCCAACCGGCGAAAAGCTCAACTACATAAGCCGCATCGACACCCGGCGGCTTGACCCGCGTTTGAAGGACACCACCATTGCCATCGCCAGCGATGTGGACAACCCGCTGACGGGTGAACGGGGCGCCGCCAGGGTGTATGGTCCGCAGAAGGGAGCCCAGCCGGGAGACGTCAAGATCCTGGATCAAAACCTGGAAGCTTATGCCCGCCTGCTGCAACAATATACAAGCAAGGATCTTTTCACCATGCCCGGCACCGGGGCCGCCGGTGGCCTGGCGGTGAGCCTGCTGGCCTTTTCGCTAGCCTCCCTGGAAAATGGCTTCAGCCTGGTTGCCCGCGAACTCAAACTGGAGGAAGCCATAACCCGGCACGATGTGGTGGTCACCGGTGAGGGCAGGATCGATGCACAAACCGGCTATGGCAAAACACCCATGGGTGTGACCCGCCTGGCACATAAACACCACAGACCGGTCATTGCCGTGGCCGGAAGCATTGATGCCGGTGCCCCTGAAGGGTTTGACCTGTTGCTGCCCGTAGTGGAAAGACCCACCACCACAGAGGAAGCCCTAAAAAACGGCAAGGAGCTGCTCTACCGTACCGGCCGGCGCATAGGTGCAATCCTCCGCCTCAGCAACAAGCTTCCCGGGCAGGCCGGCTAGTAACTGTAATGATAGAATTTTTCGATGGTGGAGCGCTTCACGGTGTCGACGTCCACCGTCATGCGGATATCTTTTTTAGGCGTATCGCTTTTGTCGGTGGGCGTGGCGGCTATTTCATGTACCACACGCAAGCCGCTTAACACGCGACCAAAGACAGTGTACTCGCCATCCAGGTGGGGCGCTCCCTTCGGATTTTCCACAATAAAAAACTGCGAGCCGTTGGACAGTTTCTGCGGGTTGTCACGCCGGGCAGCTCCCACTGCCCCGTATATATGCTTCAGCCCCGGTCGTATCTCTGCCGGGAGGGTCTTCTGTATCACGGAGGGGTCATAGTCAACCGACTTGTTGCGTGTATCGGGATCACCGGTCTGGATCATAAAACCATCTATCACCCGGTGGAAGGACAGATGATCGTAAACACCTGCTTTTGCCAGTTCAACAAAATTCATCTTATGGATGGGCGTCTCGTCGTAAAGCACCATCTTAATCTCCCCCTTATCGGTGTTGATGGTGATCAGGTAATCGTTTTCGTTGTCGGGTATGCCCTGTGAAAACGACACCACCGGCCAGAAAAGGATGGCTGCCAAAAGGATTTTCAATATTTTCATAGCGTGTATTTTTTTGAATTTTCAACCCATTCAACTCTTTCAATCTTCAAACCCATTCAACTCATTTCAACCTTCAACCCTTTTGCCTATCCCATAATCATCCCGATGATGGTGGCTGAGAAGAGGGAAGCAATGGTACCCCCGATAAGGGCCCGCATGCCATTCCTGGAGAGGAAGGTGCGTTTATTGGGTGCCAGTCCGCCAATACCCCCAATCTGGATGCCGATAGAGGCAAAGTTGGCAAATCCGCACAACATATAGGTGGCCATGATGATGGATTTGTACTCTGTGAATTTGCCATATACAGCTTTACCTGCCGATTTCATCTCGGCCAGGGATGTATAGCCCACAAACTCGCTGGCTATCAACTTCTCTCCCAGCAGCTGGCCCAGCAGGGTGATGTCGGATTTGACCACCCCGATCACCCACATCAGGGGTGCAAACAGGTAACCCAGCACAAATTCCAGCGAGAGTTCCTGGTACTGTCCGCCGGTGGCATCGGCAATGGCCCCGTTCAATGCGGTCCAGTCGCCTACTTTCATAAAAATAAAATTAACCATGGCAATAAAAGCGAAAAAAACCAGCAGCATGGCCCCCACATTGGCTGCCAGTCGCAGACCCTGAAGTGTGCCGTTGGACAGGGCGTCCAGGAAGTTGCTTCCCACCTGGTCCATGGAGACGTGGATGTCTTTGTTGACCTCCTCGGTCTGGGGCAGGAGTATCTTGGACACCACCACCGCCCCGGGTGCAGCCATCACTGAGGCGGTGAGCAGGTGTTTGGCAAAGAGCACCCGTTGTACGGGATCGTCGCCCCCGAGGAAGCCTATGTACGCGGCCATCACGCCACCTGCCACCGTGGCCATACCCCCGATCATCACCAGCAGCATCTCCGAGTCGTTCATTTTGGGCAGGTACTCCTTGATCATCAGGGGCGATTCGGTTTGGCCGATGAATATGTTACCGGCCACCGAGAGGCTTTCCATACCCGAGAGTTTCATGACTTTGGTCATCAACCAGGCCAGTCCCTTCACCACGACCTGGATGATGCCGAAATAAAAGAGCACACTGGTCAGGGCCGAGAAGAAGATGATGGTGGGCAGGATCTTGAAGGCAAAGATATAGCCGACGGTGTCGGTATTCATCAGCGGACCGAACAGGAAATCACTTCCGGCTTCGGTGAAATCCAGAATTTTGACAAAGATCTTACCGACAAAATCAAAGACAGCCGCCACGGCTGGTATGTACAAAATACTTAATGCCAGAACCACCTGTATGGCCAGTCCTTTGGCCACCACACCCCAGTCCACCGCACTTCTTCTGGCAGAAAAGAGCCAGGCAAGGAAAATCAAAACGACCAGACCCAACAGGCCACGCAGGATGGACATAAGTGAAATGCCTTCATTCTTGCCTTTTTTCAGCAGTACATTTTCACGTCCGGTGCCCTCAGAAGCGGCCGGGGTCAGCGTATCTTTCTCTGTCTCGGGGGTGATGTCGGGTTCGGCATAAGCCGTATCGGAGGTTTGCTGCGGAGATTTCGTGGTGGTTTGTTTGGGTGTATGATCGGCAGAGCTTGAAGAATCAGAACCATGGGATACAATAAACCCTGTACTCACAATAAGTACAGAGATTAGAACAAAGATCTTCTTCATAAGGGAAGCTTTCTGGGAGTTGTAAATGGGGTTATTTCTTTCGGCGTTTGATCTCATCACGGATCAGGGAGGCTTTCTCATATTCCTCATTTTTGACGGCCTCATTGAGCAGTTCTTCCAGCTCGCCAAGGGCCATATCCCTGTATTTCTGGTTGGATTCTTTGGTGGTTTTTTGGGTTGTCTTCTCGTCCTTCACCTGTCCGGTGCCCTTATCCTGCTCGAGATCGATCACAATGCCCGATTTGGAGAGTATCTCTTCAGTGGTATATATGGGGCATTTGAACCGAAGGGCCAGGGCGATGGCATCGGAGGTACGTGCATCGATCACCACCTCTTCTCCCTCTCTGTCGCAAATCAGCTGCGAATAGAACACCCCTTCTTCCAGCTTGTAGATGATCACCTCTTTCAGGTTGATCTTAAAGGTAAGCGCAAAATTATGAAACAGGTCGTGGGTGAGTGGCCTGGGAGGTTTCAGGCCTTCCAGCTGGATGGCAATAGATTGTGCCTCAAAACCTCCTATGATGATGGGAATTCTTCGCTCTCCTTTTTCCTCAGTCAGCACAAGAGCATAGGCACCTGTCTGCGTCTGGCTGTAAGATATCCCAAGTACGTTTAATTTTATTTTATTCATATAGTTGCTAAACGTGCCCCTTTTCAAGTGTTTACCTTCATGCAAATGTAATCAAATCGATCAAAATAATGCCAATTTTAAGGGCATTATTTTAACTATACCACAGTTATAAAAATTGATTGTTCGATATAACAAGTTTAAAAATTAATTTACAGAATAAAAAATATACGGGTTATTTGTGTCAAAGAAGTGGTTTAAGCAGCAGATTATCAAAATAAGTTTAATTTTGCCACAGAAACAGGAAAAAAGATATGACGGTTCAGGCGTGGGTGACCCTTACAATTTCGATTCCTTATCTCCTGCTGCTCACGATGATGTCGGTGGGCTGGCGCAGGGTGAAGCGGGTTCGGTCCGGAGTAAATCTCACAGGTACACCCCCTTCTATCTCGGTAGTCATAGCGGTGCGCAATGAACAGAAAAACCTGGATGATTTGCTGGAGGCCCTCAGCCGGCAGGATTATCCGCGGGACCGCTGGGAGGTGGTGGTGGTTGACGACCATTCGGGTGATGCCTCGAAGGCCCTTTTGGACAAGTGGGAACAAAAGCAGGATCTTCCCGTCCGTGTCATGAGCCTTATATCGGGGGAGGCGGGAAAGAAAGCTGCCCTGTCCAGGGGTATTGATGCCACGAGGGGCGAGCTCATAGTCACCACCGATGCCGACTGCCAGATGGGGCCACAATGGCTTGCCTCAACAGCACATTTTTATCAAAAGCACCAACCTTCTCTGATTTTCGGTCCTGTGCTTTTTGAATGTTCCCGGGGCAATTTTTTCACGCACTTCCAGTCGCTGGAATTACTGACCCTTCTGGGTACGGCTGCCGGCAGCAGCAGCCTTGGGCATCCATTATTTGGCAATGCAGCCAACATGGCTTTCCCACGGAAGCTGCTGGAGCGTGTTGACGACCCTTTTGCCGGCAGTGTGGTGTCGGGCGACGACACCCTTTTGCTATTAAAGGTGAAAAAGCTCCCCCATGCTTATGTTGCCTTCAACCCCGACCTTCGGGCAAAGGTTGAAACCCCCCCTGCCCAAAATCTGAAGGATTTCTGGAGCCAGCGCAAAAGATGGGCATCAAAAAGCCGCCATTACAGAGATTTCGACATCCTGGGGGTGGGCCTTGTGGTTTTGGTCTTTAACCTCTGGCTGTTGGCGCTTTTAGCAGGCTCCTTTTTCCATGCTGCTTTTTTGATGCCCCTGCTGATGGGTTTCCTGTTTAAGTCGGCAGCCGACTCCATCCTCCTGATACCGCTGACCAGGCATTTCGGACGGCCCCAACTATGGAAGGCATTTTTTCCCGCGCAGCTGGTTTATCCTTTTCTCAGCACCCTTCCAGCGCTGGCTGGGCAGCTGGTTGGTTTCAAATGGAAAAACAGGCGTTATCATGTAAATTGAACAAAATATTTTTATTTTGTCCTCCGCCATGAAAAGAAAAGACACAGCAGCTCAGAGCCGTTCATCGCTCACCCCCGGCAAGATAGCCTGGCGGCGTTTCCGCCGCAACCATTTCTCCATGGGCGGGTTGATCTTCCTGTTGCTGCTTTTTGTGGTTGCCCTGCTGGGCTATGCGATAACCCCGGATGCATCTCCCAATGCCAACTCCCAGCATCTGTCACTGACCACCAAAAAGCCGGGTTTCAGCGTACAGGTGGTTAAAAAACGCCGCAACGACCAACCGCCAAAAACCCATGCGCTCAAAACGATGCTGACGGGACGAGATGGCAGATACGACCTGATACCCTACCAGGATTATTCCTTCCGGAAACAGAAGATGGTGGTAGAGGAATACACCCAGTATGAAGAAGAAGAAAAGTTTGTCCGGGAACTGCATCCGGTGGATGTGGCTTTCGCCTTATCACCGGATGAACCTGTGGAATACCGCAACAACACTTTTCATTTCACCGATGTGCAGGGAAACAGGCAAACAATTACCTACCAGGCCTTAGAAAAGAAGATCGTCCGCGAGCACCTCTCCACCAAAACCTTTCCCCTAGGGACCGATCGTTTTGGCAGGGACCTGTTGAGCCGGCTGATCATCGGTGCCAGGATCTCCCTTTCTGTGGGATTCATCTCCGTGTTCATCTCTTTGTTGATTGGTCTGACGCTGGGCTCAGCGGCCGGTTATTTCAGGGGACGGGTCGACGACCTGATCATGTGGCTGATCAATGTAGTGTGGAGCATACCCACCCTGCTGATGGTCATTGCCATCACACTGGTCATCGGCAAGGGTTTCTGGCAGATATTCATTGCCGTGGGACTGACCATGTGGGTTGAGGTGGCCCGTGTGGTGAGGGGCCAGATCATGTCGGTAAGGGAGAAGGAATTTGTCGAAGCCGCCCGTGCCATGGGTTTCCCTTCAGGAAGGATCATCATCCGGCATATACTGCCCAATGTAATCAACCCCGTTATCATCATATCGGCGGCCAACTTTGCCTCGGCCATCCTCATCGAGGCCGGTCTCAGCTTCCTGGGCATAGGTGTACAACCTCCCATGCCTTCGTGGGGCACCATGATCAAACAACACTATGGATACATACTTGTAGACATGGGTTACCTCGCCATACTGCCCGGGGTGGCCATCATGCTCACCGTTCTTTCCTTCACCCTTGTCGGCAACGGCTTGCGCGATGCCCTGGATACCCAGACCAACATCAGACTAACCTGATCCTTTTTACGTTTTAGCATCAGAGACGAATTGTCATTCAATCCCCAAACAAGCTGCAAACAAAATGATAGATCTGCTTCGACAAACGCTGGAGGGCTTACGGGCTCGCACCGAGAGAAATATGGAGATCATTCACCAGAACAACATGATCGCCCAGGCCATGTTGGAGGAACCCCTTACCGATGAGCAGTCGGAGAAGATAGAGAAGCGCTACCAGGAAAACAAGCGCCTGATGAAAGAAAACAGCGAATCGATCCAGCTGCAATACGAGATCACCAAGTTCATAGAAAACCACCTTGAGGTGTCGGAAAAGCAGAAAAGAGAAGCCCTTGGTGCTTACAGTGCTGGTCAGCATGCTGAATCACAGCAACATTCCATAGATGAAATCTTGAAGCTCACCATCAAGGGGGAGATACCCTTCAACAGCAAACATCCTTTCTTCCGTGATGAAGAATTTTTCAGCCGCCTGCTCAGGTATTACCAGAGCAGGGAAGACTACGAGACATGCCAGGCATTGCTCAAGCAACGAACCCGTTGGCAGGGCAACTAAAGTTTCCTTCTGCGCAAGAACAGATAGGTGATGCCCAGAAAGAGCAGGGTGTAAAGCAGTGCGAAACCTGCGCCTTCACCCATGGTAAGGACATCCTGGGCACCCTGGCTCTGCAGTTGCAAACCACTGCCTTGCAGAGGGGTTATGCTGCTTGTGAACATGGAGGGCAAGGGAGTCAGGTCGCTGATCAGCTTGGCCGGGAAATAGGCTTCAACACCGGGAAAAACCAGGTTGCGCAGGATCACTTCTCCCGGGAAAAGATACAGGATAAAGATGATGATGGCCAGCCCGTTGTTGCGAAGAAGGGTGGCAAAGAGCAGGGCCATCGACATATAGCCTATTGTTTGCAGAAAATACAAGCCCACATTCTGAAAACCTGACAATTCAATAATTCCCTTTTCCCCTTCGGGTTGCAGCCAGCCGGATACCAGGGCCGACAGGACCACCAGTACAACTGCATAAATGGCTATGACGGCTATGATGTAGGCCTTGCCCAGCAGCAGGTGTCCTTCATGCATGCCGTTCATCATCTGCATGCGAAAAGTCTTATAGCGGTACTCATTGCAGGTTAGCACGATGACCAGGACGGCCAGCAGGATATTGAACCAGCTGGCTATCCACGGGAAAAACTCCCATACATCGGGAAATTGATAAAGCCGGCTTATGGAGAATTCCCCCAGGCTGATCTCCACGCGTGAGATGGACAACAGCACCAATACAAAGAACAAAAGGTGCAGGCTGATGATCACACGAAAAGTGTTGGAAGAGAAAGTCTTGATGTTTTCAATTTGAATTGCTCTGGGCATGGCCTTCATTCATTTAATTATCAATGCCTTATTGTCAGGTGAAACTTATTATGCCGGAAAAGGTATCTTTCGCAAAATAATTTTTTATCTATTTAATTGGCCTTATGTAACTTATCCCGCCAGAGGGGAACGTTTCATAAGATTATTTTTTATTTAATTTTTTGGCCTTATGTAACCTGCATGGAATAATCACGTCTTTGTTGTGTAGGTTACTGGATGCAGGTTTCACAAGATTATTTTTGATCTGCCCCGATCCTGCTTAGGGGAGATTTTAGTCGTTTGTCATTCCTTTACCCCTATCATGCGGGGTGTGTCATTTCATCAATTGCAGGAATTCAGATTCCAGTGTGTTTTTCTGTTTCACCAGTCGCGAAAGGACCACTCCCTGGTTGAACATATACTGGTTCAGGTCGGCGGGAGCATTCTTTTGCCGGAGCAGCACCTTAAAATCGGATGATTTCTCCTGCTCATATTTCTCGATGAGCGGGCATTCCGCCAGAACCTGCCGGGCCTTCTCCCCGTCACCGGTGGAGATATACACCACCTGTTTGCCGCTGAGAATGTCTTCGACTTTGCCCTCCATAGCCAGTTCACCGGATTTGAGTATGCCCACGTGGGTGCACACTTTCTCCACTTCGTCGAGTATGTGGCTGGCCAGAATGACCGTTTTCCCCTTCTGCGATTCCTGCTGGATGATGTTGCGCAGGTCCGAGAAGCCTTCCGGGTCGAGGCTCTTGGTGGGCTCGTCGAGTACCAGCACATCCGGATCGCCCAGGAGCGTAGCACCTATGGCCAGTCTTTGCTTCAGTCCGGATGAAAGGTCCTTGAATCGTGAGTATTTCCTTTTTAAGAGGTTGCTGGCACCCAGCACCTGGTTGATATGTCCGTCGGAGATGCCCTTGATGCGGGCCAGGATCTTCAGGTTGTCGTTCAGGGTGAGGTAAGGGTAGAACACGGGCTCCTCGATGAGGCTGCCTATTTTCATACGCGACTGGTAGCCGGGTGTTTGGTCAAACCAGTAATAGTTTCCCCTGTTCTGACGCAGGATGCCCATGACAATGCTTAGCGTGGTGGTTTTGCCACTGCCGTTTGGTCCGAGTAACCCGTAAATATCACCCTGCCCGACATTCAGGTCAAGGTTGTTCAGGGCGACAAGTCCCCCGTAATGTTTGGTAAGCCCCCTTATGGTGAGAACCGGTGCTTTGGCCATATTGCGAGTGGTTTATTAAAAAAAGGCTGCCTTGCGGGCAACCTAAAATTAAACATTTATTGTCAATATCCAAGCAAGGTATCAATTGCCGTATTCAGAAAAGAATTTGATCCGCATCAACCGTACATCCTCTTCTGAGTATTCATCTTCCCCAAGTTCCTGGAGGGCTTCGCTAAGGGATTCCGTCTCGGCTTCTTCCAGGAAATATTCATAGATATCCTCCTGTTTGTCTTCGTCGATCACCTGGTTGATATAATAATCGAGGTTGAGCTTGGTGCCCGACTGGACAATGGATTCTATCTCAGCAAGCAATTCGCGCATCTCCAGGCCTTTGGAGCTGGCTATGTCTTCCAGTGGCATTTGCCGGTCGATGCTCTGTATGATGGACACCTTCATGCCGGACTTGTTGACCACCGATTTCACCACCATGTCCTGTGCCCGGATGATATCTTTCTCGTTGACGTAATTGTTGATCAGCTCGATGAATTTCTGGCCGTACTTATGTGCCTTGCCGGCACCCACACCGGTTATGTTCTGCATCTCGTCCATGGTGATGGGATACTGAATGGCCATGTCTTCCAGGGAGAAATCCTGGAAGATGACAAAGGGCGGGAGGTTGTTCTCTTTGGCCACGTTCTTGCGCAAATCCCTCAGGATGCTCAGCAGTTCGTTGTCGACGGCACCGCCCTTCCTGGGTTCACTGGCGGCACCCTGCTGGTCGTCGCGGGTGAACCCAGGAAGGGCGGTTTTGCCAGCTGGAACTTTGACAGAAAAGTGGCCGAAGAGATAGAAAACGTCATCTCCGG
>CAJXLE010000026.1 GCA_913055895.1 uncultured Bacteroidota bacterium | reverse complement strand
AACACCCGTTTCAGGTTGTACACCTCCGATGAGAACTCCGGGTCCACAGAAAAAGAAACCTCTACGCCTATGGGGTCCTGAAGCTTCAACAGCCGGTCGAAATTGGAGTAACCCATGTTGTTGACTTCAAAAGAACGAAAAACCTTCGACTGTGTTCGCATACGCTTCCTTTCCTGTTTGATCTCCTCCATGGCCTCCTGGTAATGGTTTTTCCAGTATTCAGGCTGGTAGGCAAGCAGGGAGCGCAGGGGCATGACACCACGTATCCGGGTGGCATAGCTTGCCCCCTGTTCGTTTTTTATTTCAAAAAGGTAGGTGTCGCCGCTGATGTGGCTTATGTGCCTGTCTATATAATCTCCTTCTATCACCCACTCGGGAAAAGGATCATCCGACAGGCGTTTCCAGAGTATGAAGCTCATGACCGTGCGCTGGCCATCGAAACCGATGCGCCGCTGGATCCAGATATCGAGCCAGCGGGCTCCATATCCTTCAATGCGCTCCCTGATGGCAGGGTTGTCGCTGTAACTGTAATCGTCCTGTTTGTAAAGATTGTAATACACATCGAGCGCCCCTTCGTAATTGAAAATGAAATATTTCGGTCCCAGCGGGTGTTTCCGGGTCCTCTGGAGCTTCTCAACCTTGCGCTTCGACTGGCGGTACTGCGGATTGGGTTCCGAAGCGGAGTAACCTTTAAACCTCCAGTTACCCGTGGAATCGTCAAAGGTGAACAGGTTGTAGTCCTTGCCCCGCACGCGCGAGCCGAAACGAACATCAATGCTCTTATCTTCTGCCAGGCTGAGGGTCCTGCCATTTTTTGCAGCCCGCATCTCAAACATCCCGGCGGTCTGAAGCTGGCGTCTGTTCCCTTCTTCACCTATGTGCATGGGCACACCAGCCAGGAAAATGTCCAGGGCATTGTGAAATTCCCTGTAACGCAAGTCAACCCCACCATCAACAACCTTGCCTGCCGAATCCACAAAAGCATGTTTGGGTAGGGCAATGCGTGTTCCGCTGCTCAACCGGAAAGTGTCTGCCTCTGCATTATCGAAGGCAAAACTGGTATATTCCGGGTCAAGTCCGGGAAAAGGTGCTTTGACCGGTTCAGACTGGCGGCTCCGGTGGTGGTCATCCACAACGGCATTGTGACAGGAAACGGCTGTCAGAAGAAAGACAGAAAAAACACAGAGTGTCTTTGTTACCATTTTTCCTGAATGCATCCTCTTTTTGGACACTTTAGCTTGCTTTTGCATAACGTAGTGATTTTATGAGTTTTTAAATATTTTTTTATAGTGGTGGTTCAAGAAATACAGGGCAACACGACTGTAAGAATACTGCTTCCCTGGCACACCGGTGCCATATGGATAGCAGGCCCGGTCCATCCATTTCTCCACCTCCTGCCGGTCCGACATAAAACCATGGTTGTAGGCGGCAGCAAAAAATTGAACCTGATAAGGCAGGGATCGCTTTTTCAGCCCGGGAAAGCGTTCTCTTACCACATCGTAAAAAGCCTTGAGGTAGGCGAGTTGGCCGTTAAGCTTTTTAAGGCGTTGCAAGCGTTTTTTGCGTGCAGTTTGTGTTGACTTCCCCCCATATTGAGCCAAAGCGGCATGTCGCTCCGACAGCTCCGGTGAGGAATGCAACACCCGCTCCAGGTTTTCGGCAAAGGAGGGTTTCATCTGGAAACGCCCGATGGAGAAATCGACAAAATCCTTCCCCTCATGTACATATCCAAGCTCCAGGCTTTTTGTCTCAATCAAATCGCGTACAAGTGAATAGCGGATGATCTCCGGAAAAACCACCGCGATCATGATGCCCCTGGCGCTGCTGCGGTAAATTTTCCGGTCTATTTGTGATCGGTGCTCCCTGAGATATTGCAAAGCCCTGTTGTAGTCGGGCGACAATTCCTTCTGATAATCAGGAGAATCCATACTGCAGAGTAATACAAAAAGAGAGAGAAGGCATGCTTTCATAATCCGGTTTGTTGTTTTGATGGCACCCATTGATAACCGGAAAATGAAAAAGGTAATCACCAGGGGTAAAATTTTTCAGAGCTCGAAAAACCAAAACCCTGGCAAGGGCCTTACATTTTTGTAATTTTACGATTACTTTTGGGCAGGATCAGTTATTCATGAAAAAGAAGAAAGCTCAATACAATGACCAACAGATACTCGAGGGTATCAGGAGCTCAGACGACGAGATCCTTGAATACGTGTACCAACAATACTACCCCATGATCTATAAAATGGTGGTTACAAACAGCGGCACCAGTGACGAAGCGCGCGACATCTTCCAGGAGGGCATCATGGTGTTGTATGAGAAATTCCTGGACAAAAATTTTGAGCTGACATGCAGCCCTCGAACCTTCCTGTATTCCGTTTGTTCCCAAACCTGGCTCAACAAGCTCAACCGGCAGAAGAAAAGAGAACAACCCGGGGAAGAGATTCCGGACCAACCGGAAGACAGCGAACACAAAAAGGAAGAAAGCGACCACATCCACTTCTGGATGAAGCAGTTGTTGCAGCAGGTTGGCAAAAGCTGCCGCGACATCCTGGTAAAAAAATATTATGAAAAGCGCAGGGACATGGAGATAGCCCGGGACTTGAATCTCTCCGGGGCAGATTATGTCAAAACCCAGCGTTACCGCTGTTTGAAACAGCTCCGTGAGCTGTACACAAGCATGGTGAAAAATTATTAATCATCGCATATGGCCATTTCCGACAAGGACATCGAACTTATAGAGCGCTACCTGCTGGAGGAAGCCACCACGGAAGAAAAGGAGGAGGTGGACAGACGCATACATGAGGAGCCTGCCTTTTCCGAGCAGGTCCAGTTCATGCGGGGGGTGGTAAGGGCTGCTGAAAATGCAGGCAAAGAGCAGCTGAGAAAAAAGTTGCAGGTAAAACACGAGCAGCTGGCCCCTTCACTGGAACAGGAAAGCGAAAAAGAGAGAGATGCCGGCCAAGGTAAAAGCGTCCCGTTATACCAAAGGCGGTGGTTGTATTATGCCACTGGCATTGCCGCGCTGCTGATCGTGGGCCTTTTTGTGTTGCTGCCATCAAATAATACCGGCAACAGTTTGTACAACAACTATTTTGAAGCCCAACCCAACGAGCTGGTACCCTATGCGCGTGGAGAACAAGTACCTGCCGGCTTCGGTCATCTCTCCCAGGAAGAGTACAACCTGATCGTACGGGCCATGAAACACTATGAAAGGGGCAATTACCAGGAAGCCTCGAGCCTGTTTGAGGAGAATGTCCGCAGGAGTGCTGAAAACGCGGGACTTATAGTCTATATGGCCATATCCGAAATGGAATCGGGCAAAACGCAGCAGGCCATTGAAAACCTGCTTTATGTGAACAACCTTAAAGAGGCCACCCTGCAGGATGAGGCAGGGTGGTACCTGGCCATGGCCTACCTGAAAGACAACCAGCAGGAGAAGGCACGCAACCGGCTGCGGGACATAGCCGAAGAGTCGCAGCATCCATACAGGGACCGGGCATCAAAGCTGCTGAAAGAGCTCAAATGATGGGTGTTTAAAAATAACGCACCGTGAAATAATTAAACAGGTCGGCTTCCTTCTTGAAGACGGGCGAATGAAAAACCTGCCGGGCTTTCTCAAGAAACTGCCTGCCGGAATGCTCTTCCCGTTTGATCAGTGAACGCAGCCACCCATCCTTTCCACCTTCCTGCTGGCGGTAGCTTACCATCATCATATAATAAGCCGGGAAATAGCGGCCGTCGTGTTCAATGGCCGTGCGCAACTTTTTACGGGCCGCCTTCCAGTTGCCTTGCCCTGCATATATCCTGCCCATGGCATAAAAAGGACGGGGGTCGCCCGGCACTTTCCGGCTGTAGTCCATGAGGTGATCCATCGCCTTATCCATATGGCCGTTGAAGGCATGGCAACGAGCAATGCCAGCGTTGACGCGCGCTGACAGCGGATCATGACTCATGGCACTGTTAAACCAGTGATAAGCCTTCTGGCGGAAAGCTTTAAACCCGTCAACATCAAATATCTCCACCATCCTGTTCCTTTTTAGATCTGACAGTTCCTCCCGGAGGCTGTAAATAGTCAGGAATATGTCTGCCTTGATCATATCAGCCCTGTAGCATTCCTTTTCCTGCTTAAGCACCTCTGTGGCTTCACGCAGCAGGTCTTCGCGAACTTTACCCCGGCGACGGTAATATTTGACAAACCGGTAATGATACAGGCGGGCAAGCAAAAAGCGGTTGTTGCGGTACCCGGGATGCTTTTCCAGTGAAAATCTCAGCAACTGCTCTGCTTCATTCTCTCTTCCTGTATTCATCTGCAGGCGCGCCAGTCCATGGTGTGTCTCCGGGTTCAGGCTGTCGCGCTGCATCGCTTTTTCATACTCTTTTTGGGCTTTCGAAAAATTGCCCAGGAAGGCAAATACGTCTGCGCGACGGGCATATCCCTTGGCCAGGTCAGGCCTTATCTCCACAATCCGTCCAAACTCGTCCAGTGCTTTGTCGTAGTCGCCCTCCTTAAAGCAGGCCTTGCCCAGGTTCGCCTTGGGTTCGGTCCAGTCGGGTATGCGCCTGGCAGCCATACGACCCGATTGCCGGGCCTTTTTAAGTTCATTCAACCGCCGGTAAATAACAGACAGGGTGTTGTGGGTATAGGCGGCATCTGGTTGCTCATTGATGATATCCTGCACTTTTGCTGCAGCCCCTGAAAGGTTGTGGTAGCGGCGGGCTTTCAGCGTCTCAAAAATATCCAGCAATTGTTGTTTGATCTTTATGCGCCGGCTGATCACATCCTCACCCTGATAGATGCGGGCGGCATAATGAAGACAGGTACGGGCCCTGCGTATCTCTTCCAAGTCGGGCAGCAAAGCCTTCCCATTGATGAAGGGACGGATGATGTCGGAGGCATACGACTGCAGGGCAGAGCAGTAATAGCCCCGGGCCCGGTTCCACAGGTGGCTCAGCGATTTGCTCGAGCGGATGAGGCGGTACATGTCATAAGCATTGCCTGAGACAGGTGGCAGGATGTTTTTGATGTCCAGCAGCATGACATGGCCCCCGTACATGGCACATGCCGACTTTTCGCGGAAAGCATTCAGGGCAACCCTGCTGATGCCGCGGGGTACCGTAACGCTGGCTGCTGGCTCGTTTTCCTGCAGGTTCCACACCAACAGCCGATGGTCTACTCCACCGGCCAGCAGGTAATGCCCACGAGGGTCGACGGCCATGCTTTCGACCGACTGCAGGGGCAGGTCGAAGGTCCTTTGCAGGGTCAATTCTTGGGGATGGAAAGCCACCACATCACCTTTGCCGGTGGCAGCCAGCAACTGGTTGCTGTTCCCAACCAACAGCAAATCGTGAACAGGCGATTCGAGGCTGGCTTTTTGAAGTACCGAGCCTTCACCGGCACTTCGCTTCAGAATGTGCCCGCCTTCACCGGCTGTCAGCAGGGATTGGCCATCCCTGCTGAAGGCCAGGTCATGTACCTCCTGGGCGTGCCTTCTTGGAAAGGAGGCCACCACCTCCCAGCGGTTGGTGTTCCATACTTTTATTTTCCTGCCCCTGCCGCCGGTAGCCATATAACGGCCGTCGCGGCTGAAAGAAACAGACTCTATGTCATCGCTGTGCGCAAGCCGGCTTGCCACAATACGCCTTTCATCCACATCCCAGACCCTGACCCGGTTGTCCCACCCGCCGCTGACCAGGTGCTGGCCGTCGGGGGTGAAGCGAAGGGCTTTAACCCCCTGGTGGGGGAAACGGCCCTTTAACCGGCCATTTTTAGCATCCCACAGCTTAACCACGCTATCCCTGCCACCAGTAGCCACAAAGGAACCGTCCAGCGAGATATCGGCAGCAAAAACATTGCCTTCATGGCCCCTGTATCGGATCTTCTCGCCTATGCTCATATCCGGCAGGGTGTCGCGGCTGTCATCGACCTGTTCGGGAACCAGAACGCCTTTTTCGGTCAGCTGCTCAAAACGATTGATAAGATGCTGTTTGTCGGGTGGGACATCATAAAAGTAATCGCCTCCCGAACGATTGGCCCCCCACTGCAGGTATGGGTATTCATGTTCCGGCTCACTGGACTGTTGATCCTTGTTCCTTTCAGGAAACTGCTTTTGAGCCGTTTGCTTGTCTTCTCCGGCCTCAGGAAACTTCCTGCGGGCCGTTTGCTCCATCTCTTTGTCCACCGGGAGGAGGGTGACCGTCTCATCACCCTTGGCCTTGGGTATCTGGTTGTAGTTGGTGGCCTCCTGCACCCGCTTTTTAACAAAATCAAACAGCTCATAGAACTGTATCTGTTGGTCGTTGTTGACATCTGCCAGGCCTTTCATGCCATATAGCAGGTAGTAGGAAAAGACACCATGTCCCCCGCCCCATTTCCTGTTTTCATAGGAGAGCTGGTTGGGCTGGCTTGAGACCAGCTTGTAGGTATCCTGCCATTCCTGTATCAACGCCCCCAGCACCCGGCTGGCTGCCTTCTGGTTGCTGGCAAGCTTACCCGAACGGCAGGCATCGGTGATCAGCAAGACCTTAACCCCATCAGGGGCCAGGGAGATGTACTTCTGGAGATCACTGATCTCTATCACATCATTGCCCGGTGCCATATAGTCGCCATCGCGACTGACATCATGCAGCAACAAAAAGCCCTCCTCGGTGCCACGGCTGAAATTCTGTACGTCACCATGACCGGCAAAATACAGGATGACCAGGTCGTTCTTCTCCGACTCCTTAACAATCAGGTTGTACAGGGTGGTTTTGATGCGGGTCTTATCGGTGGCCTCCTCATTAAAAAAGGTGATGATATTCTGAGGTTGTATGATGTCGGGCCTGGACAATAAGAAACGGTAAAAACCCATGGCATCATCGGCGGCATATTCCAACTGTTTTTCCAGGGGCAGATTTTTATAGTTGGAGATGCCGATCACCAGGGCCCGAACGGTATTGAAATCCATGCCTTTTGAATTTTCCGGGGAAACAGACAAACGGGTCTGTGAGTAGCCCTCCTGGAGGGAAAAAAGAAGGACGACAAGAAGAAAAAACTTCAGAATTCGTTGCATGGTCATCATCTTAGAGAGTTTACAACAAATTTAAAAAGAAATTATCACAAGATTGCTCTTTACTAGAGCGCTGGTATTGCGACACTCAAGGCAACAACCCATCATTCCCGTTTGAAATGTGAATGGTGGTTCGATTCAGGGAACTGTTTTATCTCAATTTTATTTAAACAAATTTAATATAGCTGAACGGAGAGGATTTACAGACATCCAGGCTTTCATCCCCGGATGGATTTGTGTAATTTTGCCTTTAAAGACCTTAAACAAAAAAAGGAGTGCATTATGAGCCAACTAGGAGAAATGATACAAAGTGCCAACTGGAAGGAAGAAAAGCATGTACCGGTCATTGAGTGCCCGGAGAAAGTCAATAAAGATGAGATGTTCCAGGTAAAAGCTTCCCTGGGAAAAGAGATTGCTCATCCCAACACCACCGAACACCATATCCGTTGGATCCGGCTTTATTTCAAACCCGAGGGAGATAAATTCACCTACCACATCGGTAGTTTTGAGTTCACCGCCCACGGTGAATCGGTAGACGGGGCCAACAAAGGACCGGTGTATACCAACCACAGTGTTATCGCCGAATTTAAGACCTCCAGGCCAGGAAGGCTGGTGGCCGCATCCTACTGCAACATTCACGGACTTTGGGAAAGTTACAAAGACATCCAGGTGCAGTAGCAGCTTGATTGCAAACCCACCATAATGGCCAACTGAAAACAACATCAATGCAACATCCCAGTGGGCGGTGGCTCTTTTATTGCCATCGCCCTTGCATTATGATTTTAAGAATCTCCCTTACCAGGGGTCCATCACCTTGTCCTGGATGGGTGTCGACAACACGATGGAGGTGGTGGGAACGCCATACTCAATGAACCGGTTGATAAGCTTCTCCAGGTGGCGCGTCTCTTTCAGCGCCACCTTGATGATCATGTTGTCGCCGCCGGTGATCCTGTTCACCTCTATGACGTCGGGGATATGTGCCAGCTCATCTATAAACTTCCGGATGCTGCCCGGATTCATCTTGAAGTTGATGATGGCCGTCATGGTATACCCCAGTTTGGACAAATCGAGCCTTACCCGGTATCCCTTGATGACACCCGCTTCTTCAAGTTTGTGAACCCGCTCCTTGACGGCCGGCCCGGTCAAACCTACCTTCTTACCCAGCTCTGTATACGATATCCTGCCGTCATACTGTAATTCCAGCAATATTTTCCGGTTGTAGGCATCAATCAACTTACTTTCCATAGCAAAAATAAATTTTGTTTTTAAATTCTAAACCAAATTTAAAAAATCGCATAAAATAATAAAGCCATAAAGCGCTTGATTTCATATAATTTTAACCTTGCAAAAAAAATCAACCTGTTTTGGAATTACACCAGCTGGTCATATTGATAGCAGGTATTGGTCTGGGCTTTTTTGTGCAGACTGTTGCGGGATTTGCGGGTGGTTTGTTTGCCCTGCCCATCATTCTGCAGGTGATACCCATGCAGGAGGCAGTAGCTTATTTGTCGATCTTCTTATGCCTGTTCAGCATCCTGCTGGTTTATAAAACATGGAACCAGATTGACAAAAAGACGGTAGGGGAACTGGCAGCAGGCATCGTGGTGGGACTGGCAGCGGGCGTCTTCATCCTGAAACTAGGGAGTCCGCTCTTCCTCAAACGATTGCTGGGTGTTTTCATCCTGCTTTTTGTGGGATACCACTACCTGGAAAAACGCAAATTTCATGTACCCGGTCGTTTGGGTATTCTTTTCGGCCTGGCCGGGGGTGTCTTCTCCGGGATGTTTTCAGCAGGCGGGCCTACCTATGTGATGTATGTCTACAACAGGATTGACGGGGCAGCTGTGTTCAGGGCCACTTTGATCGGCATCCTGAGCATAACCAACATACTGAGGCTGCCCATGCTGGTGGTCTCCGATATATTAACCGTCGATATCCTGGTGCGCTGCCTTTACATCACCCCATTTTTCATAGGAGCGCTTGTGCTGGGAAACAGGTTGTATCAAAAGATCCATGCCCATACTTTTAAAAACATACTGATGATCCTTTTGGTGGTTTCAGCATGCTCCCTGCTTTTTGGTTAAAAGTCAGACAGCCGCGCAAGCCATTTTTTGACTGATAACCGTTAACATCACTAAGAACAGCAAAACAGCAGCAGGGAGTATCTGAACCATCAATTTCCCTTTTTTTCGTTATCTTTGATACAAGCAATCCATCTTATTTGTGCGACCTGAGTCCGGATTCATATCACTCCTCCTGTTGCTCCTGGTGCCGGTTTTTTTGATCACCTGTGAGCAGGAAGATTTTGTGGAGAATCCTTCGGCCCGGCTGGAGTTTTCCACCGACACGGTATTCTTTGACACCGTCTTCACCTCCATCGGGTCGTCCACCAAACGCTTCACTGTAACCAACCCCCATCAGAAAAAGATGCGCCTGTCCTCGATAGCACTGGCCGGTGGCAGCGAATCGGACTACAGGCTGAACATCAACGGAAGGCCTGCCAATCGCCTGGAAGATCTGGTGCTCGATGCCAAAGACAGTTTGTTTGTCTTTGTGGAGGTGACCATCGACCCCAACCAGTCCGACCAGCCAATGGTGGTAAAAGACTCGGTGGTCTTTATAAGAAACCAGCAACAACAGGATGTGAAGCTGATCTCCTGGGGACAGGACGTACACCTGGTACGGGGGGAACGGCTCTCCACCCAAACATGGCATGCCGGCAAGCCTTACCTGGTGTATGATTCGGCCAGGGTAACCAAAGAGAGCAGGCTGACCATAGAGGCAGGCACACAGGTCCATTTTCATCGCGGCGCAGGCTTGTATGTAGCGGGCACACTCATCAGCAACGGCACTTATCAAGAGCCGGTGGTCTTCCAGGGCGACAGGCCTGAAGAGGATTATTCGGATATCCCGGCGCAATGGGATGGCATCTGGCTTCTGCCGGGAAGCCACGACCATGTGCTCAGGCATACAACCGTCAAAAATGCCATAACAGGTATACATGTGGACAGCGCTACCACAAGCTCCGGCCCCGCTCTCCGGCTTTCCAAATCGCGGATACTGCATATGTCCCATGCAGGTATCATGGCCAGGGCCACCAGCATCAAAGCCGACAACACCCTGATTGCCGACTGCGGCAGTTATGCCCTTGCCCTTACACAGGGCGGTTCATACAGTTTCTATCACTGCACCATGGCCAATTACTGGACAGGCACCACCCGCCATACAGCCTCCCTGCTGCTGAACAACCAAGGCACCGATACAGGTCAAAGCACGCAACCCGCAAACCTGAAAAAAGCTCTTTTCAGCAACTGCATCGTTTATGGCAACCGGACAAACGAAATAGACTTTGATTTTGCTCCAGGCACCGACCCTGTCTATTTCTTCAACCACTGCCTGCTCCGCAAAAGCCAAAACCGGGAGTCTTTTGAAGGACACAGCGAAAAACTTCTTTTCAACCAGGATCCGTTGTTTAAAGACCCGGGCGAATACGATTTTCGCCTCGACACCCTCTCTCCCGCCATCAACCAGGGCGACACAACCACCGCCAACAACTGGCCGGTGGATCTGCTGAACAACAGCCGCATAAGCGACCAAGGGCCCGACATAGGCGCCTTTGAATTCATCCCGGGATCCGGAAACAAAAGGTAAACATCATGACAAGGCTCCTGCTGACTTTTTGTCTGTTACTGGGAACAATTCCCTTCATGACCCGTCCGGCACCTGGTCAAGACAGACATGTGGCCTCGGTGAAAAAGAAGACTCCCCCCGGGATGGGCATTTTGTTTTACAACCTGGAAAATGCCTTCGACACCATTGACGACCCCTACGCCGGGGACGATGAATTTTTGCCGCAAGGCGCAAGGCGATGGAACGGTTACCGCTACCGCCAAAAGCTCAACAGGCTCTACAAGGTGTTGGTGGCTGCCGGCGGATGGGACGCCCCCGATGTGATAGGTGTTTGCGAGGTGGAGAAAAGGGGGGTACTGGAAGACCTTGTGCACCGCACCCCTTTTTCCCGTTATCCTTACCGGATCATCCACAAAGACAGTCCGGATAACAGGGGCATGGATGTGGCAGCCTTTTACCACACCCAGCGTTTCTTCCCTTTAAGCCATGATTACATCCCCCTGGAAAAAGAGGGCACCACGCTCTCCACCAGGGAGATACTATACATAAAAGGACTGGTACGCTCAAAAGAGGATACCCTGCACCTGTTTTTCAACCACTGGCCTTCTAAATGGCAGGGAGCCCTTGCCACCCGGCCGAAAAGAATACTGGCCGCCCAGACATTGCGTGAAAAAATTGACTCCATCCGCCGTGCTAACCCCCGGGCTTACATAGCCGCCATGGGCGATTTCAACGATCCGCCCGAAGCCGAAAGCCTGTACCGTCACCTGGGTGCAGAGGAGTTTACAGGCACAGCCCGGCCGGAGACGCTTTACAACCTCTCCTTCCCATGGCAACACCAGGCGACCGGCACACAAAAATACCGTGAAAACTGGCAGGTCATCGACCAGGTGATGGTCTCAGGCACCCTGCTTAAAGATAAGCCAAAGGGAACAAGGGATGATGCCCAAAAACCGAAGCTGTGCCGCTATCCCGGGAGGGGCCTGCATACCACGCCCAACCAGGCAAGGATCTTCCAACGTCCCTTTCTGCTCACCACAGATAAGCAGTATACGGGCACCAAACCTTTCCGCACGTGGTTGGGATATCGCTACCAGGGTGGTTTCAGCGACCACCTGCCGGTGATGCTCGAGATCCATTTCAGACCTTAGACCCTGTCCAGTGCCAATCTCTGTTCAGCCCAAGCGAAAATGGCACCTTGTATGGTGTTTGATTCAAGAAGCACCAACCTGCCGGGTACCTTTTACCACCGGTCTCGTTTGCTTGCAGGTGCCTTTCAATAGGATGTGTTCTTCAAGCCCTGACCATGTTCAGTCGTAGTCCGTGCTTTGTCGGGCCTGCCTTTTAGCCATCCTTACTGCTGCTGTCGACCGGTTTCAATCCCAATTCCTTCCCTTTCTTAAGCATGAAACGGTAAGCCTCGTCATAATCATTGGCGATTTCCCCGTCGAGGATGGCGTCCTTGATGGCATCCTTGATGAACCCAACTTCACGGCCCGGCTTGATATCAAAGGTATCCATGATCACCTCCCCGGTGATGGGTGGCTGAAAATTCCTGATCCGGTCCTTTTCTTCAATCTCTTTCATTTTCTCCCGCACCTTCCGGAAATTGTTCACATACCGCTGTATGCGCTTCTCGTTCTTGGAGGTGATATCGGCTTCACAAAGCAGCATCAGGTCTTCCACATCATCACCGCCATCATATAGCAACCTTCGTATAGCCGAGTCGGTGACCTGGTCATCGACCAGGGCTATCGGACGCAGGTGCAGCATCACCATCTTCTGGACGTACTTCATCTTATCATTCATAGGCAGCTTCAACCTGCGGAAGATGCGTGGGATCATCTTGTAGCCCACGTAATCATGGCCATGAAAAGTCCAGCCCTGCCCGGGCGAAAACTTCTTGGTAGGGGGCTTTCCGATATCATGCAGAAGAGCAGCCCAGCGCAGCCAAAGGTTGTCGGTCAGCCTGCTTACATTGTCCACCACTTTCAGGGTATGAAAGAAGTTGTCCTTGTGGCTGATACCCTCCTTCACATCCACGCCCTTCAAATTGGACAGTTCAGGGAAAAATTCCCTGAGCAGCCCGGAATCTTCCAGGAGTTCAAAACCTACTGACGGTTTGGGGGATTGAAGTATCTTGTGCATCTCCTCTATGATGCGCTCGTTGGAGACGATACCAATGCGCCCGGCATTTTTCAGGATGCCCTGGTAGGTTTGGGTTCCTACCTGGAACTGGAGCTGAGCGGCAAACCGTATGGCGCGCATCATGCGAAGGGGATCGTCGGAAAAGGTTTTTTCAGGATCCAGGGGTGTTCGCAACACTTTATCCTCCAAATCTTTAAGTCCGCCAAATGGATCAACCAGCTCTCCATAGTTTTCGTGGTTGAGAGACAGGGCCAGGGCATTGATCGTAAAGTCGCGTCTTTTCTGGTCATCCTCCAGGGTTCCGTCTTCCACCACGGGTTTTCTGCTGTTGCGGTTGTAGGACTCACGCCGTGCCCCCACGAACTCCACCTCCACATCCTTATACCGGATCATTGCAGTGCCAAAATTCTTAAATATACTCACATTGTCTAGGCCCAGTCGGTCGGCTACCTTACGGGCCAACCCAATGCCACTTCCCAACACCACCACATCAATATCTTTGGAACCTCGATTAAGCAAAAGATCCCTGACATACCCACCTATGGCATAGGCAGTTAAACCCTCTTCGTCCACTATATCACTCACCACCTTAAAAACAGGATGATTAAGACGTTTCTTCATATCTAAATATGACAATTTGTTGTAATTTTCATGTCAAAATTGCATTCATCCACTCATCTTTAAAACCTCCGGCAAAATAAATTATTTTTTTCCAAAAAATGTCACAATTCAACCTGTTAAAGACTTTCCGGAATTCCGGTCCCTGATGTTTAATCTTACAACAGCCGCTTGTCAGGTGTTTATAAGATCCGACATCCACTTTAAAAACACATATGACTGACAACCCTTTATTCATATAATAAAACGTGTTACAGGCCGTTATGTTGATAATGTTCCCGAAGGAAAATAACGTTGCCTGTGGAAATACACCCAGAGGCAACCAGACTGAACCAGACTGAACCAGACTGAACCAGACTGAACCAGACTGAACCAGACTGAACAAAGCTGGCATCGAGACTTGCTGTTGACATTCCCTACAGCAATACGGGTCATCACCCCCCTGAAAACCTTAAATTCCCAGTGATAAACACATCAGGCACATACAGAACAGGAATTGATTCACGAAGGCAGGTAATATATGGAATCAATATTTTGGTATGGGGTTTGCCATGTTAACCACGAACTTTTAAAGCATTGTATTGTTCATTCAGTAATAGTAATCATATAAAAACAGCAAGTAATGGTTGAACATTTGACAAAAGAAACATTTAAAGAAAAAATCTTCAATTTTGAGCAGAACCAGGAATGGAAATTTGAGGGAGATAAACCTGCCATCATCGATTTTTACGCCGACTGGTGCCAGCCCTGCAAAATTGTATCGCCCATCCTCGAAGAACTGGCCAACGAATACGAAGGCAAGTTGGACGTGTTTAAGATAGACACGGAGGATCAGCAGGAGTTGGCAGCTATGTTTGGCATCCGCAGCATTCCTTCGATACTTTTCATTCCCAAGGACGAACAACCCCAGATGGCGCAGGGTGCCCTTCCCAGGGAAACACTTGAAAAAGCCATCAAGGATGTTCTGAAGGTGGAAAGCAACTAAAAGGCATTCAGAAAGAATGGCAACCAAAAAATAAAAAAAGCCGGGGCATCGCTTCGGCTTTTTTTATTTTGTTATATTTGTACCACTCAAGCGGGGGTGCCCAGATCGACGGGCTGAGATCATACCCTTTGAACCTGATGTAGTTAATACTGCCGCAGGGATCTCACACGACTCAATCCATTTTCCCGAATCTGAAACCTTCCCGCCTGAATTTCATACGGTTATCTTTTATTTAATAATTTGGCCGTATGGAACCTGCATGAAATAATCATGTCCTTGTTGTGTAGGTTACTGGAGCAGGTTTCATTTGACAATATTCCAATTCATTATATGGGTCAAATGGAACTTACAAGATCAAACAATCATTATAACCTCAAAAAGGGAATGATTTTTTGATCATGCGCGTTTCACAGATAAAACCAGAGAAATGGAGATCATCATCAACAGCCGCAAGAAGCACATTCCCGATTCCACCACGGTTAAAAAACTCCTGGAGATGCTGGAGGTTGGAAAACCTAAAGGCATGGCCATTGCTGTCAACAAGAAGATTGTCCCCCGCGAATCCTGGGGCTACACTACATTGCAGGACAGCGATGAGGTAATCATGATCAAAGCAGCCAAAGGAGGATGAACAAGGTGGTTGTTGTTATTTCTCCCCCGTCTGCGGTGAACCAGGAACGGCAGCGTGTGCGGGAGATGATAAAGGCCGGCCTGGAGTATTTTCACGTCCGCAAGCCCGGTTACAGCCGCAGTGCCGTGGAAGGATACATCTCAGGCTTTTCTCCGTCCCTTCAAAAAAAGATGGTGCTGCACCACCATTATGACCTGGCAGAGAAGCATGGTTTGCGGGGTATACACATAACTGAAAAAAGCAAGGCGATGGAGGGAATGGATCAGCTGCTGGCCAGGCACCGGCATGTAAGCGTCTCGTCGCACAACCCGGATGAGCTAAGCCGGCTCACACATCCTTACACCTACGCCTTTTTAAGTCCTGTCTTCAAGAGCCTTTCCAAGCCCGGCCATGATGCTGCTTTTTCACTGGAAAAACTAAAAATCTTCTTCTCCCTTTACCGGGGGGTGCCGGTACTGGCCCTGGGGGGCGTCCACCCGGATAATCTGCGATTGATCAGCGGAATGGGCTTTCAAGGGGTGGCATTGCTGGGAGCCATCTGGCCTGAATTAACCGGAGAGCAATATGGGGAAGATGGTTTTCAAAATTTTCTGCAAATGAAGGAACTTGTCAAAACCCTTTAATCATATCTTCAATGAACGATATAGCGCACAAAAAAAGCCGTCTGCAGTTTATCACCTATCAGTGGGGCAGCCTGAGCATCGCCCGGCAGGTAGAGGAGGCTGCCCGCGGGGGTTGTGGCTGGATTCAGCTAAGGCTGAAGGATGCCCCCGAGAACCAATGGCTGGAGACACTGGAGCAGGTCAAGCCACTGTGTCACCGTTACGGTACTTTTCTTATCATCAACGACCATGTGGAGATGGCCATGAAGGTGGGAGCCGATGGGGTGCACCTGGGCAGGCACGACATGTGCCCGGCAAAGGCACGTGAGCTGCTTGGCGGACGAAGCATCATAGGTGCCACGGCCAACACCGCAGAAGAGGTGCTTGAAGCATATGAGAAAGGAGCGGACTATGTCGGGGTGGGGCCTTTTCGCCATACCGAAACCAAAAAACGCCTCGCCTCTGTATTGCAAATGGAAGGTTACCGGCATATTGCAGGCGAATTAAAAAAGCGCCACATCGACCTGCCGGTGGTGGCCATCGGGGGCATACAATCGGGTGATGTAGCCGGGCTCATGCGTACCGGCATACATGGTATTGCTGTCTCTTCGGCAGCTGCCCAGGCCCCCGATCCCGGACAATGGATTCAACAAACCCTACATCAAATAAACAAGGAGGTACGCCATGCTCAAGTTATCCGATAGAACTTTTCAGTCCAGGCTGTTCACCGGAACAGGCAAATTCAGCTCGAACCAGGTGATGTCGCAGGCCATCCGGGCATCGGGCTCGCAACTGGTGACGGTAGCCCTTAAGCGCATCGACCTGCAACAACAGGATGATGACATGCTCTCGCATCTCGACATCCCGGGTCTGTCCTTACTTCCCAACACCTCCGGGGTGCGCAATGCAGAGGAGGCCGTTTTTGCTGCCCGGATGGCCCGGGAAGCACTGGGCACCAATATGATCAAGGTGGAGATACATCCCGACCCCAGGTACCTGCTGGCAGATGGTGAGGAGACACTCAAAGCCACCGGCGAGCTGGCTAAAGACGGGTTCATCGTACTGCCCTACATACAGGCCGACCCCGTCTTGTGCAAGAAACTGGAAGAAGCGGGCTCAGCGGCCGTCATGCCCCTCGGCTCACCCATTGGAAGCAACAAGGGTTTGCAGACCCGTGATTTTATCCGCATCATCATCGAGCAAAGCAAGGTGCCGGTGGTGGTCGATGCCGGGATAGGAGCTCCCTCACAGGCGGCCGAAGCCATGGAGATGGGTGCCGACGCCGTACTGGTGAACACGGCCATCGCCGTGTCAGACGACCCGGTAAGCATGGCACGGGCTTTCAGCAAAGCAGTGGAAGCCGGCAGGATGGCCTATGAAGCGGGCATGGGCGCCACCAGTGGCCGGGCTTCTGCCACCAGCCCGCTGACTTCATTTTTGGATTCCTAAACTTTAAAACATTGCCCATGGCGTTCATCGACCAATTGCAAAGCCTTTCCTGGGGCAGTATAGCCCGCGGGATACAACAAAAAAACAACAGCGATGTGATGCGGGCACTGAGCCATGCCGGTGCAGGCTCGCTCGACGACCTGATGGCTCTTTTGTCGCCTGCAGCAGAGCAGCACCTGGAGGAGATGGCCCGCATCAGCCAGGAGTTGACGCTGAAGAGGTTCGGCAAAACCATCAACCTCTATATCCCCCTCTATCTGTCCAACGCTTGCATCAACTCCTGCGTATATTGCGGATTCAACCACCACAACAGGCTCAGGCGCTCCATCCTGACACCAGCCGAAACAGAACAGGAAGCGCGGCAGATCCAAAACATGGGTTTCGGACATCTCCTGCTGGTCACCGGCGAACACCCACGAAAGGCAGGATTCGAATACCTCAGGGAAGCCCTCCGGCAGGTGCGGGAGATGTTTTCACTGGTATCAATGGAAGTGCAGCCAATGGAGGAAGAAGAATACAGGATACTTTCCCGCGAAGGCCTCAACACGGTATACGTTTACCAGGAGACCTACCGCAAGGATCATTACGGCCGTTATCACCCGGGCGGACCCAAAGCCGATTTCCGATACCGGCTCAAAACACCCGAGAGGCTGGGTAAGGCTGGCGTACACAAGGTGGGACTTGGAGTGCTCCTGGGTCTGGAAGACTGGCGGACCGACTTTTTCTTTACAGGGGCTCACCTGCGATACCTCCAGAAACACTTCTGGCGCACCAACTATTCAGTATCTTTCCCCAGGCTGCGACCTTTTGCCGGAAGCTATCAGCCCAACTTCCCGGTATCCGACCGCCAGCTGGTGCAACTGATCACCGCCCTGCGCATCTTCGATGAAAACGTGGAGATGGCTCTCAGCACCAGGGAATCTCCCCATTTTCGTGACCACGCCTTCCCCCTGGGCATCACCAGCATGAGTGCCGGCTCCAGCACCCAGCCCGGTGGTTACAGCAATGAAGCAAAAAACCTGGAACAATTTGAAGTGGCCGATCACCGAAGTCCTGCAGAGATTGTCTCCACGCTTGAAAAACAGGGATACGAAGCTGTGTGGAAAAACTGGGACAAAGCCCTTCAATGAAAGGTCCCCGCCGCACAGGGTTTAAGTCCTATTTAACCAATAAGTTCATTAGAACACAATCAAATGAGAAGCATCAACCAGGAAGAAAAAGAACGTTGTCAAAAATTCACCGACCTGGAGGAGATGGGAGAAGCCTCGCTCCTTAAACTTCAACAATCCAGCGTGCTGGTAGTCGGGGCCGGCGGTCTGGGCTCCGGCGTTCTGCCCCTATTGTGTGCATCCGGGATCGGACACATTGGAGTGGTGGAGTTTGATACAGTGGAAAAAGGAAACCTCCAACGGCAAACCCTGTTCACCAGCCAGGATGAAGGACGAGCAAAGATTGAAGCCGCCGCTGGCAGACTGCAGGCCCTCAATCCCTCTATGCACCTTGAGCAATTCGATCAACGCCTTAATCAACGCAATGCCGATGGCATCATCAATGGCTACGATGTGGTGGTGGACTGCACTGACAATTTTCAAACCCGTTACCTGATCAACGATGTGTGTGGACGGCTCAAAAAACCCGTTGTATACGGCGCCATCAGCGATTACGAGGGACAGGTGATGGTCCTGCACCACCACATGAAGGCCGACCTGAGAAACATCTATCCCGAACTGCCGGACAATGAAAAATTGCCGGACGATGAAGGAGAGCCTGGAGGTTCAGAGTATCCCGGCGACAACGATGTTACAAACGGCATCATGCCCACCCTGCCGCATATAACGGGAACCATCCAGGCCAATGAAACCATCAAGCTGCTCACGGGGAAAGGCCGGTTGCTGGATGGGGAGATGCTTCTTCTGAATGTCTTCAGCAACGACTACCACATCATCGAACTTTGATGGGCAGCCCTTATAAACAATTTGCTGTACCACAGGTCCGTTGATAAATCACGGTAAGGGTTGCATATTATATATCCGCCATATGTTTTTGAAAAGATCTGCACACTGTAAGCAGATTTTCATTAATTTTGCAATTTAGATTTTGTTTAAATAAACACAAGCTTTTGTGGGACGAATACTGGCCATTGACTATGGCAAAAAACGGGTAGGTTTGGCGGTGACCGATCCCATGAAAATGATCGCCAACGGACTGGACACCATCCACCCCAACGAACTGATGAAATACCTGGATGGGTATTGTTCATCAGAAAACGTAGAGACCATCGTGGTGGGTTACCCCAAACAAATGAACAACACCGATTCAGAAGCGGTTGAATACATCCGCCCTTTTCTGAAAAAACTGCGGAAACAATTTCCGGATATTCCTGTTGAACTGGAGGATGAGAGGTTTACATCAAAGATGGCACTGGACACGATGATCCAGGGGGGTATGAAAAAAAAGCAACGGCAGGATAAATCGAATGTCGACCGTATCAGCGCCACCATTATATTGCAATCATTTTTGGAACGTAAAAACATTTAACACCATGATTCTGCCCATATATGTATACGGATCGCCGGTCCTGAGAAAAGTAGCCCGGCCGGTGGAACAAAACGAAGAAGGACTGGATGAATTCATCGATAACCTGTGGGAGACCATGTACCACTCCGACGGCATCGGGCTGGCTGCCCCGCAGGTAGGAAAATCACTGCGCATATTTGTCATTGACGGCTCACCCCTTGAAGAAGATGATCCTTCGCTGAAGGATTTTAAAACCACCTTCATCAACCCCGAAATCATTGAACGCTTTAGCGATGACAAAACCTACGAGGAGGGTTGCCTGAGCATTCCCAACCTGAGGGAGGAGATCGTACGGCCCGAAAAGGTAAAGATCCGGTATTACGACCGCCGGTTCAACCAGCACGAAGAGGAGCACACCGGCATTGCAGCGCGCATCATACAGCATGAGTTCGACCACCTGGAAGGCATCCTCTTTACTGATAAACTGGCCCCGCTCAAAAAGCGCATGCTGCGCAACAAACTGAATGCCATTGCCAAGGGCAAGTTTGAAGTCAGCTACAAAGTAAAAGTTGCCAAATGATGCAACCAATCCTGCGGATTACTGACACAATGAAAAGTTTGGTCGCCACTGCCATTAAAATTACAAGAGCCCTGTCAAAGGGACACTGGAATATTGCCAAAGCTAAAACATGACAGAAAGTACTTTATAGGAAGCACGGGCATTGTGGCCAAGAAAAAAAGAGGCGCTCGGTGAGTGCCTCTTTTAACAGGTAACATAAAAGTGTGTGAAAATATGGAGGTTGTTACAATTCGGTTCCGTGCTGGGGTGTTGGTGTTTTTTCAGAAACCTCTTCGGCCAGTTCCGGATCGACCAGGATGCGGCCGCAATATTCGCAGACGATGATCTTCTTGCGCGAGCGGATGTCCAGTTGCCTTTGCGGGGGTATCTTGTTGAAACAGCCACCGCAGGCGTCCCGCTCAACAGTCACCACGGCAAGTCCGTTGCGGGCGTTGTCGCGTATTCTCTTGTAGGCGTTTAAGAGCCTGGGCTCAACGATTTGGCGTATCTCCTCGGAACGTTTGTTGAGGTTTTCCTCGTCCTTCTTGGTCTCTGCAATGATGGAATCGAGCTCCTCCTTTTTGTTGTTCAGGTCTTTCTGACGCTCATCCAGTTCCTTACGTGATTCTTCTATGTCTTTGTTAAGCTGTTCAATTTTCTCGTTGTGCTCTTTGATGTGTTTTTGCCGCAGCTCTATCTCCAGGGTCTGGAACTCTATCTCCTTGGAAAGGGCTTCGTATTCGCGGTTGTTTCTTACATTGTTTTGTTGTTTTTTATATTTTTCAATCAGCATCTCGGATTCCTTGATCTCATTCTCCTTGTTGCTGATGGTATCCTGAAGCTCTTTGACCTCTTTTTCAAAGTTGTCCAGACGTGTCTGCAGTCCGGCTATCTCATCTTCAAGATCCTGAACTTCCAGCGGCAGTTCTCCGCGCAGCCTCTTAATATTGTCAATAGCCGAATCAACGGTTTGTAATTCATAAAGTGCCTTTAATTTATCTTCTACGCTGTATTCAGCTGTTTCGGATCTTTGATTTTTTGTAGCTGCCATATTAATAGTAATTTATGGGATTTGTATTGATTTCAGATAAATGGACCGCAAAATTATGAAAATTTTCCGCAACTAGTTCATAAAAAAATTCTTTTGACACCGCTTCGCTCTCATAATGACCGATGTCGGCAACCAGAATCTTTCCGTCGGCATCAAAAAACCTGTGGTATTTAAAATCGGCCGAAACAAATGCATCGGCCTGCTGCGCCATGGCATCTTCCAGCAGGAAACTTCCACTGCCTCCACAGATGGCAATGCGGCGAACGAATGAATACAGCAGTTTAGTATGTTTGACCACGGGAACGTTGAAAGCATCCTTCAGCCGGTCCAAAAACTCCTTTTCGGGAATCTCCTCATCGAGTTCACCTATGACCCCTGAACCGGTTTCTTTGTCCTTATTGGCCAGGGGGTAGAGGTCGTAAGCCACCTCTTCGTAGGGATGGGCTTCGTTCATGGCTTTGAGCACCTGTGAGGTCTTGTGGCGGGGCAGCCAGGTCTCCACCCTTGTCTCTTCCTCAAAATGCATCTGGCCGATTGCTCCGACATAGGGATCGGTTCCTTCGCCGGGACGGAAAGAGCCTTTTCCCTTTAGGTTGTAACTGCAGCCTTCGTAGCCGCCCACGATCCCTGCACCCGCATTAAAAACGGCCTGCCTCACGGCATCGGCGTGATCGTGGGGTACAAAGAACACCAGTTTGAGCAGTTGATCCTTCCGGGGACGCAAGATGGAAACGTTTTTCAGTCCCAGTTTATCGGCCATCTTGAAGTTGATGCCGTTTTTGAGGTTGTCCAGGCTGGTATGGGCGGCATAGAGGGCGATGTTGTTGCGGATGGCCTTTATAACAGCCCGCTCTATGTGGTTCTTACCGGTCAGACTTTTAAGACCCGAAAAGATCAGGGGGTGGTGCGAAAGAATGAAATTGGCGCCTTTGCTCACGGCCTCATCGATGACTTGTTCGGTGACATCCACACTGATCAGCACGCCCTTGATTTCATCTTGCCTGTTGCCTGTGAGCAAACCGGAATTATCGTATTCCTCCTGTATAGCCGGCGGAATACGAGAGTTCAGGAAATCAACCAACTCTTGTACGATCATATCATATTTTTTAAGGAATACAACAAACAGGGGTGAAAGTTTGCCAAAAGTTTGCCAAAAGACGGGAATTATTTATCATCAAGGTCTTCACGTATTTCAAGCAGCATGGAGCGTATGTCTTTCAAGGATTCAACGATCTTGAAGGTGTAGATGGTTCCCTCCCGGTTCTCTTTCAGCTTTTTCTGTGCTCCTTTGAGGGTCATGCCCAGGTCCTTGACCAGGTAGTATATTATATGAAAATTTTCAATATCCTCTTTGGTGAAATAACGGTTGCCCTTTTTGTTCTTCTTGGGTTTGATGATGTCGAATTCTTTTTCCCAGTATCGGATCAAAGAGGTATTGACCCCAAACATCTCGGCCACTTCTCCGATGGTGTAGTAGAGTTTTTCAACTTTTTGTTCTTTATAAGGCATGGTTGTGAAGTTTGCTTATTTCGAGAAACGGTAAAGGTAACCATTTCTGGATGCCACATAAATACTGTTGTTGTAAGCCACCGGTGTGGCTTCAAAGGGAGCGGTAAACTTATCCTTTAGAACGAAATGGTTGTCCTGGTCGTATTCAAAAAGATACAAACCGTCATAGGTGGCCACCACGAGTTTATTTTCATAGAAGACAGGTGTGGATATCGACGGACCCACCTCCCTCTTGTATACAAGTTCAGGGGTCGGGTACCGGGTGATGCTGTCGGGACCGGCCACAGTATTACCGGGCACCACCTCCTGGTGGTCGACCACATACAGATGGCCGTCGATGCCAACAAAGGCAGCCAGTTTGTCATCCCCGACACCGGTGTAATGGTCGTTAATGCCCACCGAGCCTATGATGCCCCCCTTCCAGGAGAGGAGTCTGGCATCGGGAATGGGATAGTACCACTCCACAGCTTTGTCGGGATCACGTGAAGGGTCAAGTTTAAAAGCTCCACCCCTGCCCTTTATATACTGCTTCTCGACCGGCACCATCAGGCAGCTGTCGGAGGTCACCACAGGTGAACCATCCATGTCGGAGCCAATATAAAAGTCCCAGTCGAGGCGGTCCGTCTTCAGGTTGTAGCCATACACATGCCCCGACCCGGAGGTGATGTAGTAGACCTCGTCCTGCGGGTGTGCCTGCGTACTCTCTTCGTCCGCCTGGTCGGCTCGATATCGGCTCTGTTCGACGACCATCGCCTCCTCGTCGAACACTTCGACGACGTCGGTCCCCTGTGCCTCGAACCGTTCCGTCAGTTCCTCCCTCGTGAAATGCTTCATCGCTACCCTATTGATAACCATCCCATATGAGGCTACGGTCCGTCTCGATTCCCTGAAGCCGCACGCTGGAGCGTGCGCTCACTCGTCCGTCCGAAGCTCCCGGATCTTCTCGATGTTCCACCTGTAGCCTTTCCCGTCTTCCGGCGTCTCAAGGACCATCGGTTTCTCCCGAAGCGCCTCGTGGTTGACGAACTGACGGAAGCCTGCCTCACCGATTTCGCCCTCACCGATGTGCTCGTGCTCGTCTTTCTCGGAGCCGAGCGGATGTTTCGAATCGTTGAGGTGGAGATACTGCACGTGTTCGA
>CAJXLE010000025.1 GCA_913055895.1 uncultured Bacteroidota bacterium | reverse complement strand
AATTGGTAGACGCGCTGGTCTCAAAAACCAGTGGGCTTTTGCCCGTGTCGGTTCGACTCCGACTTCAGGCACTTTTTGGTAGTTCTTACCGGCACACTACAACCACGGATTGAGATGAACGATCATTCCCCGCCCCTGCATCCCTATAGAGAGAAGCAAAAAGCTTTTGACAGGCGATACATTGAAATGGCCCGTATATGGGCCAAGAACTCCTACTGCGAGAAAAGGAAGGTGGGGGCCCTCATTGTCCGCGAAAAGATGATCATCTCCGACGGCTACAACGGAACACCCTCGGGTTTTGAAAATGTTTGCGAAGACGAAAATTTCCAAACCAAGCCCTACGTTCTTCACGCCGAAGCCAATGCCATCACAAAAGTGGCCAAGTCCAACAATAGCAGCGAAAATTCCACGTTATATGTTACAACCTCTCCGTGTCTGGAGTGTGCCAAGTTGATCATCCAATCCGGCATCATCAGGGTGGTTTACTCCGAACGCAAAACCACCAATGATGGCATTCCATTGTTGGAGAGGGCCCATATTGAAGTGGAACAAATAGACATCTAAACCAATCGGTCCACCATGACAAGACCCCGCCCCAGCGGGGTAAGTTTCATGCGACCAAAACATTCAACAAAAAAACAACCATATGAAACCTGCATCCGGTAACCTACACAACAAGGACATGATTATTTCATGCAGGTTCCATACGGCCAAACAAACAATAATCTTATGAAAATAACCGATAAAGGGATCCGGTTGTATTTCCCGATTGCCCTTGCCCTGGCTGTCATCGTGGGCTTGCTGCTGGGCAATTACCTGGGGCAAAATCATTCCGGCGAACAGACTTTTGTATATAACGAACCCAACAAAATCAACAAAGTAACCAACTACATCCAGCAAAATTATGTAGACTCAGTGGCTGAGAGCAACCTGGCGGAGGCAGCCATACCAGCCATGCTGAAAAAGCTGGATCCCCACTCGGTGTATATTTCCGCCAAAGATTTGAAAGAAGTCAACGAGCCCCTCAAGGGCAATTTCGATGGCATCGGTATTCAATTCAGCATGCAGCAGGATACGGTGGTGGTGATCAGCACCATCAGTGGGGGACCATCAGAAATGGTGGGTATACAGCCGGGCGACCGCATTGTGGAGGTCGACGGAAAAGTGGTGGCCGGACAGGATTTGTCCAGCAATAAAATTGTCGACATGCTCAAGGGCAAACGTGGTACGGAAGTGGAAGTGGGGGTCAAAAGACAAACAGCCGATGACCTGCTGCACTTCACCATCACCCGCGATGAAATACCCCTTTACAGTGTGGATGTTTCCTACATGGTCAATGACAGCATCGGTTATGTAAAAATCAGCCGTTTTGCAAAAACCACCTATGAAGAGTTTCTCAAGGCTGTGAAAAAACTCAAGAAGAAAGGTGCCAAAAAGCTGATGCTGGACCTGCGCGACAACAGCGGCGGCTATTTGAACGCCGCAACCAGCATAGCCGATGAATTTCTGAAGGAAGGCAAACTGATTGTATACACCCAGGGCAGAAACAGTCCCAAACAACAAATATATGCATCTTCCAAAGGTTCCAGCCAGGACCTGGATGTGGCGGTGCTGATCAATGAATGGTCGGCCTCTGCCAGCGAAATACTGGCCGGTGCAGTGCAGGACAACGACCGGGGCATCATCGTAGGGCGCCGGTCCTTTGGTAAGGGACTGGTGCAGGAGCAGATCCGTCTTTCCGACGGTTCTGCCATCAGGCTTACAGTAGCCCGTTACCATACCCCCACGGGCCGCTGTATCCAAAAGCCCTACGAAGGTGGCAGGGAGCAGTACTACAACGACCTGAGCGAACGCTTCAAACACGGAGAATTTTTTGATGCCGACAGCATTGACTTTGCCGACTCCCTCAAATACACCACACCGGAAGGCGACATAGTCTACGGCGGAGGGGGCATCATGCCCGATTATTTCGTGCCGGTCGACACCACCTACAATTCATCCTTTTTCAGCAGGGTTAGAAACCAGGGCACCATCTACAACTTTGCCTTCCATTATGCGGATGCCAACCGCCAGACACTGAAAAACCTGGACGGACCCCAGGATATTGCCACTTACCTGGAACAAAACAACATTTACAAGGAGTTCCTGGATTATGCCTATCAGCAAGGCATTGCCCGCGACCTGGAGGGGACAGAAAAATCAAGGGAGGTGATCAACACACGTGTCAAAGCCTATATTGCCAGAAACATCCTGAACAACGAAGGCTTTTACCCCATCATCCACAACGTCGACCGCACCATGCAGCGGGGCACAGAACTGTTGACCCGGGGAGAGAAAGGCTAAGTCTCCCCGGCTGAGCGCCTGACAAAGGAGCGGACCACCTCCAGCGAACGGTTTTTCTCTTCGATGAAGCCCAGGTGCCCCGAATGTTCCAGGGTAACCAGCTCACCATTTTCCGGCAGCTCTATTTGGGGAATCACCGTATTGTAATCGATGTAGTTGTCCTTTTTGCCGGCTATAAGAAGGAAAGGTTTGCCGGTGGTCTTTACCGCGGCGCTGCGGTCGGGACGCTGCATCATACCTTTCAGGTTGGCAACAATGCCTTCACCGGGCGTAGCCCCGGCTATCTGCCGGACCCATTCCACCTGGCGGCTGAAAGCTTCCAGGTTGTCGGTGGCAAAAAGCTTGGGTACATTCACTTTGAATATCTCCTCTTCTTTACCCTGTTCTACCAGGTCTATCTCGCCCTGCCTCTTCTGCCGGACAGCATCTGAATCGGCAAAAGGATGCGAATGGAACAGGGAAAAGCCCTTCAGCCGGTCGGGATAGAGATCCATAAAGGCCAGTGTGGCATAACCTCCCAGGGAATGGCCAAACATGGTGCAACGATCGGCACCTGAACGGTCAAGCACCTCGCGCGCTGCTTCGGCCAGCAGCTCCATATGATGGGTGTCCCGGATCACTTCGGAGGCACCATGCCCTGGCAGGTCCATCCGAATGACCTGGTGGTCGCGCGCCAGCTCTGCGGCAAAATCATCCCATACCTCCAGGGCCTCCAGGTATCCATGCAACAGGAATACAGGTTCACCGTCGCCTTCAATGGCATATCTTACTTTCTTTCCTTTAAAATCCATTGTTTCGATTCTCGGCATAACAACCTCCTTTTTTGATGCAACTATTTTAGGAACAACAATTTCCCCACGTGGGTTTTTGAACCATCTTCATTGGTCATGAAAATCAAATAGACACCACTGGCCACACGGTGTCCGGCAAGGTTCCTGCCATCCCAGGTGGCCTGTCCGCCTTTGGCCACGGTCTCATACACCAGGTTACCACTGATGTCGGTGATCTTGACATTGACCCCCTGCACCAGGTTGGTGATGGTTATTTTTCCGTCATAACCGGGTCGCACCGGGTTGGGAAAAACATAGGCATCGCTGAAGTTGTCTCTTCCGGAGGATGCCTCACCCCGGTAAGAACAGATGCCCGCAGCAGTAGCAAAAAACACCATTCCCTTGTCATTGATGGCCAGCGACTGAACCGAATCGCTAAGCAAGGGACTGGTAGACGAGCGATAGTGGGCCAGCAGCTGCTGGGTGTCTTCCGAAAAAACATACACCCCCGACCGCTCAGTAGCCATCCATTTGCGGTTGCCGGGATCCACTTCTATATCCATAACCTTGTTGTCGCGCAAAATGTATTGTGTATAGCCATCGATGGTCATCCTGACGCGGTTGGGACGGTAATCGTCCCTTTCAAAAAAAGCCCCGGGGTCGTAATCGACAGCCACCCCCTCATCGGTGGCAATCCATATGTTTCCCTCCATATCTTTGTCCATGGCATGGATGCTTTTGGCAAACGACTGGCCGTTGAAGTTGAGCACCTCCTGAATCCTTACCCTATCGTCCGACGGGTCGGCCGGCGTGCCATTGGGATCAACGGCAAACACCAGGGGAGTGTTGTGCAGGTATCCCCATCTGAAACCCTGGTCCCCGCAAAACAACCCCCCCACCCGTCTTCCCTTGAGGGCATCATAAGAGGCCGTCACCATACGGCCGTTGCTGGCGAGAATCTTAACCGGGTCGTCGGCCCGGTCGTTGACCATCCACAAAAGCCCCTGGCTGTCGCGGCACAGATTGCCTACCCGCACCTGGTCGAGCTGGTAGGTTTCCAGCGGGCTGTTGTCCTGGTCATAACGTCTCAGCACCTGGCCACCGTCAATCTCCAGGAGCCCGTCGCCCCAGGAGGCTACCATAAGACGGTTGCTTTCGGGCAGGGGAACCAGATCCGCGAAATCGGTGTACCCCTCATAGAGGTTGTTGCCCCACTGCTCCTGGCTGTAGCGGTAGAGGGATGCCCTCCTGCCCAGCGGGTCGCCGTCCTCATCGTAACCTCCTCCCACACCCAGTATCTCGGTGCCATAAGACTTTAAGACGAAGGTATGGTCCGAAGGAGGGCCATTGTATACAATGCTTTCAGCTGATCCCTGGCGATACCTGATCAGCCCTTTCGCGGCATCGCCTATCCACAGGTCCCGCCCGTCGTCAAAAAGAGCCGTCGGCAACGGACGGGCGGTATATCTTTCCACTGTCCCGGCCGGGACAGGTGTCATACCGGATTCGTATACCAAAACCCTGTTGGATGTACAAATATAAAACCTTTCCGTTTGTTCTGGCCGGTTGCCGACAGGCTCGATCGCCTGTACATCTGTCTCCAGCAGAAGATCTGCCTGCCCCGTCGGGTTCAGGTAATACACCTCTTCGTTGTCTGCATTCAAGCTTACAGAAAAAAGCAAATTTGTTCCCGTACTCAACAAATCGGTGACACGGCGGCCGGGATCAGGAAAAGCTGTCACCTGCTCCCACCTGGCGGGGTTGTCCAGGTTGGGGGCATCATCCGGTGCGCGGAACAGACCCTGTGACGTAGCGGCCCACCAGGCCTGGTCATGATGTTCCACATCCAGCACGGGGACATCCGTTCCTGCCACAGGCGAATAGGTATCGACAAATTCGCCGGAGGACAGATCAAAGACCACCACCCCAAAATCGCAGGCCAGCCATGCCTGGCCCTCATAAAAGGCCATGCTGTTGATGCGTTTGGACGGATAAAACATCTGATCCTCGATCGCGGGATAATTGCTGACACTGCCGTCCTTCCATACATCCAGGTTGCCACTGCGGTAACCCACCATCAGCAATTGTTGTTGCGGAGCATAGCCAATCGCCGATATGCCGGCGTCACTCAGTTTGTTGATCTTGTGGAGCGTGGCAGTGTTGTTGTACTCCTTGTGGTATATTAAGATGCCGTTCGAAGCCGCCGCAAAGATCCTTTCATCCGACCCGGCGACATCCTGAATGGATGACCAGGACAGATGGGCTCTCCACTTGCCAACAGGCACCTGGCCGGAGACATGCGATGCCAACAAAAGCCAGGTCAGGGCCGGAAGAAAAAGCCTCAGGTCCATGCGAGTCAAAACCCTCATTGAAACCTGTTTTGATACTGGTTCAGGTAGTTGGCCAGCTTCTTGATGGCCCGGCTGCGGTGGCTGATGCGGTTTTTTGTAGCCATCGGCATCTGGGCAAATGTCAGGGAACTTCCCTCCGGCATGAAGATGGGATCGTAGCCAAAACCTTCATCGCCTCGTTTTTCTCTCAATATATGGCCCTCGACCACACCTTCAAAGAAGAGCTCCTCTCCGTCCAGGATCAGGGATATCACTGTGCGAAACCTGGCCCGACGGTTGTCCTCATCTTTCAGCTCTTCCAGCAACCTGTCCATGTTGGCTTCGGGATCCTTGTCGCTTCCTGCATAGCGAGCCGAATATACACCCGGGGCTCCCTCCAGGGCATCGACCTCCAACCCTGTATCATCGGCAAAGCAATTTCTGGAAAGCCTGTTATAGATATAGCGTGATTTATCTGAAGCATTGCCCTCCAGGGTGTCCTGCTGTTCAGGTATTTCCTCATCGATGCCCACATCTTCCAGCGTCAGCACCGAGACGGACCCCGGCAACATCTGCTGGATCTCTTCTGCCTTGTGGCGGTTGTTCGTAGCAAATATCAATTCCATAGAATCTTCTTTTTATTTGCCAAAATAATAAATAAATCTTCCCCTCCCCGGCCATTTTCATTTTAAAATAATTATTGGTATATTTTTGCTCCAAATATACCAACCCCCAAGCTTTTGTATCGTATACAAGCACATAATGAGAGGTTCCCGCCCCGTCGGGACAGATTGCACAAGATCACAATATTAAATAAAACAACCTTGTGAAAGGTCCCTTGCATGAATACCCGTTTTTTTCCTTTCCTGTTGCTTTTCATCCTTTTCGCTGTTCCCGGCACGACTTTCAGTCAGCTAACCGGTCAGGCGGGCCTTCCTTACACTCAAACCCTTCAGCCACAAAAATTCGGTGTCAGAAACGAGAATGTTTCCATCGTCCAGGGCAGCAAGGGACTCATCTACCTGGGAACCAGCAACGGAATCGTACAATATGACGGACGCCACTGGGAGCGGGTCGCTTCTGTTCCCAACCCTTTGCTGGTTAAAGGTGACCAAACGGTTTATGCAGCGCAACATAAAGATTTTGGTTACCTGGTGTCCACATCAAAGACCACCTGCTTTCAATCGCTGCTGGACAGTTCTTTTTCTCCTGCAGAAATCAACGGACTGGCAAAAGCCGGAAGGAACATCTATTTTTCAGCCGGAAACACACTTTATTCCTTCCATAAAGATACCGCATCAACAGAACCGGCCCCAGTCGTTTCTCCTTCATCAAGCCGGGGCGCCAGGCCAGCACCAACCAAAGAAGGTGAAAACAGGGAACAACCTATAAAAGCAAGTGAAGGAAGCCAAAGGGGACGCAAGGCAGACAGGAAAAAAGCCTCCAGCTATCGCGGGGATGATAAAACACGTGGGAACATAACCACAAGCCATACCAGCAGTGGACATACCAGCAGTGACCCCATCACCAGTGGACATATCAGAAAAGTAAAGACTTTCACAAGCCGGGTCAAAGTGTTTTCAGGCAACCACCAAAGGTTGTACCTGCATGTCCGGGGAAAGGGACTTTTTGTACGCACCCGTAAAGAATTCACTCAATGCATCCCACCACAGCGGTTAACCTCTCCCCCTGTCAAGGTTGTAAAACACCGGGGTCAGATGCTGGCTTTTCTTGAAGAGGGAAAGGTTTTAAAAATCCCTGGAGCAGGCGAACCGTTAAGTCAGGATGTCACCTTCCACAACCTGAAGTTGCCCTTCAGGAATCCATCCGTCACCGATGTGACCACCCTCAGGGGCAGGCTGGTGGTTGCCACCCGGTCGAACGGACTGGTCCTGTATGGGGCAAACGACCAGCCGGTACAGCTGATGAATGAGAACAGGGGGCTGCTGCACACCCGCATCAACAAACTGTTTGTTGACAACACCCATCAAATATGGGCCCTTCATCCCAACGGCATCAGCATTGTCCAGCCCTCCTCCGGCATACGCATATTTGGCCGGCACCACGGCATCGAAGGCACCATCAACCAGGTGACCCGGTATCAAAACTCCCTTTACCTTGCCACCTCAAAAGGGGTGTATCGCCTTCCCGGTGGTGTTGCCGGCACTTCTGCTGAAACAATGAAATTTCAAAAGATTGCTCCCCTGACTTCAGAAGCTTTCAATTTTTACACCACCGACAGCTTGCTCTTCGTCACCACCAGGCAGGGAATTTTTAAAATCGGACAGGGCCGGGCAAAGCTCTACTACAACAAGTTCTCCAGGCATTATACCGCTGTGCTTCAATATGATCACCAACCGCAATACCTGCTCATCGGCATGGAAGATGGCCTTTCGGTGGTGCGTTATCAAAACGGGCTTTTCATCCACCAGGGTAAGGCCAGGGCCATCGAGGGGCATATCCTGGACATCTGCGAAGACCAACATGGCAATGTATGGATCAACACCCGGTATAACGGTTTGTACCGCATACGTCACTTCCCGGCTTTTAACAACCAGCTTTACACGGTTCACTACAACCTCCGGGAGGCTTTCTCCAAAAACACGGAATGGGTCAAGCCCTATGCACTTTCCGATGGGTTGCTTTTCAGTACATCCGACGGGCTTTTTCGATTCAACCCGTCAAAAAACCGGTTTTACAGGGACAGCCTGCCCGGGCTTCATGCCGGCGACCAAATCATCCACCCGGTAGCCGAAGCGCAGGATCACACCCTGTGGATCAGCTCCACGGGCAGGGCCCCCGGCCGCAAACAAGTCCTTTATGCATTGCCGGACTCGGCCCAGGGTACGATCCCACAGTTCAACCTTTCCCTCAGCACCGCCTCGCCCTTTCAAATACATGCCATCCATCCTGAGGGCGATTCGTTGGTTTGGATAGGAGGCAACAACAAATTGTTACGCCTGAGCGCCAAGGCCTGTATGAAACAAAATCATCAGCCCCGCATATTCATCCACGAGGTGGTGGCTGGCAAAGATTCCATGCTCCTGCACAACCATTTTTATGACCACAGGCAACAACAGGTGCCGGTGGTGGATTACGGCACCAACCTGCTTTTCACCTTCAGCGCCATCTCATATGGTGAGATGAGCCCTATGCTCTTCCGTACCCGCCTTGTTGGCACCAACAAGGAATGGTCGTCATGGTCAACCCTCCATCAACAAAACTACCCGCATCTGAGAGAAGGCACCTACCGCTTTGAGGTGCAGGCAAAAAACGCCTACGGCATGCGTTCGCCCATTCTACAGCATACTTTTAAAATCAGGCCCCCGCTCTACCTTACCTGGTATGCCTACACAGCCTATATCCTGGCACTGGCCGGCCTGGTTTATCTTCTCCTTGACTGGCGCGCGCGCTACCACGCCAATGAAAAACGCAAGCTGGAGGAGATTATCGACCAGCGCACCAGGGAGCTGCAACAGGAAAAAGAAAAATCCGACCGGCTCATCGAGCGGATGCTTCCCAAAGACACAGCCGAAGATCTGAAAGCAGGCGTGAAGACCAGGCCCTATTTTTACAACAAGATAACTGTGCTTTTTGGCGACATACAAGGGTTTACCAAGATCACCGAAGAGATGGGCCAGAGCACCCTCATCGATCGACTCAGCCGCTGCTTTCTGCAGTTCGATCACATCGTGGAGAAATACAACATTGAAAAGATCAAGACCATTGGCGATGCCTACATGTGCGCAGGCGGCATTCCTGAAGAGAACCAGATACATCCCATCGAGGTGATCCTGGCAGCCATGGAGATGCAGAATTACATGCACCGGGTGGGCAGCAGCAATGGCAACAGCTGGAACATACGAATCGGTATCGACACCGGACCGGTGGTGGCAGGGGTTATTGGCCGCAACAAACTCTCCTACGACATCTGGGGATCCACCGTCAACATGGCCAGTCGTATGGAGGCCCTGAGCCAGCCCGGCAAGATCAACATATCGGGCAACACCCACGCCCTGATCAAGGACTTCTTCATATGCCGTTACCGGGGTAAGATGCCGGTGAAAAACAGCGGCGAGATCGACATGTATTTCGTGGAAGGCCTGCTCCCGGCCCTGGCCTCCGACAAACAGGGAACCAGACCAAACCAGAGCCTATACACCCAGCTACAGCTTCTCCGCCTCAACGACATTGAAGAAGTGGTGCTGGAGAAACTGGAGAAGCTGCCCGACAGCCTTTATTACCACAACCTCAAGCATACCGTGGATGTCGTCACCCAGGTCGAACTCATCGGCAAGGCCGAAGGAGTGAGCGAAGAGGACATGCTGCTGCTCAAGACGGCTGCCCTTTTCCACGACACAGGCCACCTGGTGAGCTATGACCACCATGAGGAGGAAGGGGCCAGGATGGCAAGGGAGATGCTTCCGCAATACCATTACACCCACCAACAGATAGAGCGCATAGCAGAACTGATCCTGGCCACCAGGATGCCCCCGCAACCCCGCAACCTGCTTGAGAAAATCATCTGCGATGCCGACCTCGACTACCTGGGACGAACAGATTTCGTGCCGGTGGCCTACAACCTCTATAAAGAACTTAAAGTACGGAATAAGGTCAACTCCTTCGAGCACTGGAAACAGGTGCAAATCGACTTCATACGCAACCATGCCTATTTCACCGAAACAGCCCAAAGGCTCCGGGAGGTAAACAAAAAGAAACAACTCGAAAAGATCATCCGGGAGATGGATGATAAAAACGGCAAACCCCCTTCAGGACACCGTCCAGGACACCGCTAAGCGCTTTTTCAAGCGCTAAGCGGCGTCCTGGGCGGTGTCCTGGGCGGTGTCCTGGAGGGGGTTCAGGCTTTACTCCACCTCCACCCTTGCCAGGTAGCCGTTGTGTTTGCGTACGTTGAAGACCCGCCCGTCGTCGAAGACCAGGTACTGTCCTTTAATGCCCGAGAGCTTGCCCGAATAGGAATCCTCCTTGTCGAAACTCAGGCTTTTCACTTTGGCGGGATTTTCTGCCAGGGGATATTCGATGGTGGTGATGGTGTTCTCGTCGATGAGATATTGCTGAAGGTCGGAGCGCAGCAACTCTGCAGCTTTCTCCTTTTCCCGTAGCAGGTCCACCTCACGCTTCACCTGCCCCTTGAGCATCTGTTGCCAGGCCGTTTTATCGGCCAGGTGCTGTTTCAGGTCGACCTCTACCAATCCTGCCAGGTATCGGTTTGGGGTCCTGGCCAGACGGATGGCCCGGTGGGCACCCTGGTCGATCCAGCGCGTAGGGATTTGGGTGTGGCGGGTAACACCCACTTTCAATCCACTTGACACCGCCAGGTAAACATAATGGTCGATCAGGCAATGGGTCTTCGACCATTCCATATCCCTGTCGAGTCCTTCGTGGGCCTGGCACTGTTCAGGATGGACTATACAAGGTGCGGTTTCCGGGGCTTTGATAAAACAGGGATAACAATAGCCCTGAAAAAATGATTTGTTGGTTTTTCGACCACACCGGATGCAGTTGATCTGGTGCTCAAACTCCAGCGTCACCTGATGTCCGATCCATTCATTGACATGCAGCTGCTGGTCGCCTATGTTGAGAAAATATTCCACCGGTTCGCCCTGCCTGGTGGCCATTTTTAGCAAGTTGCCTTCCGTTTTCATTTTTATGTCATTTGATGAGAATACAATGATGATTTATTGGCCAGGAGCAGTTATGCCAATAAAATCAACCATCTCCCTTTGCCGGATGGATGATTTCCTGCCATGCACAAATCAAAGGTAATGAATTTTATAAACCTGCATCCAGGAAGCTTCAAAACAAGGACATGATTATTTCATGCAGGTTCCATGCGGCCAAATTATTAAATAAAAGATAACCGTATGAAACTTATCCCGCCAGGGCGGGATAAGTTACACAAGGCCAATTAAATAGACAAAAAAATAATCTTATGAATCAAATAAAAAGCCCGATGCCAGGTCCTTTTGAAACACTGCCGTGCCTTTCAGAACAAAAGACAGGATTAAGGATGCCGGAAAGCCAGACAGTAAAGGCATTATTTTGAGCGGTTACCGGACCAAAAAAGGAAGAATGACCGGACAGCCAGTAAAAAATTTTACAAAATATTATAAAAATATTGGTACTATGTATTGCATAATACTATTATTTTTATATATCTTTGTAAATACAAGTAACCAATCATTTACCAAAAGACAAAAAAGCTTTTTAACACAAAACAACCGATCCATGAAAAAAATGGTTTCCATCAACCTGGCGGGCATGTTGTTTCACATCAATGAAGATGCCTACCAGAAATTAAGCGCCTACCTGGAATCAGTCAGCCGCAAGTTTCCGGACGACGAGCGCCAGGAGGTGCTGCAGGAAATAGAGGCCCGGGTAGCCGAGCTTCTGTCCGGTATGCTCACCGGACAAAAGCAGGTGGTCGACCTGCAGCAGGTCGATGAGGTCATCCGAATACTCGGGGATCCGGAAGAATTTGAAGAATCACAGCAACATGAATCAAAAAACAAGGAATCCACCATGAGCCAAAACAAAAGACTTTACAGGGATCCCGACAATCGCGTACTGGGCGGAGTATGCGGCGGCCTGGGGTCCTATTTCAACATCGATCCCGTCCTGTTCCGCCTTCTCTTCGTAGTGATTTTCCTGGTTTTCGGCACGGGGCTGATCATTTACCTGGTCCTTTGGCTTATCACCCCGGAGGCCACCACCATGGCCCAGAAAATGGACATGAGGGGGCAAAATTTCACTTTCAGCGATTTCAAAAAGAAAGCCCGCTCGGAGTACGAGGATATGAAACGCAATTTCAAAGGCAAAAAGAAAAGCTGACAAAAGCTGTATCTCCCAGAAGAGTATATATTGCCATGCAGCAAACAAACCAAATAAACAACAACCGATGAAAATAGAAAACTCCAAAGCCCAGATGAAAAAGGGTGTCCTTGAATACTGTATCCTGGCGATCATTGACAAGAAAGACTGTTATGCCTCGGAGATCATACATGAGCTGAAGGAAGCCAAAATGATCGTGGTAGAGGGCACGCTTTACCCGCTGCTCACGCGTCAGAAAAATGCGGGCCTGCTGAGCTACCGGTGGGAAGAGTCCCGCCAGGGTCCTCCCCGGAAATATTACACCCTCACAGAAAAAGGGAAAAAATACCTGAGGGAGCTGGATGAATCGTGGCAGGAACTGCAGCAGGCCGTAGCACAAATCAACCAAAACAGAAACACAGAACAATAAAGTCATGAAAAAAACAATCAAAATCAACCTTAGCGGAAACATCTTCCACATTGATGAGGATGCCTATAAACGATTAAACGACTACCTCGACCGGATTCATGAACACTTTGCAGGACAGGAAGGGGGCGATGAGATCATCAGCGACATCGAAATGCGGATGGCCGAACTTTTCCAGGATAAGCTGACCGACCACAAGCAGGTGATCAGCGACGAAGATGTAGAGGAGGTCACCCGGAAACTTGGTGAACCCCAGGATTTCATGGAGGAAGAACCTTCAGGTGCCGGATCTCCCGGAGAGAGACGCAGAAAACTCTACCGCGATCCGGATGATGCCATCCTGGGTGGCGTGGCATCCGGCATTGGAGCCTACCTCAATGTTGACCCGGTATGGATCAGGCTGCTGTTTGTGTTGCTGGTACTTGGCTATGGCTTTATTGTGGTGGTATACCTGTTGCTGTGGCTTATCATTCCCAAGGCAGGCACTTACGACCAAAAGCTTGAGATGCGGGGGGAGCGGGTCACCGTCAACGACATAGAAAGGCGTGTTAAAAACGAATACGAAGAGGTCAGGGGCAATTTCAGAAGGTACCGCCATTCGGAGCCATATAAAAACATCACCAAGGGGCTGAATGAAATATTTGTTGTCCTGGGGCGCATCCTGAAGGTGGCGGTACAGGTACTGCTCATCCTGATCGGGGTTGGCCTGATCACCGGGGGCGTGGTGGTTATACTGGGCATGCTGGGAGTACCCTTCATCCATGGCATCCCCGGTTTCATGGGCATCTTCAGCGACCACGGCACTGCTCTGTGGTTCATGCTCCACTCCATCCTTGATCCAACAGCCCTGGTGGTGCTCACGGTCAGCCTGGCTGTGCTGGTGGTGATCCCCATCCTCTTACTGTTTTATGCGGGTGTGAAGCTGCTTACGGGCTTTCGGGCCAATGATCAAAACATATTGCTTTCCGGACTGATTGTATGGATAGCGGCCCTTCTGGCTACAGGGGGTATGGCTGCCTGGCAGGTTCATGAATTCACCGCCCGGACACACACCACCAGTGAAACCACACTCAACATGCAAAGTGTACAAACATTGAACCTCCGGGTAAACGATGTGAAGGAGCGGGTGTATACCTCGGGAGAATTATCTTTCGATGATGCTTATGATCAGATCAAAGGAACAGATGCCGAAGGCAACCTTTATATCTCTCCTGAGTTGAACATTGTGAAAAGTCCCGGCAGCGATTTCCGCCTGAAGATCTACCGTTCGTCAAGGGGCAGCAGCCAGCGCCATGCTGCAAAGCTGGCTGATGCAATGGAATACACCTGGCAGATGAATGACAGTACCCTGACCCTGGGCGATGTCTTTAGCATTCCGTACAGCAGGCCTTACCGCTTCCAGCAGATGAAAGTCTATGTAATGGTTCCCGAGGGCGGCCGGATAGCCATCCCGGAGGAAGCCGAAGAATACCTGGATGATGCCGACAACCGGGAAAACATGTGGGAATTCGAGATGGGTGGAAAAGTATGGCAGATGGGTGACAAGCAGCTCCGGCTGTACCGGGGAAAAAAAGCCACCGCAGACCATACATAAAAAGCCGGCATGACACTGTTCATGCCACAAGCAGGAGCAAAGCAGCAGAACAAAAATTTTTACAATACCATATAAAATTATTTGACGGAAAGATATTTTTTTTATATTTGCAAAGCCTATTAAGGCAACACCCTGCACTGACCCATGGTGTAACTGGCAACACGTCAGGTTTTGGTCCTGAAGAGTCCAGGTTCGAGCCCTGGTGGGTCAGCCAAAAAGCCCCGCCGAACATGTTCGGCGGGGCTTTTTTTCGGGTTCCCATTACTGACCCGCTTATTTGATGATGGGATCCCTGTATTTTTCCTGCAGTTCTTTCAACCTTTTTTTCAAATGCTTTATTTTAGCCTGGTAAGCCGGCTGATCATACAGGTTGTTCATCTCCAGGGGATCCTGCTTCAGGTCGTAGAGCTCCCACTGGTCAACCGGATCGTAGAAGTGTATCAGCTTATACCGCTGGGTTCTTATACCATAATGGGAAGCCACACCCCACCCTTTCTCTGAAAAATGATAGTATACGGCATCCCGCCAACTATTTTCCCCACTACCGGTTAATAGGGGCCTCATGGAACGGCCCTGCATGGATCCCGGGATATTAACACCGGCAAAGTCAAGCAGTGTGGGGGCAAGATCAAGATTTTGAACCAGTTGGTTGCTTTTGTCTCCGGAGGGTATCACCCCGGGGTACTTCATGATCAGGGGCGTTCGAAAAGACTCCTCATACATGTAGCGTTTGTCGAATAGTCCGTGTTCCCCCAGGAAGAAACCCTGATCGGAAGTATACACCACCAGGGTGTTCTCATCCAAACCGGCCGACTCCAGGTAATCCATCAGCCGGCCGATGCTTTTATCTACCGACACGATGCAGCGAAGGTAATCCTCCATGTACCGTTGGTATTTCCATTCGGCCAGGGCGCGGCCATCCAGCGTTGTATCCCTGAAAGCCTCGATATCATCCTCATAACCGTCAAACCATCGTTCTTTCTGATCTTTCGTCATACGTTCCATAGCCAGGTTGTAGTAATAGGGAGCCCAGCTATTGATCGGGGCCACCGGGCAGGTGTCGCAGGGCATCTTCAAATCGTACTGATAATCCAGGTGGCGGGCCACGGTGAGTTTCTGGTTTTCAAGGTGGGGCCTGCCTTCATAGCTGTCGTAAAATGTTTCGGGAACCGGGAATTTACGCTTCTCAAAACTCTCGAGCAAGGAAAGGGCCGGCATCCAGTTGCGGTGAGGCGCCTTATGATGCATCATGAGCATGAATGGCTTTTCAGACTCCCTGCTTTTTATCCACTTTTTTGAAAGACGCGTTATGATGTTGGTTACATAGCCCTGATAGGAGGTATCCTTTCCTTCTTTTATAAAATCGGGGTTGTAATAATGACCCTGGCCGGGAAGTATGTTCCAATGATCAAAGCCTGTGGGCTGGCTTTTCAGGTGCCATTTACCTATGATGGCCGTTTGATACCCTCCATCCTGCAGCACTTTAGGAAAGGTCATCTGCGAGGAGTCGAACCGTGCCTTGTTGGTTGCCACACCATTCAAGTGAGAATATTTACCAGTCAGCAGCACGGCCCGGCTGGGAGCACAGATGGAGTTGGTGACAGTAGCCTGGTTAAAGAGCATCCCTTCATCGGCCAATTCATCGAGGTGGGGTGTCTCTACCAGTTCACTGCCATAGCTGCTGATGGCCTGTATGGCATGGTCATCGGTCATGATCACCACGATGTTGGGCTTTTCGGCAGGAGTTTCTTCCGACGACTTTTGACGTGCATCCTGGCACGATATCATGGCAAAAACAGCACCGGCGGCCAGCATCAAAACGGCCTTTCGAATCAATTTATCTAACATCATAAAGCTATACCCCTAACACATCTTTATAATAATTTGGCTTTGTATAATTTATCCCGACAAAAAGGGAGCGTTTCATTCAATGTATCCTTGAAAAACAGCTTCTTCAATCCTCATATTTGATGTTGAGCACAACCTTTGAGATAAAAAGAAAATACGCTATACAGGCCACCAGGATGAAAAGGCTTGCCGTAGCCCCCCACAGGTCGCTTGTCACTCCCATCAGGAAAGGCATCACTGCACCTCCTGCCACAGCCATGATCATCAAACCGGATATCTCATTCGACCTTTCAGGCCAGTATTCCACGGCAAAGGAAAATATAACGGGAAATATGTTGGCTGAGCCCACCCCTGCAATGAAAATCATCACCCGTGCAAACATGGGTCCGGGCGCGAAGATCATTCCAAACAAACCTGCCAGGTTCATGATCACAATCAGCAGGTAAAATTTTTGGCTGCGCATGAAGCGGAGCAGGACGGTACCCAGGAACCGGCCCACGATCAGGGCCGCAAAATATATGGAAATGCCCTGGGTGGCGGCGGCAACATCCAGGTTAAAGCGTGAACCCAGGTAATTGGGGATGCCGGTATTCATACCTACATCAGCACCCACGATGGCAAATATACCGATCACCATCAACAATATGAAGCGGTCCTTCAGCAGCCCCAGGCTAGAGCGAAAGGTAGCCGCCTTGTTCTCGGAACGGGTCTCCTCGATATCCACCGAATAAAGCCATATGGCTGTAATCACCGAGGTGATGGCATAGGCCAGGAAAATGTTCTTCCAGTCGCCGGTAAGTTTTGCCAGTTCGGCGGTGATAATGGGTCCCAACATGGAGGAAACCGCTTTGACCAACTGGGAGAGGCTCATGTTGCTGGAGAAATTTTTCTTGCTGGATACATCGTGAAGCAGGGGATTGGCCGAAACCTGGATGATGGTGTTTCCAATGCCGATCAACAGGAAAGAAAAAAGAATCACTCCGTAGGAGTATGCCAGAAGAGGCAGCAACATGGCCACAAAAGTAACCACAATACCCAGTGTCAGGGTTTTTCTTTTTCCCTTTCTGTCCTGCATGATACCTACCGGAACACTGAGCAGGGCAAACCAGATAAACACCATCATCGGCAACAGTTGAGCAACACTCTGAGAGAGATTAAAATCATGCTTGACGTAAGCCACCGTAGTTCCCACAATATCGACAAAACCCATCACGAAAAAGGTTACCAGGACAGGAACGGTGGTTTTAAGTATGGACTTTCCTTCATTCATAAAGCTATCGGATTATAATGTTTTGACGATGCATTTGCTTGTCCGCACGCAAACGGAGGTGGTAGACACCAGCCGGATATCCGCTTACCAGGATGGAAGTACTGCCGGTAAATTTTTCCCGGGCAACCAACCTTCCGTTGTTATCGTAGAGAGCAGCCACGCACCTGTGGTCCTCCTCCACCCTAATGTTTACAACTGCGGATGCCGGGTTTGGAAACACGCTGGCTTCCAGACCGGACGATGGCTTGTCCAGGGTGGTGGCGGTATCCGGTGTGAAATCCAGCCGCAGAAAACGCGGACGATAAAGGTTTGTGTTATCTACTATATCGGAAAACCCGCCGTTCACATTGTAAGACAACAGATATTCCCCGTCATCGGTGAACTGCGGATGGATCCATGTGTTGTAGGTGTTGTATGTTTCAGGGGTTGTATAGATGACCTGCTGCTGTAGGTTGTTGAACCGACCTTCCGGCGCATTGCCGGGAACCAGGTAAATATTTTTTCCCAGGAACGCTTCATGGGTGAGCAGGTAGAACCGCTTGTCCCGCTTAAAGACCGCATATTGTTCGGTAACGGCCCTGTCGGATATGCGCTGTGATTTTGCCGGATCATTCACCCATTCATTGCCGTTATAAAACTGCCAGGGATTGCTGAGATTACCTTCAACCCTTGCCACATGTGGCATTTTGAAGGTCACCCCCTCTATGTTTTCATCTTTGCGGCCATAAATATAGGCATATCCATCATGCCGGAGGACCTGGTTGCCGTAACGCACCCCGCTGGAATCGGTATACCCCAGGTGGCGGCTTCCTATCACCCCAAAATTTTCGGGAGAAAGCCACACCACGTCGATGCCCACAAAACCAAAATTAAAGCCGGGCGTACCACGATCCACACTTTTAAAGCGCCCCATAAACAGTTTAATGGTATCGTTCTCTACCATCCCGTGTTCAGGCCAGTACCAGGTACTATCCCCGGTGGGGATAAAAGCTTTGGGACTGGAAGGTGTTCCGCTATAAAGTGTTTGCAAGGTGCCACCCTGATCAACTATGGCTGAATTTCTGATAAAATGATAGCCGGGCAGGATGCCGCCCTGGTAATCCTTCTCACCGATAAAAGTATCTCCATACAGCCATAATGTTCGTCCATCCGGCAAATGAAGTGAATAGCTGGCATCGGCACAAAGCCAGCCACCTTCCACCTGATCAAAACGGGCCTTAAAGGCCGAATCGACCGTGACCTCGTATTGCTGGCCAAAGAGTGAGGAAAGAAAGAACCCCGTCCATATGATGATCAGTAAAACGCTTTTCATAACCATTTTTCCCGTTTTCCATTGCCAATTGCACCACCAGCATCAACCCCTGGCGAGGGAGGCTACTCCAGGATCATCTCCATGGGCACCCTCAAAAACCGGGGACGGTATTTTCTTACATCCTTCATGATATCGGGTGGATGAAGTGAGTTGAGGTTGTAGCACACCAGCAGCCGGCCGTCTTTTATATACTGGGGGTGGGCCATGGCGTTGTAGGTGAACATCGTTGAATCCTTCTTCTGTTCGGTGGTTTCATGGATCATTGTCTCGTTGCCCCATGGCCCGGTGGGCTTGCGGGAGACATAAGTAAATATTTTCCCATTTTGCATCCCCCGCTGCTGGGTCAAAAGCACATACTGATCCTTGTATTGAAAAACGCTGAACTGTTCGGAAACCGAAGCACCAATGCCTTTCATGGGTCGTGTTTGTTTGGGATCTTCCACCCACCGGCTGCCATTGAAAAACATAAAATCCCCAAGAGCGCCATTTTGCTTTATTTGGGCCCGCATGACATGGGCAGATGCCTCCGACATGATCTGATCCTTTTCCTCAACCCGGCTGCCATAGATGTAAACATAATCGCCGTCATCAACAACGGCGTGGCCCCAGTGCACCTGGTTGATATTGGTAAAAGAAAAATCCTCCCGGCTTAAAACTTCAAAGCCTGGATAAGACAAACGCAGGTAATCGGTACCCAGAAATTCAAACCCCCACTGTCCTTCACGGGGTTTCCAGAACTCCGACATGAAAAGGTGGATCACACTGTCCCGGGCAAATCCATGACCGGGCCAGTACCACTCTGCTTTGGTGCTGTCGGGCGGGACGAGAAAAGAGCGGGGCTGATCATAAGTTCCCTGGTAGAGGGCGCGGGTATCCGTTTGATCGTCATTGACCACGATGAATGAATTGTTCATCATATGGGTGTTGGGATCCCTGCGGTTGTTTTCCACCTTTCCCAGGAAAGAATCGCCCATCATAAACACCGACCTGCCATCGGGCAGGGCGATGGAAATGGTCCCGTCGGCACCGGTCACCCCTCCTGAGTCGAGATGGAAAAGGCTGTTAAAATGTTCATCCCTCACCACCTGTTGATCGGACTGTCTTTCGCATGCAGCCATCAAGACAATAATCACTATGCTTAGGATAACCCTTGTGGTCAGGGTTTGTGAAGGGGTGCCACATAAACTTTTGATATTCATAACTGTATTGGCCTTTATGGGTTCTTCTTATCTGACATGGCCGGAGGAGCATCTTCCAGAGAGCTGCCCCAATCTTTGTTGGGCTTGTCGCTCATGATCAGTTTGAGCCTGCCCCCGCCGACGATATCCTCATGATAGATCCAGGGTTTCTCGAGTTTTTCACCGTTCAGAAAGGCTTTCCTGATGTATATGTTCTCCTTTGAATTGTTGACGGTTTCTATTACAAATTTTTCACCGCTGTAATAACCCTTGTCGAGATGGATGGTGACCCTGTCGAAAAGGGGGCTGCCGATCTCCCAAACAGGTTCGGTGCTGGCGCCGCCTTTCATCTGGAACAGGCCCATCGAGCTGTTGACAAACCAGGCACCCATCTGGCCCTGGTCCTCATCTCCCGGCCAACCTGTCTCCGGACCAAGGCCGTAGTATTCTTCCATGATGGAGCGGGCCCATTTTTGTGTAAGCCAGGGCTTACCGGAATAGTTAAAAAGGTATGCCGCCTGCATGTTGGGCTGGTTGCCGTGGTTGATAGGCAACACGCCCATAGAGTGCAGGCTTTGGTCGTAATTCACCCGCTCGGCGCTGAATTTCCAGGGCTTCGATTTTTTAAAGCCCCTTACCAGCCGGTCGTTGAATGTTTCCTTTCCGAGAAAATCAACGATCCAGGACACGTCGTGGGGGACAAACCAGGTATACTGCCAGGCATTGCCCTCGACATACCCTGACCCCCTAAAAGTACTACAACACAGCGAGTCGAATGGCTGCACCCATTCCCCGTTGCTCTTTTTCATCCTGACATATTTAACCGACGGATCGAAGACATTTTCGAAGTTGCGGGCCCGTTTTTCAAAACGTTGCCGGACATCTTCTTCTCCCAGGGCATCGGCAAACTCACTCACACACCAATCGTCGAAAGCGTACTCCAGGGTGTTGGACACCGGGCCTTCCTCATTGGGCACATAGCCCAGCTCCATATATTCCTCCAGGTTGCGGTTGCCTGCAAATCCCCCTCCTTCATGGCGAAGACCGGGGGTGGTCTGCTGGTGGATCATAGCTTCCAGGGCTTTATCCACATCGAAATCACGAATACCAGCCTGGTAGGCCGAGACTATGAAAGGTATGGAATGGGAGGCCACCATGATACCTGAGTATTCAATTCCTGTGGGACCCTTAGGAAGCCAGCCTCCTTTGTCGTAGATTTCCAGCAGCGAGCGCACCCACTTGGCGCTGTAATCGGGAGTGAGAAGGTTCCATAAGCTGTTGAGGTTCCAGAAAGTGTTCCAGAAAGCATCTGAGCCATAGACAGGTGACTGTGGGTCGGGCACCTGTTGTACATTCTCGTACATATCCCGGTATTTGCCGTTAACGTCGCTCCAGACAGTCCGGGCGGAATAAGCACGGTACAAATTGGTGTAAAATTTTGTTTTGTCCGATTTCACGTCTGTCTCTACCTCAATACGGCTCAACAGGTCGTTCCAGGTATCCTGGTTGTGTTGGACCACCGCATCAAAATCCCATCCAAAAGGCTGGGTTTCTTTTTCAAGGTTAAGACGGGCCTGCTCTACGCTAACGAGAGAGATGCCTACCTGGGCTTTGACCTTTTCATCTTTTTCGGTATTAAATTCCACGAACAGGCCAAAATCTTTGTGTCCCCATCCTGCCGAGATCTCTTCCACGTTTCTTTTGATGTTTTCCTTGACCCATCCGTTGAAAGTATTGAAAGGCTTGTTGAAGCGAACGACAAAATGCAGCTGGTAGTCGTTGTAGTAGGCATTGCGCAGGCTGGTCTGGTAGGTCCACCCGGCTATCTCCTGGTCGGATACCTTCCAGGCCCTGCCGTTGGACAGTTCATAGCCATATTCCGAGTCGATCACCAAATCGATCAGCACTTTGGCCCGGAAAGCCTCCGGGAAGGTATAGCGATGGTAACCCACTCTTTTGGTGGAGGAGAGTTCGGCCTTCACATCATAATCGTCCAGGTATACCGAATAATGGCCTGGTGAAGCTTGCTCCCTGTCGTGACTAAAGCGGGAGCGGTAACCCCGCCAGGGCTCCTTCTCTGTGCCCGGCTTGATTTGAAGTTCACCGGTGACAGGTTGCATGAGCACACCTGCCATGGTCCATGAATGGATGTGGCTGAAACCAGCTATGTTGTTGATGGTGTAGTCGTACCCTGCTTTCCACCCCCTGTCCTGGTTGTCGGGGCTCAACTTAACCATCCCTGAAGGCATGCTTACTCCGGGGAAAAGCATCCAACGTGAATCCTGGCTGCCCAGGATGGGATCGACAAAGTCGACGGGTGTTTTTTGAGGTTCATCCTTATCATCCGAAGAGGATGCATGTCCTGGGGTTGCTGTAAAGGCCTGAAGCAAGATGAGCAGGCCGAGCAGATAGATATGCTTTAACATGGCTGTCTGTTGTTTTTGTACAATGAACAATTGATCACAAATAGGATCTATTTTCTTATAAAGGCCTTTATGGTGGCGAGCTGCTGTCCCTCGCCCTCGCCATAAGGTCGTATAATATAACGCTTTACCGCCTCGGGCACGATGAATGTTTCGGCATAGTGCACCACAAAGGGTGCAAACTGGTCATCGGGACTTTCAACGATGGCTTCCCTTCCCTTAACAAGGTTGAGCACATTGACACTGCCATGGGTTTGATGGGGGACGGCTTTGCTGAACCAGTGGCGATGGGTTTCAATAGGCTCGTTGGGGTGAAGGCCTGTGCGCTCGGCCCTCCATCCGTCGCCTTCGTCAATGAGGTCCACTTTGTTGATCAGTCCCTCTTTGACATAAGGGGTATCACGATCCCAGCGGATATTGCATATCCCCCTCTCTACATTGATGGGCCGGGGTTGGCCGTCGAGTCCAAGCCGCCCCCAGTCGTACATCTTAAAGGTAAATATGTAAGGCGTGGAGCTTATCTCCAGGACCATGCTGTTCTTACCTGAGCAGTGCACCGTACCTGCCGGTATCAAAAAATGGTCATGCTTTTTGGCAGGGAAACGATTGACATATTTTTCCACATCAAAAGAAACGCCGTTATGATCGGCATCCCTCAGCTCTTTTTTCATGCTTTCGGGATCGATCCCTTCTTTCAGGCCCAGGAAAACCGTACCGTCATCGGCGGCATCCAGTAAATAATAACTCTCATCCTGCGTATAATGCATGCCGAAGTGCTCTTGTATGTAATCGGTACTGGGATGAACCTGGAAACTCAGGTTGCCCCCGTCCATGGTGTCCAAAAAATCAAAACGAATGGGAAATTCTTTACCAAAGCGTGCTTCTACCCTTTCTCCCAACAACTGTTGCGACTGATAGAATACCAGGTTAACAGAGGGGATCTCCACCGTTTCATCTTCTATCCGGAAGTGCAGGCTGTTTTCTTCGGGAACGCAGTCGAAACACCAGGCAAAATTATGGGCTTCCTTGTCGAGGTCCACCACATATTTCATCCACTGCCCACCCCAGGGGCCCGGGTCAAAAAAGGGAACCACCCTAAAAGGTCTGTGCGCGGTTATCCTCAATCCTTCGCGAAAGGTGTCGCCGTCAATCATCTTGGGATAACCTGCCTGGTTGGTGTCCAGGAGAAAGTCGATCTGTTCGTAACGGCTGCGCTTAAGCCTGTCGCAAACCCGCCAGTCCACAAAAAAACCCCTCTTATACTGTTCAGAAAAAGCGTCGTTTGCATTTACAACACCCAGGTTGGATACTTCGTTGCGCCGCATCCTGCCCTGAATCTCCCACCTGGCCATATCTGCCCAGATCAGTATATCGGGCTTTTCTTCAAGCAATATGGCTCCGTATCCATAGACAAGGCTCAGACCGTGGCCGGACTTTTTTAAACGGCCAACGGCTTTCTCCTTTTCACCGGGGTCCATAAAATCGGCCATCTCCAGGCGTGTCATATACCCAAACACCCGATCGCCTGTCACATCGGGCCATGTCATAGCCCGTATCTTCTCTTCATCCCAAAAACACTGACGGGCATCAATCAGTTGACCAGGATCGATTCTCTCAAGGCCTTCCAACAGCTCGCCGTGGT
>CAJXLE010000024.1 GCA_913055895.1 uncultured Bacteroidota bacterium | reverse complement strand
ATGCTGCTTTCATAGAACAGCCGTATGCTGGGGTCGGTCAGCGTAAAACCACCCTCCAGGGTGTTGAACAGTTCAAAGCCTGTTTCAATCTCTTCCTGTGGAAGACTGATGGTTTCCTGGCCAAAGAAGCCGCTGATGTATTCGGCATCTTCGCTGTTCACATCGATGGTATAATCGAAAGACAACTGGTCGTGGGCGTCGAAGGCTACAAAGTCCTGGGTAGGCTCCAACTGCAGGTTGTACTGTATGGGTATGGAGTCGGCCCCGTTTAGGACGGTGCGGGTGTTGGCCAGGTTCACCTGGCTGGTGGTGGTTGTTTGCGGGTCGATGGCCTGGTTGACAGTCAGGGGATTGCCGGTGGTCAGATCGGTGGATTCGGGAAAAACCAACTCCAGGCTGGCTGACAGCTCTGTCAGGTTCTCTATGGTATAGCTGATGGTGCCTCCCTGCAGCCTAACCGTGTCCAGTCGCCTGTCGCCACTATATCCCGTCGCCACTTTGGTGGTCTGGTTGTTCAGTGTCTGGTCTTTTATGGCCACCTCACCCCTGGAGATGACCAGCTCGCTGGAGCGGGCTTCCATGTTGAGGTTCTGCCCGTCCAGGTTGATGGTCACCTGTGAGCTGCTGCCGGGTGTGCTAAGCTTTAGATTGCTGATGTATAGGATGGCGCCAATTTCTTCTCCGGAAAGGTCTATGGTTTTGGTCATGTCGGTGTTGGCTGCCAGACCGGAAAACTGTACGGTTTGAAGGACCCGGTCCTTTTCAACAAAACTGCCCGATTGGTCTAAAATTTGTGTTCCCAGGGTGAATTCAACGTTCACCTCCACAGGCAGTTTATTGGTCAGGGTAAGATCGATTTCCCCGCTTTGAATGTGGGCTACACGGAAATTGTCAATGGTATTTGACTTATATTTCCCGCTGATGTCCATTGGATCGGATTCGCTGATCGCAGGGAAGATGATGTCGCTGCCATCCGCGCTTTCTATGGCCTGCGCCTCTGTCTGGCGGCTGCTGGCGTGGAGAACAATTTGCCGAAGGGTGACCGTGTCGCTGACCGGTCCAAAAGGGTCGAGGCTGATGTTGCCCAGGGTGTATCCGTCGCTTCCGGATTCGTTGACACCAAAGAAATCGTTGCCTCCGTAGGAGAAAATGCTGTCTTCGCGGTATACAAATTTAAAGAAGGGACCCTGTGCATCGGATGAGTCGTAAACCAGGTTTCCGCTTTCATCGCTTACCAGGTCGTCCAGAGAGAGAGAACCTCTGGCCAGGGGGGCGGAAAAGGATGGAGAAACCTCCATGTCGGTGGAAAGCTTGTCCATGTTAAATTTGTCTTCCACACATCCCATCATACCAAGTAATACCACCATCATCCAGGGGAAAAGATATCTTTTCGCAGGGTATGTTAAAGCATTCATATAAAGGGAGTTAAGTAACAGTTTGGGATTCTTGTTCTTCAGACGTTTATTTGCCTGTTACGTTGTAATTGTATAAAAAGTTGTATTTATTTCCAACTATCAGGTGAAAATCCCCACCTGCGTCTTCAAGATAACCAATGGTGAAAGGGGTGCTTCCGTTCAGGGGAAACCCTTCATAAAGAGCACCGTCTGAATTGTAAAGGAATATTTGGTTTTGTTGGTCCGATACCAGACCTATCTTCCTGTCCTGGTAGGAGAAATAGAAATGAATGGGGGGCTCGGTGATCGTTGCTTCGGGCTGACGGGTGAATATTTCCTGGCCGTCCTGGCTGATGACCTCCAGGGTGTTGTCATCCAGGAATATGAAATCCTTGAACCCGTCGCTGTCTATATCCTGATAATCAAAATGGTGGTCTTCAGAATAGGACCCTACTTCCCTGGTGGTGACCCTGCCGTCGAGATGCACAAAGCGTACAGCACCATTTCTGTCGGTGGTTGTCAGCCTGGGAGGATTCTTTGATGTTTGGGGCTCCAGGGTGAAAAGGTTGTTCTTTGAGCGGGCAAACTGCTCCTCGGGTTCGATCCGGATCTGTCCCCGCCGGTTCAGGATATATATGCGGTAGCGGTCGGCAAATACTATGTAATCCCTGGTATCGACCCGGAAGTGTTGCAACCTGCTGGTGACCCTGGTGTCGGTTTGTCCGAATTCCCACCCGGGAACAATGTCGCCGTCCTTATAAAAGTCGTATATCTTCTTGTTTTCACAGGGGACAAAGAAGCGATACTCCCGGTTGTTTTCATAATCGAAGACAGCCATGGGAGCAGTGGCGGGAGAGGGCAAGCTGACCGGGTAGCGTTCTACATAGTTGCCGTTGCGGTCAATCAAATGCATTTTGTGGCGGGTGTTGAAAAGCAACTGCAGCTTGCCGTTCTTGTAATAGTCGATTTGGTGCACCCCGCCCATAATCTCTTCATCCAGCTGCTTCTTCCATAGAATCCTGCCCACATTGTTGATCAAATAGATTTTGTTGTTCAGATCCTGGACGAAAATTTCATTCTCGTCGGTATAATGGTTGGTGACCAGTGCGGGTTTGAAGTCGATGGCCGTATCCAGGTGTGTCTCCCATACTGTTTTGGGCTCTTCCCGGACCCTGGGGATGTACTTGATAAAAAGATTGTTGTAGCACATCTCTCCGCTTCCCATGAACTGATAAGCCAGTGCCTGAAATTTTCTGAAGTGGCTCAGGTTTTTGTCGATGCCTTCTTTCAGGTCACTGTTCAGGTAATGGGCAATCAGGTGGGGTGAGCGGTAGAGGTTGCTGTAGAAGTGGAAGTTGGACTGATCGGAGAGGTATTCTGCAAATTTTTCGTAGTTGGGGCTGTGGTTCAGCGTTTTGTTCAGGATATTGGAATAGATGAATTCTTTCAGCATCTGGGGGGAGTTGCCGAATACCACGTAATTGTCGAGCAGGGTGAAATAGTCGTTGCTGAAGCCACTGAACAGGCTGCCGAAAAGTTTGGAGAATATCCCCTGCACCGGCAGTTTGTATATGGGGTAGGTGGTTTCTTCATCAATCTTCAGCTGTGTCTGGTGGGGCTTTTTGCCTGCCCTGGCTGTGGCCTGGCGGCTTATGTCGACCAGGGCAGAGCGGGCCTGCCTTTTGCCCCTGGTCTTAAGGACGATGAAGGCCCTTTTCCTGGGATCCGGAACATTGGCACTTAAAAAAGCCACGCCTACTTCTTCATGTAGCAGGTTGTGAAAGGTCTTCCGGGGATCGAAGCCATACTGGTTGGTGACCTGTGACCGCCACTGGTGGTAGGCATTGATTGTATTGCTTTGGCGGTAAAGCTCAAGCAGGCTGTTGTGGTATTCTTTTATGTTTCCAATGCCCAGGGAGATGAAAGTGGAGGTGTTGGAGGGCAGGATGCTTTCCATCTCCATGTTTACCGGCTCCTGGCCGACAAACAAATCCAGGATTTCTGTTTTTTCGGGTTCTTCCAGGGAAAATCCGTTCAGCAGCAAGGCATCGGGTTTGATGTTCATGTCAAGTGCTGCCCAGCTCCCCAGGTTGCCCAGCTTTTTTACATAATCTCCGAACCGGCTGTCCAGGGGCAGGGCCAGCAACTGGGGCAGGTGCTGGAAGTTGATGAACACATTGGCTACTACGTTTTTCCCGGCAGTCTCCCGTATCTTTTTAAAACCGGAAGATGTAGTGACCGGGTTTTCTATCTTGGACTGTCGGATGGCCTGTTCTACAAGCAATCGTGATGGACTGCCCACCAGTATCCCGTTGACCACAGCCCAGGAGAGTCGGGGTTCGTCGCCCTGGTAGATGGTGTGGAGTTTTGTTTTGTTGTATGTCCTGCTTTTTAGTTGGTGGTTGTTCGTACTTCCCCATTTTTCCAGGTACCCTTCTATATGTCCTCTCTCGCTCCGGCTGTCCGGATTGAGGATGAAGGTGAAAACCATGCGTTCCTTACCCTGTTTTTCTGCGCTGATGATGAGTTTCTTATCCTCCAGGGATTTTTTCAGTCCGCGGTCCTGCTTCATCAGCGAATCCAACAGGTTTACCCGGCTGCTGAAGGGCTGCAGCGCTTCCATGCCGCTAAGCTCCTCCCACATCTGGTTGTCGTGGGTCCATTTTTCCAGAAATTCCACGGGATCGTTCACTTCAATAAAAAAGGCGGCTTCGCGGGATACGAGCCTGGATATGTTGTAATCGGGAACCTGTTGTTTTTGCAGGTATATAAAAATGCCCACTCCGGCTAATATAACTGCGGCAGCTATGATGGCAAGGTTTTTTCTCATATTGTCGACGATTCCGTGGTAAAGACAAAGATTCAGCAGGTGATTAATCCTTGTTTCAATTTGTTCATCTAAATTTGCACCTGCACAAATATAATGAGAACTGGTGTTGAAATTCATAAATAAATGCTGAAAGATATGCACATTTATTCAAGGATAGGGATTCTGCTTGCAAGTTTATTATTGACAGGCCATGCGATGTTTTCACAGGAACTGGAGGTTTTTGATGCAAAGACCCTGGAACCCATTGAAAACGTGGCGCTTTACAACAGCAACCATACCCGCTCTTCAATAACCGATGCACAGGGCATGGCCAGCCTGGATGCTTTCAGCCAAGATGATTCCATTTATTTCCAGCATCCCACCTATAAGCCCGTGGTCAGAACCCTGCAGGAGCTGAAAAAGCTGGATTATTCCATGCCCCTGGAAAAAAGGGTGATCAAGCTTGAAGGCTTCGTGGTCTCGGCCTATCGGTGGGAACAAAACAAAGAAGAGGTCCCCAATAAGATCACCACCATCCAGAAGCAAGAGGTGGATTTTCAGAACCCGCAAACAGCGGCCGACCTGTTGGGTACCTCCAACGAGGTGTTCATTCAGAAAAGCCAGCTGGGAGGGGGAAGTCCTATGATCCGGGGTTTTGCAACCAACTCGGTCCTGCTGGTCGTGGACGGGGTTCGCATGAACAACGCCATTTATCGCAGCGGCAACCTGCAGAACGTGATCAACCTGGACCCCCATGCCGTAGAAAATTCGGAGGTGATCTTTGGACCGGGCTCGGTCACCTATGGCTCCGACGCCCTGGGCGGTGTGATGGACTTCCATACCAAAAGTGTGAGACTGTCGACCTCCGATGAAGCCAACCACCAAGCCAATGCACTGGCCCGGTATGCCTCGGCCAACAACGAGGTGACAGGGCATATCGATTACAACTATGGACGCCGGGACTGGGGTCTTCTGACGAGCATCACCTACAGCGACTACGACCATCAGTGGATGGGCAGCCGCAAGCACCCCGGTTACCAGCGCGAACACTATGTCAGGCGCATGGACGGAAGGGATTCCATCGTTGACAATCCCCATCCCAACGAGCAGGTCCCCTCTGGTTACAACCAGGTCAACCTCATGCAGAAAGTGCGTTACAGACCTGGCAGCCATTTCAACCTGAGCTACGGGTACCATTTCTCCACCACATCGGATATACCCCGCTACGACCGTCTCATCCAAAAAAGCGGTGGCCGTTTGAAGAATGCCACCTGGTATTACGGACCCCAAAGATGGTCGATGCATGCCCTGAATGGCCAGTGGAACCGTTCCACGGCATTTTTCAGCAACATGCAGTTCACCCTTGCCATGCAGAATTACGAGGAAAGCCGCCATGACCGCGGGTACCGCGATGAGTGGCTGAGGCACCGGACCGAACAGGTGAAGGCATGGTCGATGAACCTGGATTTTGATAAGGAGGTGGGCGATGACCTGCTCTATTATGGCTTCCAGTATGTGCACAACTCTCTGAATTCCACTGCCAGCAGGGAGAACATACGCACCGGTGAAAGCCTGCCCACCCAAACCCGTTATCCCAATGGCGACAACGATTACAATACCCTGGCAGCTTACCTGAGCTACAAGAACAACATGGGCGATCACTGGACCATGATCACCGGCATCCGCTACAACCATTTCGACATCTATTCGGGGCTCGACACCACCGCTTCGTATTACAATTTTCCTTTCGACCATATGAGCCTTAGCACAGGTGCCTTCAACGGGTCGCTGGGCATGGTGTACCGGCCGGGCGGCGATTGGCAGTTCAACCTGAATGCTTCCTCGGGCTTCCACGCACCCAATATTGATGATATGGCCAAGGTGTTTGATTCGGAGCCGGAGAGCGTGGTCATGCCCAATGAAAATCTTAAGCCCGAATATGCATACAACCTGGACCTGGCTGTAAAGAAACAATTCGGCACTTCAGCCCGCGTGGAGGTTACCGGTTTTCACACCTGGCTGCGCGATGCCATGGTACGCCGGGAGGCCACCTTCAATGGCAGGGACTCGATCCACTACGACGGGGTGCTGAGCCAGGTCCATAAAGTGGTCAATGCCCAGCGTGCAAATATTTATGGGCTGAGTGTGGACGCCCTCTGGCAGCCCGCCGCCGGGCTGAACATAACCACCCAGCTTACCTTCACCCGTGGCGAAGATGGCGAGGGCACACCGTTGAGGCACGTGGCACCCACTTTTGGACAGACAGAAGTCGAATACAAAGAAGCTCCCTGGCGTCTGGCTCTTTACGCCAAATACAACGGTGAGATTCCCAACAGCCGGCTCTCACCCAGTGAGCAATCGAAGACACATATGTATGCCCTCAACAGCCAGGGAGATCCTTACTCTCCGGCCTGGTGGACCCTCAACCTGAAGGGATCCTACCGGATCAATGAATATTTAAAAATCCAGGCGGGTGTGGAAAACATACTGGATGTGCGATACCGTCCCTATTCTTCCGGTATTGCAGGGAAAGGCAGGAATTTTATGGTGGCCCTGAGGGCCGGTTTTTAGTGTTCAGGCACCGCCCCGGCACAATCTTTGCTGTGTATGACCATGCGGCTACCTGCCAGAAAGATAACCAGCGCTGTCTTATAGGGCAGCCGGCCAAATTATAATGCAGTGTCCATGTGGCAATTCTCTAAAATATTACTGTTCACCGGCCTCTTGGCCCTGGCCACGGTAGTCCGTGCACAGCACCAACAGGAACACAGGCAGCTGGACAACGACTATGGGCGTTTCCTTCAAATCATGAACAGGGAAACGGGCAGAAGTGACGGGGCCAGCTGGCATCAGTACTACCTTGTGCCGGAAGAGCTGCCGGCATGGTTCTTTGATCCTGCTCTCCACACCGAGGCTTCCTCCTTCTTTATAGGCATCTCGGATCCCGGGATGGATTCATCGAAGGCCGTACAGATGGCCATCCACAGGGGCAAAGCACTGGCTTTGCTTGCCGGTCAGGCCACCATCCGCCACATCTCCGATCATTACGAAGTGATGCGCGAGTCGGCAACCTACCACCAGGATGGATCGCATTACCTGGATTTCAGCAGGCTTCAGTCTGCCTCACCACCCCCGCGTGACTCTTTTGTGGTTGAGAAGCGTTGGTACAACAAATATGGTGAGGGCATGGTGCTGTTGGCGGCGCATGAGGATGGCAGGGGCAAAAAGATGATGGTGGAGGGTGAGATCATGGAGCTACACAGGGAAGAGGGCCGCAGCGTCAGTCAAACGCTGCTGTGCCGTTTGTCAGTTGCTGTCAGGGCCGACTCCTCCGGTTCCCCTCCTGTGCCTTTGAGTGACTATGAGGTGGAGGGTGCCGGTCGCCGCTACCATATCCATTCATCTTTCCGTGGTGATACCTCGAATGTTCCAGGCATCCCTTATCGTTATGCGGCTCCGGAAGAATATACCCGGGAAACGCCGCTTCAGGAGTCCGGTGTTTCCTTGCATGCCGGTTTGTGGCAGGGTTACCTCCGGCTGCTTTTCTCCCGGGTCACTTTCGAGGCTTATCATTTAAAGGGGCGTGTCAAATCAACCTACGATCGGCATACCCTCAAGCAACAACAAATCGTGCGCACCGCATCAAGCAACAGGATCAGTTTTTACATTGAATCCATGGCTCTTGCGGGCGATGAGCTTACCATGGACCTGGAGGTTCAAACCCTACGCTGACAATAAAAAACAATGTCAGGGTATTTCCTGTAACAGGGACCATGGTATCGTTTTTTAGGGAGAGGGTTTTTTGATGGTGCATAATTTGTTTATCTTTACCTTTTACTTGCAGGTTGCAACTGGCTTTGCCATGCACTTTTGAAAATCCACAATGACAATTTATGAGCAACAATTACACAATCGTTGAGGTGAACAACCCCCGCCGGGTGAAGGAATTTTTAATGCTCCCCGTACGGCTTTACAAGGATGAGAAGAATTTTATCCGGCCGCTGGATCAGGATATAGAGGAGGTTTTTGATCCACAGAAGAATAAGTTCTTCCGCAATGGAGAAGCCATCCGGTGGCTGCTGCAGGATGAGAAGGGCCAGACTGTCGGGCGGGTAGCCGCTTTTGTTGACTGGAAGACCGCACATAAAAACGACCAGCCCACCGGCGGCATGGGCTTTTTTGAATGCATCAACGACCAGGAGGCCGCCTTCCAGCTTTTTGACCAGTGCAAACAATGGTTGGAGGAAAGGGGGCTCGAAGCCATGGACGGCCCCGTCAATTTTGGCGACCGCGACCGTTGGTGGGGGTTGCTGGTCGACGGTTTCGAGTTTGAACCCAACTACTGCATGCCGTATAATTTCCCCTACTATCAGAACCTTTTTGAGGCTTATGGTTTCAGGAATTTTTTCAACCAGTACACCTACTACAGGGAAATAAAGAAGGAGGGCCTCTCGCCGGTCATCGAGAAAAAAGCCGAGCGCGTGCGCAGCAATCCCAACTACCGCTTTGAGCACCTCGACCGCAAAAACCTGGTCAAATACACGGAAGATTTCCGCGATATATACAACCGCGCATGGTCAAGATATTCGGGTGTCAAAAAGATCACCCGTGCCCATGCAATGGCACTGATGAAGAGCCTGAAGCCCATACTGGATGAAAAACTCATGTTGTTTGCCTATTACGGGGACGACCCCATTGCCTTTTTCCTGATGGTGCCCGACGCCAACCAGATCGTCAAGCATCTGAACGGCCGGATGAACCTGTTGGCTAAGCTTAAATTTCTCTATTTCAAGAAGCTGCATCCACCCAAAAAGGTGCTGGGGTTGATTTTTGGCGTGGTTCCCGAACACCAGGGCAGGGGCGTTGAAGGCGGACTTGTCATGGCCTTTGGAGACATTGCACTGAACAAAGGTTTTCCCTATAAAGACCTTGAGTTGAATTGGATAGGCGATTTCAACCCTACCATGATGAAGGTGGCTGAGCAGATCGGGGCTGTCATAAGGAAAACCCACGTGACTTACCGTTACCTGTTCGACCGGACCAAGCCCTTTGAGCGGGAAAAGAAAGTGAGTTGATGCAATCGATCCGGGAGCTTTACAAGATAGGTTACGGCCCCTCCAGCAGCCACACCATAGGGCCTGTTCTTGCAGCCGACATTTTCAAACGGCGCAACCCAGGGGCCAGGGATTTTCATTTGCGTCTTTATGGCAGCCTTGCCGCTACCGGCAAAGGTCATGGTACTGATGTGGCTGTTCAGAAAGTGCTGTTGCCCCATAATGTCCATATACAGTGGAACCGGGAAGAGTTGCCTTTGCATCCCAATGGAATGGAGTTTGAAGCAAGAGATGAACAGGAAAACATTTTGGAAACATGGAGGGTCTACAGCATTGGAGGGGGCGATTTGCTGGACGATCAAGGGGTGATCAATGATAAGAAAGTTTATCCCTGCAACCGTTTTTCCGATATCATGCAATGGAGCCGGGATGAAGGACGTGGCCTGTGGGAGTACGTGGGAGAGATGGAAGGTCCTGGTATATGGGATTATTTAAAAGAGGTGTGGCAGGTCATGAAGGATGCCATCACCCGCGGACTCGACCAGGAAGGGGTATTGCCGGGTTCCATCAAACTGCCCCGCAAAGCCCACAACTATTACATAAAATCGCAACACTCACACGGCATCCTGATGGAACAGGGTTTGCTTTTTGCTTTTGCGCTGGCTGTCTCGGAAGAAAATGCGGCGGGAGGCAAGATCGTGGCTGCCCCAACTTGCGGGTCATCTGGTGTATTGCCGGCTGTGTTGTTTTATATGAGCCGCGGCGAATATATTACCGAGTCGAAGATACTGAAAGCCCTTGCCACTGCCGGACTTATTGGCAACCTGGTTAAGACCAATGCCTCCATCTCCGGAGCGGAGGTGGGATGTCAGGGTGAGATCGGCACTGCCTGTGCCATGGCTGCCGGTGCAACTGCCCAGATAATGGGCGGGTCGCCCGGACAGATAGAATACTCCGCCGAGATGGGTTTCGAACACAACCTGGGCCTTACATGCGACCCGGTTGGGGGTTATGTGCAAATACCCTGTATTGAGAGAAATGCCATCGCCGCCGGTAAGGCAGTGGATTGCGCAACCTACGCCCTTTTCTCCGACGGCGGACATAAGATATCTTTTGACAATGCCGTGGAGACGATGAAAGAGACAGGCAGCGACATACAGAGTGCTTACCGGGAGACGGGCATGGGGGGACTGGCCAAGCGCTGGAGCCCTTTTTCCAGCCAATGAAAGGTTTCAGGCCTGGTTGAAAGTTAGATGTGACCAAAAATATTCAATGAAATAAAATTATACTTGTGAAGGGGTGAGATATGAGAATAGCTGTGATTGACCTGGGCACCAACACTTTTAACCTGTTGGTTGCCGAGAAGAAAGGCCCGGCAGGTTTTGCTGTCGTCTACAGGAATGAAGTGGGGGTCAAGATCGGCCAGGGAGGCATACTCAGGAAAACCATCACCGCGGCGGCTTTCGACAGGGGTTTGCAAGCTGTAGAGAGTCAAATGGAGAAAGCCCGTAGTTATCATCCCGATAAGGTGCTGGTGGTAGCTACCTCCGGTGTTCGAAGCGCTGAGAACGGCACCCTGTTTATCGGGCGCATAGAAAAGGATTTTGGGGTGGACGTGGAGGTGGTCACCGGCGAAAGGGAAGCTACCCTGATATACCGGGGTGTTCGACAGTCGGTGAGGTTGGGCACGCAACCCTCTCTCATCGTTGATATTGGCGGCGGCAGCAATGAATGCATCCTTGCCGGCAAAAACGGCATTTTGTGGAAGGAAAGTTTCGACATAGGTATGGCGCGTATACTGGAACGTTTTCAACCCTCCAGTCCCATTACCGGGAAACAGGTAAGCGACATCCTCCAATACTACGAAGAATCGCTGCAAACCCTCACGCACCAGGTCGAGACACACCAACCCGGACAGCTCATAGGATGCGCCGGCACCTTTGAGTCGGTACGCTCCATCCTTACCGAAGAAGGCATCTTTCCTGCTGATGAAAAGGACCAACCCCACCTGGAAATACCCTATGACGATTTTGCCCGGCTGCATCAACGATTGCTGCAATCGACGACACAGGAGCGGCAAAACATCAGGGGGCTTGAATTATTTCGGGTGGATATGATTGTTTTGGCCAGTTTATTTGTTAACTTTATCATGGAAAAATATGGATTCGACAGGCTCATACAAAGCAATTATTCCATTAAGGAAGGTGTTGCCGATGAGTACCTGAACCCTTAAAAAACATCCTTCATGGCGCGTATTCTGGCTATTGACGACGAACAAAGCATCCTGGAGAGTCTGAAAGAGATCCTGGAATATGAGAATCATGAGGTGGAGGTCGCCGCGGAAGGGCAGGCAGGCATCGATCTCTACAAAGAGCAGAAGTACGATGTGGTGTTTCTCGACATCAAGATGCCCAAGATGGACGGGCTGGAAGTGCTCGATCATCTGAATGAGGTGAACCCCGATGTGCCGGTGATCATGATCTCCGGCCATGGCACCATCGATACGGCTGTGGAGTCCATCAAAAAAGGAGCCTTTGATTTCATTGAAAAACCCCTCGACCTGAACAGGTTGCTGGTGACCCTGCGCAATGCCCTGGACAGGAAGGACCTGGTGAAGGAGACCAGGCGCCTGAAGAAGAAAGTTTCCAAAACTTACGACATTGTCGGGGAATCCGATGCCATCCGCGAGGTCCGGGAGATGATCGACAAGGTGGCTCCCACCGACGCCCGGGTGCTCATAACCGGTGAAAACGGGACGGGCAAGGAACTGGTGGCCCGGTGGCTTCATGAGAAGAGTGGGAGGGCCGAAAAACCCTTCGTGGAAGTCAATTGTGCCGCCATACCTTCTGAACTGATCGAAAGCGAGCTTTTCGGCCATGAGAAGGGCGCTTTCACCTCCGCCCACAAACAAAGGAAAGGCAAATTCGAACAGGCCCACGAAGGAACCATCTTCCTCGATGAGATAGGCGACATGAGCCTTTCGGCACAGTCAAAGGTGCTGAAAACCCTGGAAGAGAAAAAGATTACCAGGGTGGGCAGCGATAAGGTGATAAATGTTGATGTTCGCATCCTGGCTGCCACCAACAAGAACCTCAAGGATGAGATCGAAAACAACCGTTTCAGGGAAGATCTGTATCACAGGTTGAGTGTGATCCTGATCAATGTCCCCGGTCTCGATGAACGCAAAGAAGATATACCGGCACTTGCCGAGCATTTTAACAATATAGTCTGCCAGGAATACGGCATCTCACCGCGTAGGATCACCGATGAGGCCATCAAAGAGTTGCAGAAGATTTCATGGACGGGTAACATACGAGAATTCAGAAACGTTCTGGAACGTTTGATCATCCTGGGTGGTCAAGAAGTTTCCGGTGAGGATGTGCAAAAATATGCCCAACCCATCTCAGGATAACATCTTATGAGACGAAAACAACCAAGGTTCCCTGTGTATTTGGTGCTTACAGCCATCACGCTGATGCTTTTGCAGGGTTTGGCTGCCCGGGCACAGATACAAACCGGAGAACCGCCTGTCAGCCGGCAGTTCAAAGCCACCCTGCCGGAAGCACCCCTGGTGCAGATGCCTGAGATTGATCACCACGAGTTGCGGGCAGAAGCCCTTTCAGGTGTTCATCGTAAAAAGCTCCATTTTGCCAGGGTTTTCCAGGTTTCCCTTGACGTCACCCAAAAGGCCCGCCAACAAAAACTGGCCGGTGGTAGCCTCTATCGCCTGCGCATCCGCTCGGAAGATGCTTATTCCCTGCTTTTGGTTTTCGGGGAATATCATTTGCCCCCGGGCGCCAAATTGTTTGTATACAATCGTGAGTTGGGCCACGTCAGGGGGGCTTTTACCGCCTCCAACAACAAACGCAACAGGGTTTTGCCTGTGGCTGCCGTGAAGGGGGACGAGGTGGTGGTGGAATACTTCGAGCCCGATGAGGTGGCTGGTCAAAGCCGCTTAAAGCTGACAAAAGTGGCACACGACTACATCGATGTTTTGAAGATCATTGGCAAAAGAACTGCCGGCTTTGATGATTCGGGTGAATGCAACTACGATGTCAACTGCCCGCCAGGTGACAACTGGCAGCAAACCAAACAGGCTGTGGTGATGGTCACCACACTGCCCGATGTGGAAGGAACTTTATGCAGCGGCAGCCTGATCAACAACACCCGTTCCGACGGGCACCCCTACTACCAGACGGCCAACCACTGCATCAGCTCGCCCAACCAGGTGGATGAAGCCGTCTTTTATTTCAATTATGAGGCGACAGAGAACCTGGAGTGTGGGGAAGAAAAAACGGGCGGGTCGACGGTTGACCCCCGCGATCAAACCATGGCCGGTGCCACGCTGGTTTCCACCCCGCCGGAGACCGACCAGCTGGATTTCACCCTGCTTGACCTGAACGACACCATACCACCCCATTACCGCCCTTTTTTTGCCGGCTGGAGCCTGGACACATCCAACATCATACGAACCACCACGATCCATCATCCCAATGGTGATGTAAAGAAGATAACAAAAGATGAAGACCCCCCTGTTCGCGTTTCCTATCCCAACGAGCAGTATGATGCCAACTCACACTGGCTGGTGGAGTCCTGGAGCCTGGGCACCACCGAGATAGGCTCGTCGGGCGCGCCCCTGTTCAACCAGGACCAAAAGATCATCGGCGATCTGACGGGAGGAGAGGCCAGCTGCGGGTACAATTTCAACGATTATTTTGCAATGATTTCCCGTTCCTGGGATGACTTTGGTCAGGATGCCTACCAGCTGGAGCATTGGTTGAACCCCGAACGCCTTCCGCTTAAAAGCCTTAGAGGCCATCAACCCTACGACAGCGTCCCCTCCAATGTGTCTGTTAGCGTTGAGCAGGGAAATGACCTGCGTGTTGACTGGAACCCGACATACAACCCCGGCCAGGTGGACTACTATGTGGTATGGCGCAACCAGCAGCTTATCGACTCGGTGGCCGCCACCCACTATACCGATCCCGGCCTGCAGGAAGATTCGGCCTACACCTACCGCATCAGGGCTAAGTTGAGTTCCGATGGCTATACACCCTATTCCGTTCCGGCGGCTTATGAAATATCCAGTGAAAAGGAGCTGCCCTTTATGGAAGATTTTGCCAGCATAGGAAATTTTCCCGCGGGGTGGTATGAACAACGCCCCAGCCTCAACAAAAACTGGAGCATGAGTGAGGGGGCAGAAGGCAGCTCCCTGAACACCGGCGCCAGTGGTGCATATAATCTGTTTTTCAATGGCGGCCAGGGCGACTCCTCCCTGGTGGTCACACCCAGGTTGAACCTCCAGGGAAAGCAATACCCCTACCTGATATTTTACCGGGCCCAGCCCTCTGTCAATGGCAGCCACGACCACCTGGAGGTGTTCATGAGGTTCGGTGACAGTTTGCCCTGGATACCCCTGAAAAGCTACACCACAGCCGTAGAAGACTGGAAGCGCGACACCCTCTACCTGCCCAACCCCGTCTCGGGCTACCGCCTGGCCTTTGCCGGGACAGGAAAAGGGGGAGGCGGTGTGCTGCTCGACCACATAAGGGTGGAGGAGGACAGCCAGGCCTTCATGCCATCCCTCAAATCCGATAAGACCCGTACATGCGCCGGAGAAGATGTTTTTTTTGAGGTTGACACCACCGACACGTTTGAACAGTACTCGTGGGATTTTGGCTATGGAGCCAACCCCCGGTATGTAGAAGGCTACGGACCACATGCCGTCACCTATGATAAACCAGGGGTAAAGACGGTGGAGCTGACCATCAATGGTGCATACCAACAGCGGAGGGAGAATGTTTTGAGGGTGGATACCCTGCCTCCCAAGCCTGACATCCAATACAGCCTGGATACCACCAACAAGGTCGACACACTTTTCATCGACGCGCAGGGGATGATTCAGTGGTATTACCAGGATGAGCCGATACCCGGTGCCGAAGACGACACCCTTATTGCATCGCAGATTGGAGTCTATAAGGTTCAGGTTACCAACAGCTATGGTTGTTCGGTATTTTCAGATACACTTCATGTGAGTGGTTTCGACACCATCGACAACAAAGATGATGACCCCGGACAACAGATGACAATTTATCCCAACCCGTCAGGGGGAACTTTCAACCTGGAAGTGGAGGTGGAGGAGAAGCAGGAAGCCCTTCTCCAGGTGATCAACACCATAGGGAAGGTGGTGCACGAAGAGCACTATCAACTGCTTCCCGGTAGCAACATCAGGACATTCAACGGGGAAAGCCTTTCTGATGGTCTTTACCTTGTCCGCATGACCATCGGTGATCGGCGGACCCTGAAAGGTAAGATCATTAAAGAGTGATTAACCGATCCTTCAAAAGAGGGCAAAGGAAAGAGAAAAGCCGGTGGGCATATCCCCTTTCAGAGAAAGGAGAAGACCCCACCGGCTTGTGTCTTATTTAACCTGCTCGATGGCCTTGTTGAGGGCTTGTTCCAGCAGGGATGTGTCGGGTTTTTTTATCAGGTTCTTGTCCATCATCATATCGATGGTTTGACGGGTCTGGCCTATATCTTCTAGGGTGCGGTTGTAGATGGTGTCCCAGTCGCTTTCCACCCTGGCCACGCCGTCTTTGACAGCTTGCATGGCGACATCGGCTGCCTCGAAGGCGAACATATCCGTCTCATCCATCTTGGGCATGATGTAGTCGGGGTTGATGCCTTTTTTCTCGGCATAGTTGGCCATCGAATAGGAGGCGGCAACAGCCATGTTGTCGGTGACGCTCCTGGAGCGAACCAGCAGGGCCCCCTTCAATATGCCCGGGAAGCCAAGGGAGTTGTTGACCTGGTTGGGGAAATCACCCCTGCCCGTAGCAGTGATATAAGCTCCTGCCTCTTTGGCTGCGTAGGGGTATATTTCCGGCACCGGGTTGGCACAGGCAAAGACGATGGGCTTGTCACCCATGGAACGGATCCATTCGGGTTTGACCACATCGGGTCCAGGCTTGCTGAGGGCTATCAGCACGTCCGCACCCTTCATGGCTTTTTCAATGTCGTTGATGCCCTCGGGGTTGGTTTTTTCGCACAGCTCCCATTTGCGGTAAAAACGTTTGTCGGCTTTGATGTCGTCGCGGTCCTTGCTGAGGGCACCCTTCGAATCGAATAGGATCATCTTTTCCGGATCACCGCCTGCCTGGAGGATAAGCCTGGCAATGGTGGCGTTGGAAGCACCAGCACCATACATGACAATACGGATGTCCTTCATGTCTTTTTCCACGATGCGCAAGGCATTGATCAAACCTGCCACTGTCACGGCTCCTGTACCCTGGGCATCGTCGTGCCATACCGGTATGTCCGATTCCTCCCTGAGGGTGTCCAGCACCTTATAGCAGTTGGGTTGGGAGATGTCTTCCAGGTTGACTGCACCAAAACTTGGCTCGAGCATCTTGACGAAATCAATCACTTTTTGCGGGTCGTGTTCATTTTGGTCGTTGTAGCTGTTGATGCACAGGGGTACTGCGTCGATGCCGGCCAGGTATTTCATCAGGTAGGCTTTTCCTTCCATCACACCCAGGCCTCCTGGAGGGGTGACGTCTCCGTCGCCCAGCACACGTGTAGAGTCGGAAACCACAGCCACCATGTTGCCGCGGTTGGAAAGGTCGAAAGAAGTGAGGTTGTCATCGCGTATGGTGGTCGAGATTTTTGATACACCAGGCGTATACCATATGTTGAACCAGTTGAAACCGTATAGCCCGGCTTTGGGAAGAAACTGCACTTTTCCCCCGTAAAACTTATGGGCCAGCAGGGACAACTCTTTGAGGAAGATTGTCTTGGCCTTTGCCATTTGTTCCTGGGAGAAATCTGAAGGGAAAAGTTCATTAAGGTTGTTGAGGGAAAGATCAATTTTTGCCATGGGCACCTCCTTGTTGTTTATAAATTTTAGGTCTATAAACAAATATACGAAATATTCTCAGCACGTTGTTTTTGTGATGGGGCTAATTTCCTGGCGGCTTTATGCTGTGGAACATATTTGTTCGGGTTCGGGCTTTAAAAATCAGTTTGTTATGACAAGTTCAGGGGACATGTGGGTTGAAAAATGAGCCATCCTTTGTTTTTGTGGCTTGCTGGTTAGATTGGCAAATGTTAAACCGGGTTTTACATTTAAAAAAGGGGGGGTGGCATAGTTTCTTTCCAATTGGTTGCATTCAGACCTATCTTGCCACAAGTATGGATTTGCGGATTCAATTGATGTTGATTCCAGTCTGAACAACCGGTTGTCATCCCCAGACCATGTTGCTTAACATTCACTTACCTAAACCCTAACAAGTATGAAAAAGTTTTTGTTCTTGATGCTGTGTATTCTAATGATGGGTGTATATTCCCATGCACAGCAGATCACGGGAACGGTCACCAACATGATGACCGGTGATCCCATACCCGGGGTAACAGTTGTTGTCAAGGGACAGACAACCATTGGCACCTCCACGGACGTAGATGGCAGGTACACCCTGCGGGTAACCGGGGATGCAGAAATTCTTGTCTTCAGTTTTGTGGGTATGTTGACCCGGGAAATTCCCATTGAAGGGCGGAGTAAAATAGATGTACAACTTGAAGAGTCGGCCCTGGAAGTGGAGGAAGTGGTGGTGGTTGGCTATGGCTCTCAGAGTAAGAAACTGATTACAGGTTCTGTGGAGTCCATCAAAACCGGCGATATTGAAGACGAAGCACTGTCGGGAGTAGACCAGGCCCTTCAGGGTAAGATGGCCGGCGTCAGGGTCATGCAAAACTCCGGTACACCAGGAGGGGGCATCTCGGTTCGCATCCGCGGTTCTTCGTCCATCAATGCCAGCAACCAACCTCTTTACATCGTAGATGGTGTTCCCATCAACATAGGGGACTATTCGCAGCAATCTGCTTCGTTTGATCAGGATTTGAATGCCACCTCGTCGATCAATCCCAATGATATTGAATCGATAGAGGTTCTGAAGGATGCCTCTTATGCCTCAATCTATGGGGCACGTGCTGCCAACGGGGTTGTTCTGATCACCACCAAAAAAGGTGAGCAGGGAGCCACACGTTTTGATTTTAATTACTCAACAGGTTTTCAGCAGATGGCTGAAAAGCGTGCCCTGCTCAATTCACGTCAGTACGTGGAGGCCATGAACGAGGCTTTGTTCAACACCTATGGGTTTGAAGAATATCTGGGCAGTCCCGACGAGGTGGAGTATAATACCGACTGGCAGGAGCAGGTAACCCGCAGGGCCCCGCTCAATGAATACCAGTTCTCCTTGAATGGGGGCAATGAAGATATCACCTATTACATTTCAGGGGGTTATATCGATCAGAAGGGCATTGTGATCGGTTCGGCCTATGACAAACTAACAGCGCGAATCAACACCGATATCAAAGGTTCCGACAAGCTGACCCTGGGAACGCGTATTCAGCTTAGTAATGAGAACAACAGCCGTATATGGGGCGACAACAATATCTTTGCACCCCTGGCCAACGCTTTTGCCGTTGAACCCACCGAGCCTGTCTTTAACGAAGATGGCTCCTACAACCAGAACACCCTTTATCCCAACCCGGTAGCTATGGGCAGAGAGCCCGAGCATATGGTCAGAACCTTCCGAACCATTGGAAACCTGTTTGGAGAATATGACTTTTTTGCGGGACTGAGTCTGAAGGTATCTGTCAATGCTGATGTGATGAGCCTTCGTGAAGATTCCTTCCTCCCAACCGACATCGGCATAGCACGTGGCAGCAGTGGCGACGGTACTTCAGGAAATTCAAGCGTCTATCGCGTTGGCCTGGAGAACACCCTGACTTATAAATTCGCGGTGGATCGCCACAACTTTTCCATCCTGGGGGGCTTTAGTTATGAAAACAACAATGAGTTCTACAGCCTTGTACAAGCCATCAACTTCCCCAGCAACGACTTTAAGTGGATCACCTCGGCGGCCGAGATTGACGGGGGAAGCTCATCAACCACCAACAACAAACTAGCATCCTATTTCGGTCGTCTGCAGTATGATTTCGACAAGAAGTACCTGGCCCAGTTCAGCCTAAGGGCCGACGGTTCTTCCCGTTTTGGGTCGGACTATAAATACGGGCTTTTCCCGGCTGCCTCTTTGGCCTGGCGGCTCTCGGAAGAAAATTTCCTGCGCAACAACCCCCTGATCAGCGAATTGAAGATCAGGGCCAGCTATGGTACCACGGGCAACCAGGAGATTGCCAACTTTGGATCGTTGGGCCTGTGGGGCTCGGACTATAATTACCTGGGCAATCCCGCTGTGGCCCCCGATCAGCTGGCCAACCCCAAATTGCGCTGGGAGAAAACCACCACGATGGAAGCAGGTTTGAACCTTGGATTGATAGACGATAGAATCGATCTGACGGCCAGCTATTATCAGAAACAAACCGACGACCTGCTTCTGCAAAGACCCCTGCCGGCCATAAGCGGGTACAGCTCTATTATCGAAAATATTGGCAAAAGCGAAAACAAAGGCATCGAACTTTCCCTGAACACCCTTAACCTGGATATGCAGAACGGTCTGCGATGGACCACCAACTTCAACATCGCCTTCAATGATTCTAAGATTGTCAAACTCTATCGGGGTGAACCCATTGACCAGGGTTTTGTGAACCGTTATTCTGAAGGCAGGCCTTTCGGGGCTTTCTACGGGCTCAGGTTTACCGGTGTCAATTCAGAGACAGGGGAGATGGTATTCAAGGACCTCAATGATGACGGGTTTATAAACGATGATGACCGCATGTTCATCGGCAATCCCAATCCCAAATACGAGGGCGGGTTTACCAATACATTGTCTTTCAAGGGATTGGAATTAAGGGGGTTCTTCCAGTTCGTCCAGGGAAATGACGTCTACAATGGAGTGCGCACCTATTCCGAGGCTTATTTCTTTGACAATATGGAGAAAAGGGTGCTGAATCGCTGGAAGGAGCCGGGGGATCAGACCAATGTCCCACGGGCCGAATACGCCAACCCGGATGTACAGGTCGAATCATCCTACAAGGTAGAAGACGGATCTTTTATACGGCTCAAAACCCTCACCCTGGGTTATTCTTTGCCAGATAAATGGCTGGATCGGGTGGGTATACGAAGTGTCAGGATCTTTGCTACCGGTCAGAACCTGATAACCTGGACTGATTACAGCGGTCCCGATCCGGAAGTCAATTATGCCGGTACCAGCAATACAATCATCGGAACCGATTTTTACACCTATCCCGTAGCCCGCTCCTGGACATTTGGTGTTAACCTGGGACTTTAATCACTTCTAACAAATCTTTTTGTCATGAAAAAACATATCTTGTATATCATCTTGTTGACGGGCATCCTGATGGCGGGGTGCGAAGACCTGCTTGATGTCACAACCACCGACACCCTGAATGTGGACGACGGCGTTATCACTACGGCCGAGCGGGCCACACTGGCTCTGAACGGGATGTACGACGGATTGCAGGAAGAAGAATTCTATGCCAATTATGTCATTACCTATGGCGATTTGGCAGCCGACAACCTCGACCATACCGGAACCTTCACCACCAGCAAGCAGGTGGACAACAATGCCGTGCTCACCAACAACGTGACCCTGAATGATGTATGGGGTCAGCTCTATTTTGTGGTCAACATTGCCAACACCCTCATTGAGGATGTTCCCGGTATTGACAACATGGAACCCGGGATGATTGATCGCATGACCGGTGAGGCTTATTTTGTCAGGGCCCTGTGTTATTTCACCCTGGTTAAAAGCTGGGGAGGTGTTCCCCTTCAGACCACCCCGGTCAGGGACAGCAAGGATGTGGAGGCCAAAGCCAGGTCTTCCGCGGACCAGGTGTATGACCAGATCGAATCCGACCTGGATGCAGCCATCACTCAGCTGGGCACTTTTTCCGTAAACGGGCGGGCCAATATTTGGGCAGCCCGTGCGCTTAAATCGAGGGTCCATCTTTATCAGGGTGAATACCAGCAGGCTCATGACCTGGCTGATCAGGTGATCAAAGACAGCCCTTATACATTGGCATCCGACTATATGAGCATTTTCGATTATGAAAATCCTTATTCACCTGAATCGATCTTCGAAGTCGATTTCACCGAGCAGGATGGCAATTCCCTGGCTTTTTGGTATTTTCAGGACGACCTGGGGGGACGTTACGAGTACGGGGTGAATCCCAGTCTGGTCAATGCTTACGAAGACGACGACAGCCGTCAGGAAGCCGTTTTTTATTATTCCGAAACCGACAATTACATGGTTTACAAGTACCGGGATGTGGGCTCGGGCTCCGATAACGTCATGGTCATCCGCCTGGCCGAGATGTACCTGAACCGTGCAGAGGCTTTGCTGAATGGTGCCACGGGAACATCAACCGCCCTGGATGATGTCAACACCATCCGCGACCGGGCGGGATTGGCCGACCTGGCCGGACCCGTAACCCTTGACATCATCCTGGATGAAAGGCGCAAGGAATTTGCCTTCGAGGGGCACCGCTGGTTTGATCTTACCCGAACCGACCAGGCCATCGAAGTACTGCCCAACGTGGCCTCCTCCGATCAATATCTTTGGCCCATACCGCAGGGTGAGCGGGATGTAAATCCAAACCTGGCACAAAATCCGGGTTACTGACACGGCAGCCGGATGTGAAAACCTCCCCATAAAGACCACCATCCCGGACCAACGTTTTTTGGTTGGTCCGGGATGGTGGTCTTTCCGCTAACCACAAACACCTATGCTTCGGTCAGGGTCACGACGATGTTTCTTGTATGCCTGGGGCCATCGAATTCACATACAAAGATGTTTTGCCAGGTCGAAAGCCCGAGGCGTCCCTCAATGATGGGTATGGTTTCGCCGGGCCCTATGAGCCCCGATTTTAGGTGTGCATCACCGTTGTTGTCCTGTGCGTCATGCTCCCAGACACCCTTGGGAATCAGCTTTTTCATCAGTGAAACCACGTCGTTTTGTACCGACTGGTCCCAGCTCTCCTGGATCATGATCGCTGCAGTGGCTCCCTGCACGTATACCGAGGCGGTGCCTTGCCCGAGGCCGCTGTTGCGGACGATGGTCTCCACCTCGCTGGTGATATCAAAAAGACCGTTGTGTTTGTTGGTGCTGATTTGAACAATTTTCTGCATGGCTTTTTTCTTTTGGTACGGTTAAAATATAACCGATGCAAAGGAAAAAATCAAGTAACAGCCCCGGCCACAGAATGGTGGAAGAGCCGGTTTTGCCCAATGTGCTGATCTCCCCAAGCCTGTGTCAATGTTTGACGCATAAGCAACCTTTTAAAAAGATCAACAAAACCAACCCAAACAAATGCAGATGTTTTTTCCACGATTAGAGAACTTTTTCTATTTTCGCAGTTTTGAAAGCAATGATGATTTCGATAAAAATGCTGAGCTATGGAATATAGTTTTCATGAGATAGAACAAAAATGGCAACGTTACTGGGAAGAGAACCAGGTATACCGGGTTGATGTGGACCACGACAAGCCCAAATACTATGTGTTGGATATGTTTCCATATCCCTCCGGGGCCGGTTTGCATGTGGGACATCCCCTGGGATACATCGCCTCCGATATTTTTGCCCGCTATAAGCGCATGGAAGGTTACAATGTCCTGCATCCTATGGGATATGATGCTTTTGGACTGCCTGCCGAGCAGTATGCCATACAAACCGGGCAACATCCCGCCACAACAACCGATCAAAACATAAAGCGTTACCGCGAACAGCTCAGCCAGATAGGCTTTTCCTACGACTGGAACAGGGAGTTGCGCACCTGCGATCCAAAGTATTACAAGTGGACACAGTGGGCTTTCATCGAGATGTTTGAACACTGGTATGACAAGCAGGCGGGGAAGGCCAGGCCCATCAGCGAGCTGAAGGAGATTTTCAGCAGGGAGGGCAACCAGGATGTAGATGCTGCCAGTGATCCGGTGGACGTATTCTCAGGCGAGCAGTGGAACAGCATGAGCGAGGAGGAGCAGCAACAGGTACTGCTCAATTACCGGATAGCCTACCTGGCCGATTCGATGGTTAACTGGTGTCCGGAGCTGGGCACGGTGCTGGCCAATGACGAGGTCAAGGACGGGGTGTCCGTGAGAGGCGGCCATCCGGTGATACAGAAAAAAATGAAACAATGGTCCTTGCGGGTTACCGCTTATGCCGACCGCCTGCGTGACGGGCTGGATGACCTGGAATGGTCGGAATCCCTCAAGGAGATACAGCGCAACTGGATAGGCCGTTCCCGGGGGGCGGAGATAACATTTGATGTGGAGAATTCGCAGGAGTCCTTTGACGTGTTCACCACCCGCCCCGACACCCTTTTTGGTGTCACCTTCATGGTGCTGGCCCCGGAGAGCGAGTTGACCCCGAAGCTGACCACCAGTGAATACAGGGACGAGGTGAACCAGTATGTTGAGAAAGCCACGGCGCGGTCAGAACGCGACCGCGTCACCGACACACAGACGGTGAGCGGCGTCTTTACCGGCAGCTATGCCCTGCATCCTTTCACCGGCCAGCGGCTGCCCATATGGGTGAGCGACTATGTGTTGATAGGATACGGTACGGGAGCCGTCATGGCCGTGCCGGCCCATGATGAACGCGACCATGATTTTGCCTTTCATTTCAACCTGCCCATTGTCCCTGTCATTGAAGGCGGCGACCCCATGGAAAAAGCCTACGACTCGCTTGAGGGCAAGGTGATCAACTCACAGTTCATCAATGGTTACAAGGCCGAAGAAGCCATCCCCAGGATCATCGAGGAGATTGAGAAAAGGGGGTTGGGCCGCGAAAAGGTCAACTACCGCCTGCGTGATGCCATCTTCAGCCGCCAGCGATACTGGGGCGAGCCTTTCCCCATATATTACAAGAACGGCATGCCCTATCCCCTGGATAAGAGCAAGCTGCCCCTGGAGCTTCCCGATGTGGATGCCTTCAAGCCCACCCCCGATGGCCGTCCGCCTTTGGCCAGGGCCAAAAACTGGCAGACCGAAGAGGGGTACCCGCTTGAAGAAAGCACCATGCCGGGATTCGCTGGATC
>CAJXLE010000023.1 GCA_913055895.1 uncultured Bacteroidota bacterium | reverse complement strand
CCAACTTTGAAAACGGATGTTATGCCAAGATGATCAACATCGATCCCAACAAAGAACCGGAAATATACCATGCGGTGATGCACGACGACGATTACCGCAGCCACGGGGCCATCGTGGAGAATGCCATGGTATATCCCGACGGCAGCTTCGATTTCGACGATGAACGCTTCACACCCAACTCCAGGGCTTCCTACCCACTGGAATACCTCCACAACATCAAGAAATCGTCCACCGCAGGCCATCCCCATACCATCCTCTTCCTGACCGCCGATGCCTATGGTGTCATCCCTCCTGTCTCCAAGCTGAACCCCGAACAAGCCATGCTGTGGTTCATGATGGGCTACACCAGCAAGCTGGCCGGCACAGAGACCGGCATCACCGAGCCCAAAGCCACTTTTTCACGTTTCTTCGGACAGCCTTTCATGCCCTCCAATCCCGATACATACGCTGAGATGCTGGGCGAGAAGATGAAAAAGCATCAAACCACAGTATATCTGGTCAATACAGGGTGGACCGGTGGCCCATACGGAACAGGCAAGCGGATTGACATCACCTATACACGTAAGATGGTCAATGCAGCCTTATCCGGAGAACTGGAAAAAGGCCATTTTCAGCACAACAACCTGTTCCACCTCGACATACCCCTTCACTGTGCCGGGGTACCCTCGGAAATACTCTTCCCCAGGAACACCTGGGACGATAAAAAGGCATACGACCGGCAGGCAAACAAACTGGCCAAAAAATTCAGCGATGCCTTCGACAAGGCCTACGGAAAAAAAGATATCCGCCCGGAGGTGGCCAGCCAGTGCCCTGGGAAATAAATTGTTCAACAAATTGCAAGATTCTTTGTAACAAAAACAATTGATCGGGGCCTGTTCAGTTTATAAAAATGAAAAATCTCCACTAAATTTGCAGCAAAATTGATTAGCATATGTTTGAGATGATGAACCTGGCCCTGATCGTGGCCGCATACCTGATCGGATCGGTACCTTCGTCGGTTTGGATAGGAAAACTCTTCTACAACACGGACGTCAGAATGCATGGTAGTGGTAATGCCGGGGCCACCAACACTTTTCGCGTGCTTGGCAACAAAGCGGGCATACTGGTTTTCGTGATCGACCTGATGAAGGGTTTTGCAGCAGCACGCCTGGCTTTACTGAACACATCACTGGCAGCTGGCGCCCCGGAATACCTGATCACCATACAGCTGGTGCTTGGTATTGCTGCCATACTGGGACATATCTTCCCACTATATGCCGGTTTCAATGGTGGCAAGGGTGTGGCCACCCTGTTTGGCGCAATACTGGCCATCAGCTTCTTCCCCACCCTGATCATGGCAGGCATATTTTTCGCCACCCTCTTCGGAACGCGATACGTCTCCCTGAGCAGCATCCTTGCCGGAATATCATTCCCGCTGCTGATCATACTGGTGTTCGACATCAACACCCAATCGCTGATCATCTTCTCGGTGATGATTCCCATACTGATCATCATCACCCACCAGAAAAACATAGGACGCCTGCTTAGAAACGAAGAATCAAAAGCCGACCTGTCGAAGTTCAACCTGCATTCATCCAAAAACAGGTAATGGGTTGAAGGGATAGAAGGGGTTGAAAGGTTGAAAGGTTGAAAAGTTGGAAGGTTGGAAGGTTGGAAGGTTGAAACGCCTCAACCCTTACTTTTGATATGTACATCCCGCTGCGGGAAGGGTATGGTGACGTTTTTTTCACGGAATTTGCGGTCGATGGCAAAACGCAGGTCGCTTTTGATGTTTTCCACACGAAAGGCGCTGTCGGTCCAGAAGAAAAGCTGAAAATCGAGCGAGGAATTGCCGAAATCGTAAAAGCGGACAAAAGGTTCGGGATCGTCGGTGATCTTCTTATGCTCGAGGGCAGATTCCAGAAGGATTTTCTGCACCTTCTCCACATCCGAGCCATAGGCTACTCCTACATTGACATGGAACCGTGTTTTTTTCTCAATGTGGCTCCAGTTGATCACATTCTCCCCGATAAACTTTGAGTTGGGGATGATCAGGATGATGTTGTCGCGGCTCTCAATGGTGGTGGTGCGAAAACCAATGTCCTTGACGATGCCCACGATGCCATCCAGCTCCACCACATCGCCCACTTTCAGGTGGCCTTCGAAAAGCAGGAAAAGACCGGAGATGATGTCTTTGAACACCTGCTGCACCCCAAGGCCAATACCCACCAGCAGGGCGGCTGAGCCAGCCAGCAGCAGGGTGATCTTCACCCCCAGGGTGTCCAGCACCAGGGTGATGGCCAAAATCCATACAAAATACTTGATCAGCTGGTAGACGGTGTGCCCCCTGGCAGGGTCGAGGGCCTTATAGCGGATGGTCCGCTTAAAGATCCTTTTGACAAGCCAGAGTAAAACCCAGGTTATCAAGATGATTAAAAAAGCCATCAAAAGGTTGTAAACCGTGATGGTCAGCTTATCTGTGTTGACCAGGGTATAACCCAGTATGTCGTCGATGTTGGTCGTGAGCATCATTCTTTCTCAAAGTGTTCTTTCAGTATCTCTCTCAGTCGGTTGGGACCTATGTTGGTTTCAATCTCACCGTTCTTGGCAAAAGATATGGCTCCGGTCTCCTCCGACACGGCAATCACCACGGCATCCGTACGCTCGGTAAGTCCAATGGCCGCCCGGTGCCGCATGCCAAACCGCGGGGGTATGTCCACCCGCTCAGAGGTGGGCAGTGCACAGCTGGCGGCATGAATCTTGTCCTTACGGACGATCACGGCACCGTCGTGCAGGGGGTTGTTCTTAAAAAAGATGCTCTGCAAAAGGCGGTTGGAGGTATCCGCATTGATGATGACTCCGGTTTTTTCATAGTTGACCAGCGAATCGCGTCGCGCTATCACGATCAGGGCACCGGTCTTGAAGGCCGACATGTCGGTGACGGCCTTGACGATCTCTGTGGTACGTATCCTGGGTTTCTGCCGGGCTTTCAAGGAAAAGAAATTGGAAAAAGAAAATTCGTAGTTGGTGATGTAGCGACTTCCAATCATCAGCAGGAAACGGCGTATCTCCTGCTGGAAGACTATGATGATGGCAATGACCCCCACACCGATCACCTGGCCCAGGATGGATCCCAGCAGCTCCATATCAAGGGCCCTGACCACAAGCCACAACAAATAAAGGGAAAAAATGCCGATGAAGATGTTGATGGCCACGGTTCCCTTGATCAGGTTGTAAAACTGGTACAATAGAAAGGCTACCAGCAATATATCCAGTATATCAAGAAAACGAATGGTTATAAAGGTTGTAATCATAGGATCAAGAATCGACGCGGTTCCCTTTCAAAAATATAAAAATCCTTCCTAAATCATTCATCAGTAGGTGCTGAATGCGCCATTTTATCTCTGATGATGATGGCTTCCCTGGCCTGTTTGACATCATGCACCCGCAGGATGTTGGCCCCTCTCTCCAGGGCAAGGGTGTTGAGCACGGTGGTCCCGTTAAGGGCCTGGCCGGGGTCAACACCCAGCACTTTATATATCATGGATTTGCGCGAGAGACCAACCATCAGGGGCATTTCAAATATCTTCAGCTCATCCAGGCGGCTCAGGAGCTCGTAGTTGTGTTCGATGGTCTTGCCAAAGCCAAAGCCGGGGTCCAGTATGATGTCTTTCACCCCCAGCCTGCGAAGCCTGTCTGTCTTCTCAGAGAAATAGCGGGTTATCTCCTTCATCATCTCCCGATAGTGGGCCTTTTCCTTCATGTTTTGCGGTGTGCCTTTCATATGCATCGCGATGTAAGGCACATTCAGGTCTGCGATGGTTTCGAACATTTTGGAGTCCATCTCTCCGCCCGATATGTCGTTGATCATGTCCACATCATAGTCATCTACCGCTATCCGGGCCACTTCCGGACGAAAAGTGTCCACCGACAGCACCAGGTCGGGATGATGCCGTCGTATATGCTCCAAAGCGGGCCTGAGGCGGCTGAGTTCCTCCTGCTGGGGTATGTCTTCGGCCCCGGGGCGGCTGCTGTACCCACCCACATCAATCATATCGGCTCCCTCCCCCACCATGCGGTCGACCTGACTGAGCACCTCATTCGCTTCCGTTTGGCGGCTACCGGGATAAAAGGAATCGGGTGTTACATTGACAATGCCCATCACTCTTGGATGTGAAAGATCCAACAATCTTCCGTGGCAACGCATCAGGTATTTTCCCGAAAATAATGTATCTTTATTTCCCATTTTTATACGATTATCATTTATTTAATAATTTGGCCGTATGGAACCTGCATGGAATAATCATGTCCTTGTTGTGTTGGTTAGTGGATGCAGGTTTCATAAGATTAATTTTATTTAACATTTTGGCCGTATGCAACTTATCCCGCCAGGGCGGGAACGTTTCTTGAGTCTTTGAAAGGACAAAAGTACAAAAATTGTCCGGATTACAGGAATTTATAACAAACACCAAGCCCCATGCATCTGATCAACATAGAAGGACTGGACGGCTCAGGCAAATCAACCCAGATCCGATACCTTACCGGCTATTTGGAGGAAAAGCATATACCGTGCCGGTACATCCACTTTCCGCGGACCGACTCACCGGTCTACGGCGACCTGATAGCCCGATTTCTGCGGGGCGAGCTGGGCGACATCAAAACGGTCAACCCCTACCTGGTGGCGCTCATTTATGCGGGCGACAGGAACGATGCCAAAGACATGCTTTACGAGTGGATCAGCAAGGGTTACCTGGTGATCGTTGACCGCTACGTTTACAGCAACATTGCTTTTCAGTCGGCCAAGCTCCAGGATGAGAAGGAAATGGATGATCTCAGCAGCTGGATCAAATACCTGGAATACGAATACCACCAGATACCCGTCCCCGGCCACAGCTTTTTCCTGGATGTGCCGGCCGATTTCACCCGCTCCAGGCTCTCGGGCAAGAGAAGTGGCGACGACCGCGAATACCTCCAGGGCAAGGAGGACATCCACGAGAAGAACCTTCATTTTCAGCAGCAGGTGCGACGGGTATACCTGAGAGAGACACGTAAAGACCAGTCTTTTCACCTCATTGACTGCCACAACAATGACGGTGCCATGCTCCCGCCGCAAGAGATCATGCATAGAATTCTTTCTCACCTGAGCATAAAGACATAATCATACAAAATCAATAAACCATGAAAAAGACAACCACTTTTTGGATCATACTGGCAGTCATTGTGGTGATTGCCCTGATCTTAACCAGTGCCACCTTCATCACCATCCAGCCGGGTGAAAGGGGTGTCATCTTCAGAAAGTTCACCACGGGGCTTGACAAGGAACATGTATACAGGCCGGGCTTCAAGATCATAGCCCCGTGGAATGACATGTACCTTTACAATGTGAAGGAACAGCAGGAAGAGGAGGAACTGGATGTGCTCGACAAAAACGGGCTGAATATAGCCATGGATGTGTCGGTACGCTTCCATCCCCTGTACGAAAGAATAGGACACCTGCATGAAACCTTCGGGAAAAACTACGTCCAACAGCTCGTCGTCCCCGAGGTGCGCTCCACCGTGAGAAGGGTGGCCGGGCGCTATACGGCTGAGGAGATCTACTCCACCAAAAGGAAGGAAGTGGAAACCGCCATAAAAACGGAGACCAGAAAAGTGCTGAAAGACAACTATGTTGACATGAAGGCGCTGCTGATACGGTCCATACGTTTGCCCGACCAGATCAAAAACGCCATTGAGAAAAAGCTCAAGGAGGAACAGGAAGCCCTTGCCTATGAGTACAGGCTGGAGCGTGAGCGCAGCGAAGCCGAGCGTAAAGAGATACAGGCCGAAGGAGAAGCCAGGGCCAACCAGATCATCAGCGAAAGCCTGACTCCCGGGCTTCTCAGGATGCGGGGCATAGAGGCCACCCTCAAGCTGTCCGAATCGCAGAACTCAAAAGTGGTGGTGATAGGAAGCGGAGATTCGGGACTGCCTGTCATCCTGGGCAACCAGTAAAGACAGGTGGTGGTGACTGGGTTAAGTTATCCGGCAACTCAGGCATGAGGGAAAGGCTTCTGTAAATACCAAAGGTTCCAACGCAAAAAGGGTGGCCCTTGAGCAGGCCACCCTTTTTTTATGACAGGTTTTTTTTTATAAATCTTTCCTTAAGATATACCCGCCAGGCTACATGTTCTTATCGGCAAAGGCCCTGCCGGCTTCCAGGGCCTGGATGTTCACATCGATCACCTTGTCGCCTTTGCGGGCAAATATTTTCCGCAACCCTTCCTTGAAGCTCTCGAAGGGTATTTGAAAAAACGGTGAGGCTGCCCCCAGCATCACAATGTTGGAAGAGCGATTGGAACCAATATCCGATGCAATGTCATTGGCATCGAGGGCTATGTATTTTTTGTATTTGCGGATCTCTCCGAGCACCTCCTGCTCATCGGGATATCCGGAAATGTTGCGGTAAGCCCGGGTGTTGGTTACCAGCCATCCCCCGGGCGAGAGGTAGGGAAGGTAGCGCAGCGACTCCATGGGCTCTACCGAAAGGATGATGTCGGCCGAGCCTTTGGGGATCAGGTCGGAAAAGATCTCCTTGTCGGAAAGGCGCATATGCGACTGGACGGCACCGCCCCGCTGGCTCATTCCATGCACTTCCGCCTGCTTCAGGTAAAGATCGTTCTCAAGGGCGGCCATTCCAATGGTGGCTGCGATTGACAAAATACCTTGTCCGCCGACTCCGGCCAGGACTATATCAGTTTTCATAGAAGGTTGTTTTTAAGGTTAACATATTGATTGATCAAAGGCCCAGTTCTTTAACCCGCTCGGTGAGTTTCTTGTTCTTGGCTGTCTGGATGCACTGGCGCCGCGGGATAACCACCGACACGCCCTCATAGGCCAACTCTTCTTTCATGATGTCGACCATTTGGTCGTAATTTTTGCGGGTGGGTTTGAAAACACGTATGTGATCCGTCTCCACGCCCAGGCCTTCACATATTCTCTCCAACCGGCCCAGGGCATGAGAATCCTGTCCACCGGTCATGGCAGTGGTAAAATTGTCGGAGATGATGATGGTTACCGGACTCTTCTCCACCACACAATCGAGCAGTCCGGTCATCCCGCTGTGGGTGAAAGTTGAATCGCCGATCACGGCAACGGCCGGGACCATTCCTGCATCAGCTGCCCCCTTGGCCATGGTGATGGAGGCACCCATATCCACGCAGGAATTGATGGCCTCGAAGGGAGGCAGGGCTCCCAGGGTGTAGCATCCGATATCAGAAAAGACCCTGCCTTCGGTGTATTCGCCGAGAGCCTGGTTGAGGGCATGGTAGGCGTCAATATGTCCACATCCCTTGCACATGGCAGGCGGCCTTTTGCTCACGATGGAGGGAACAGGCTGGCCTTCATCCTGGTCCAGCCCAAAAGCCCTGGCCACATGGTTGGGATTCAGCTCACCCGTGCGGGGCAGGCTCCCGTCCAACTTGCCCCTGATGGGTGTACCTTTTTCCTGGAAACCTTTGAGCTGTCGCTCAATAAAAGGATACCCCTCCTCTATCACAACGACCTGTTCACATTCCTTCAGCAGGCGGTCGACAAGCTGATGGGGCAAGGGATAATGGTTGAGCCTGAGCACCGGATGCGGCAATTGCCTGTCCTGGAAATTTTCCATCAGGTAGTTGTAGGCAATGCCCGAGGCAATGATGCCCAGTGAACGGTCGGAACCCTCAAAATATTTGTTGTAGGGCGAGGCCGCAGCCTCCTGCTCCATGGCAGCCTGGTTGTTGAGCAGGCCCTCGTAATTTTGACGGGCAAAAACAGGCAGCAGGACGAATTGCCGGAGGTTCGACGGTATACGGCCCGCATTCTGTTCTTTTTGCTCCCTCCTGACCACTGCAGAGCGCGAATGGGCCAGGCGGGTGGTGATCCTTATCAAAACAGGTACCTTGAGCTTCTCAGAAAGCTCAAAGCCTTCGTAGGCCATATCGTAAGCTTCCTGCTGATTGGAAGGCTCGAGGATGGGGATCATGGCAAAATCTCCATAAAAACGGGAGTCCTGCTCATTTTGCGAAGAATGCATGCTTGGGTCGTCGGCCGAGACCACCAGCATGCCACCATTGACTCCGGTGATGGCGGAATTGACAAAAGGATCGGCGGCTACATTCAAGCCAACGTGCTTCATGCACACCATCGATCGCTTTCCTGCATACGACATGCCCAGGGCAGCTTCCATGGCAGTCTTTTCATTGGCCGACCACTGCCTGTGTATTTGCTGGTCCTGTGCATATTTTGATGCCTGGACATATTCGGTAATCTCTGTGGACGGGGTACCCGGATAGGCATATATACCCGACATGCCGCCGTCTAAAGCCCCCTGTGCGATTGCTTCATCACCTAATAAAAGTAATCTATCCATTGTATGGGAATTTGTATATGATTGAACAAAAAATTATATGCGCTTGCTGCTTTTATGCGGGATTTTGGCGGTGGTAGTGGGTTGCATACTAAAGACCCCCGAAAAGTTTCAGATAACCTACAAGGATGGCGGTTACATATAAGAACAGGACCTTGCTTAAGTTCACACCTAGAGAGTTTTAAAGGTTTGTCTCCTATACAAATGTAAGACAATTTTGTAAATATCCGAAAAGAAAAAAGATTGTCTGCAACATATAAACAGACTACCTGAAGCAACTTCAATGAACAGAAACTGACAGATGATGTGGGTGTATTTTCCCATAGCCCGGGAAACAAAGCATCCTGTATAAGGCGAGACGCGTATGATCAAAGGAAACATTCCCGACCAGGCGGGATAAGTTACAAGGGGAAAACATTAAGTAAAAAAATGGCCAAATGAATCCGGACAGGAATCCCCAAAGGCACGGGCAGGATTATGAGTAGAGGGTCAGCACCAGTTTTCTCTGGTGCCGGCCGTTGCGGAATTCACAGAGAAAGATGCCCTGCCAGGTCCCCAGGTTCAACCTTCCCCTGGTCACGGGAATGGACAGGGACATGCCTGTCAGGGAAGTCTTCACATGGGCTGGCATGTCGTCGCTGCCTTCCATGGTATGGGTATACCTGGAGTTGTCTTCGGGAACAACTGCTGCCATGGCCGATTCCATGTCGTCGCGAACCGATGGGTCGGCGTTCTCGTTGATCGTCAAACCGGCCGAAGTATGTTTGATGAAGATATGCAGGATGCCCTGGTCAGGCTTTTCAGGAAGGTGTTTCTCGATGATGGAAGTTATGATGTGGTAGCCCCTGCCATAGGCAGGAAGGGTGATTTCTTTCTGGGTAATCATAGCAGTGCCTCCATTTTTTTGCTATAGATCTTTTTCTGGGTATGGTTTGTTTAAAAAATATCTTTGGCATGGGCTGAATAAAAAATTTGTCCCCGGCACAGGCTGTTCAGAAAAAGGTTCCTGCCTCCCGCTTGAGATAGTCCAGGGCAACCCTGGAGGGCGATTTCTGCTGCTCCATAATTTTCTCCAGCAATGCCTTGCTCAGTTTGATGGCCGGCTCATCCGGGCGCATCGTCTGGGCCGTGGTGTTGATCATCTTAACCGTGTTTTCGCGGGCACTCTTTATCACCTCCCATGCCCGCGGTGATATATAAATTTGTTGAGAAACATTGTGATCGAACTCCGAGCGGATGGTTTTAAGCATCTGGTTCTGTAGCTGGCTCACCGTGAGGTTGTCCTTGCTAAAGCGCATCACCAGGTTGTCGGGAGATATCCGCTCCAGGAAAAGGGTAAGGCGCTCGTAGGCCTGGAGCCGCACCGGTGTGATCATCTGCTTATTTTTTAAAATGATTTCACGCTCCCTCTTCTTCTGATCGTGCCTGAGCAAAGCACGCACCGTAAGATAGGCGGTTAAGAAGACGATCAGTGCGGGGATCACATATTTGAGTATTTCCATAACCATTTCCATAACAGATTTTTTTGTAAAAATAATGGAAACTAAAACAAAATTGCAATTTTTCAAGCCAATAGCCATATTTGTGATGGAAATTCTCCGGTTTATGTTTTTTAGTAGTTGCTTTTAAACCCATCGACCGATAAAATATCCTATTTTTGAACCAAGTATACCTGTATAAAACCATTGACAAAAAAATCACAATCCCTTAAGGCGCTCACTATACAACACTAACAAAATATAGCGCCGGGAAGGATTTTTTGCTCAAGCAAAATTCAAAATGGGGGATTCCCTACAGGAGATTCCCTAGGGAAAGTTCTATGGAGCCCATTTATTTAATAAAAAATCACATGTAACTTACCATGACAAAATCATCATTAATATCACAAAAGGAAATGATGATTTTGTCATGGTAAGTTACATAAGGCCAAAATGTTAAATGAAATATAATCTTATAAAAAACCACAGGCCGATGAAAACCATTTCAAACCGCATCCAAAACCTTTCTGAATCACAAACCATTGCCATGTCGCAGAAGAGTGCTGAGCTCAAGGCACAGGGCAAGGACATCATCAACCTGAGCGTAGGCCAGCCCGACTTCCACACCCCCGACCACATCAAGCAGGGAGCCATAGAAGCCATCCACGGGAATTATACCTCCTATACCCCCGTACCCGGATACAAAGATCTCAGGGAAGCCATTGCCCGGAAACTTCAGGAAGAAAATGGGCTTCCCTACACATGGGACCAGGTGGTGGTCTCATCAGGGGCCAAGCATTCCCTTGCCAACGCGCTGATGTCGCTGATCGACCCGGGCGATGAGGTGATCGTGCCGGCTCCCTACTGGGTCAGCTATGTAGAACAGGTCAAGCTGGCAGAGGGTACCAATGTGATCGTACCCACCACCCTGGAAAACCAGTTTAAGATACAACCAGAACAGTTGCGGGAGGCCATCTCCGAGAAAACCAGGGCGATCATCCTGTGCTCCCCTTCCAACCCGACAGGCTCTATATATACACGTGATGAGTTGCGGGCCCTGGCTGATGTGATCATCCAAAGCGGCGCCAACATGTATGTCATCTCCGATGAGATATATGAATACATCAATTTTGAAGGCAGGCATGAGAGCATTGCACAGTTTGAAGACATACGCGAGCGGGTGGTACTGATCAATGGAGTCTCAAAAGGCTTTGCAATGACAGGTTGGCGTATAGGATACATGGCTGCCCCTCCTGAGATTGCACGTGCCTGTGGGAAGCTCCAGGGCCAGGTAACTTCAGGTGCCAGCTCCATTGCCCAACGTGCAGCACTGACGGCACTCACCTCCGACAAAAGCTTCACCCTGGAGATGAAAAAGGCTTTCCAGAGAAGACGCGATCTTGTCCTGGATGGTGTCGATCAAATAAAGGGTATGAAAAAATACACGCCGCAGGGAGCTTTCTACCTCTTCCCTGATGTATCGGATTTTTTCGGCAAATCGAGTGGCGAGAGAACCATAGAAAACGACAGCGACCTGTGCTTTTACCTGTTGGAAGAAGCCCATGTAGCTCTTGTTCCAGGCAGCGCCTTTGGGTCGCCCAACAACATCAGGCTTTCTTATGCCGCCTCCGACCAGGCGCTAAAGGAAGCCCTCATGCGCATGAAAAAACATCTTGACAGACTCCGCTAAAGGGCAGCCAATCAGGAGAGATGGCTGCGGACCATGCTCCGCAGTTTGTTCAGATCGAGCGGCTTGGCCATATAATCGACAGCTCCCATCTCCAGGGCTTTCTTCTGGCTGGCACGGTCGTTCTTGGCTGTAACCATGATCACGGGTATGGTCTTTAACTGGTCATTTGCGGAAATCTTTTCCAGGAACTTGAACCCATCAATGCCGGGCATCATGATGTCGAGCAGGATCAAGTCGATCCCGGATTGGTCGGTCAGATAATCCAGGGCTTCCTGGGGGTTTTCCAGGGCGATTACGTCATAACCCTCGTCCTCCAGCAGTCTCTGCAGCAGGAAAAGGTTGGTTCCTGAATCGTCCACCACCAATATGCGGTTGGATTGTTTCATTAATATGTGGGTTTTGATTATGAACAGGGCACCATTCCAATGTGCTGCCTCCCCTGTATGAATGTGGGTCAACCCAACGTTTTATCCGGCAGCCATCCATCAGGTCCGGACCCTGTTTCCACCACTAAAATAATGAGTTTTTTCTAAAACTCACAATCACAAGGTTATATTTCATTCAATATGTTGGCCTTGTGCAACTTATCCACTAAGACGGGAGCGTTGTATCTGATTATATTCTCATTATATTGGCAAAAGGAACTTATCCCGCCGGAGGGGGTACGTTTAAGGTGGCTGTTTTCCATTGAACTCATAGGTTACATACCACTTTGTGCGCCAAAAGGAAAAGGGTTCGTTAAAACAACCTGTGCGTACATGAAAGTATTCCAAAAAAACATTTAATTTTGCATCTTCTCAAACATCAACAGGAAGTGTAATGACAGGCAAAAAAGCTAATTCCGGACTAAAGCGGATCTTCACCAGCAAAACCATACTTTTTTTTCTGGCGGTTATACTGGTAGTGGGCATGATCTTCGCATACAGGCTTTATAACAGGATTTACGGGTCCAATGTCGAGCTCGACGGCAAAGAGCACTCTTATCTTTACATACCCACCGGATCCAATTTTAATGATGTTTTCAGCCTGCTCAGGGAAGACAGCCTGGTGGAAGATCCGGCTACTTTTAAATGGCTGGCCGTCAAAAAAAACTACCCGAGCCATGTACATCCGGGCAGGTACAAGATTGAAGAAGGCATGAGCAACAATTCGCTGGTGGAACTTTTGCGCTCGGGCAGACAGGAACCGGTTGACCTGATCTTCAACAACATCCGGACCATTCCCGAATTGGCCGGCAAGGTGGCGGGCCAGATCGAAGCCGATTCAGCCAGGCTGGTCGCCCTGCTTCACGACAATTCATTTCTGCGGCAATACAATATGAACCGCCAGGATGCACCCGCACTGTTCATGCCCAACACTTATGAGTTCTGGTGGGATACCAGGGCAAAAGACTTCATTGAACGCATGCACCGGGAATATCAACAGTTCTGGGAGGGGGAAAGAAGAGCCCGGGCCCGCCGGATGAATATGACACCGGTGGAAGCAACCACCCTGGCTTCCATTGTGGATGAAGAGACGATTCACGACGATGAGATGCCAAAGATTGCCGGTGTCTATGTCAACAGGCTCGAACTCGGTATGCGCTTGCAGGCCGACCCTACAATTAAATACGCCCTGGGGGATTTCACGATCAACCGGGTATTGAAAAAACACCTGCAAATAGACTCACCCTACAATACATACCAAAATGCCGGGTTGCCGCCCGGACCCATCTCCATTCCATCCATAGCCGCTATTGATGCGGTGTTGCACCATAGCCAGCACAACTACCTTTACTTTGCGGCCAGGCCCGATTTTTCCGGCTATCACAACTTCTCCCGAACCCATCGCCAACACATCCGCAATGCCCAAAAATATCAAAGGGCGCTGAATGAAAAAAACATCCTGGAATGACCCTGCTTTTGTAATTTTATCAAAAAGGGCAGGATTATATGGTCATGACTCATGCAGCCGGGGAAGTAAGCCCGGTGAAGCAAATCATTGCTTTACTATTCGGGCGATTCACCGGAACTGCCTTTGGGATTTGATTTTCTCCGGGAATCCGGCAGGTTGTTGTGGATCACCTGCATCAGTTGTTCCTCCTCCACAGGCTTGGCAATGTAATCATTGAACCCATAATTCAGTATCTCCTGGCGTTCATGGCTTAAGGCATAGGCGGTCTGGGCCACAATGGGTATGTCGGGTTGTATTTCCCTGATGGCATTATAGGCTTCATAGCCATCCATGAAAGGCATCTTGATGTCCATCAGTATCAGGTCGATGTCGGGATTCTGGCGAACAGCCTCCAAAGCCTCCTCCCCGTTTTCGGCTTTGATGGTGTGGATGTCATGCAACTTGAGTACTTCACTGAAATAGATGTAATTAAACAGTTCATCCTCCACTATGAGAATGACCACCGGTTGATTGGTCTGATGGTTTTCTTGCTTATCGCTCATGGTACAACAGGGGTATGGGAATGCCGCAACAATTTGGCTTCACTGCTGTCAACGGATACACCGTCGCAATGCTTCCCTTTCCGCGGTTTGAATTTAAGGAAAATGTGACAAACCCATATATAAAAACGGGTAAAATATATAAAACTCCATTGATAAATCATGTGCTTCGCATGTCGCCGGAAATATCGGAGTTACCAGTTCTGCCGGAATTGCCAGTACTATCGGTGCTGTCTGGACTGCCAGAGTTGTCCTGACTGTCTCCCTTTTCCTCTGCCAGGATCTTGATTTTATCGGCCATCAGGTAGGTATCCAATGAATCGATGCCATGTGATTCCAGATATTTGCGGTCGTCCAAAAACGATGTGGCAAAAGTCTCGAAATCTGCATCCGGATGTAAAGCTGCATCCAGGTAGGACTGCTGGGCCCTTTCCAGGTCGCCCATGCACCAGTAGACATGGCCAAGGGTGATGTGGTCGGAATACCGGCTTTCTTTCTCGAGCAGTTTGTGCAGGTAATTTTCTGCTGTATCAAATTTGCCCAGGATAAAGGAGCACCAGGCAATGGGGCGCCTGATCTTGGCATTGTCGGGAGCCAGGTACTCGACCTTAAAATAATATTTCAGTGCCTCTTCATAGCGTTGAAGCTGGAAAAGGCTGTGTCCTATGTAAGCCTGTATATATAGGTTTTCCGGCTCGAGCTTTTCGGCTTCCTGGTAGTATTCCAGTGCTTTTTCAGGCTGGTTCAGGTAGCGGTAGCTTAAAGCAATTTTTTTGGTGATCCATGATTTGTTGGTGTCGAACAATTCAGCCTTTAAATAGTGATTCAGGGCATCCTGGTAATTGCCCAGGCGCTGGTAACTGTAAGCAATCTTCTCTGTGACTTCTGCTGTATTGCGCTGTTGCTCATCCAGGTTTTTGAATACCTCCACGGCCTGATCGAAATGGTTGCGCTCAAAATAAAACTCCGCGATGTTGCGTCTCACTTCCGTATTTTGGACCAAACGGTTGTAGAAGGTGGTATTGTAGATGTCCATCTTGTAGGCAAAAATGTCGGCAATCTCATTCTTCAGGGGGTGCAACTTGAAAAACCGGTATATATCCTGGATATACTGGGTATATATGCTCTTTGTCCGGGCAAAGCTGTTGAGCATCTCCTCATCCTGACCGATTTCATCCATCTGCTTCATCTCTTCATTGAAAAGGTGCATCATCGTATTTTTTTGCTCTTCAGGAATGTACTGAAGGTTCAGACAGAAGGAGTACTTGTCGGAGTTGCACATGAAATTGGAGGATTCAAGCTTTTCGACCAACGGCGAAAGGTTGACATCGTCCTGTCCTTCCGTGGCCGACTGAACATCGGGGTTCTCCTTGTAAAAAGGAATGAACCAGTTACTTATCCGCTGGAAGAAGGAAAAATGCTTGAGTCGTCCAAAAGCACTCATGAAAACATCGGAACCCTCCATCTGCATCTTGGAGAACTCCTGGATCTTGTCGAGCAGATCCGGGGAATCTTCAAAAACCTTCTGCCAGTCAGGATTTTTGTCCTCCAAAAATTTATCGGATACGATGTTTTCCAGGTCCAGTTTCTTTTCAATGTTGGGCCGCATTTTCATGATCTCGGGAAGAATCTCCTGTTCCCATTTTCGGGTGAGCTCCTCGGTTTCTTTTGACTTAATGGTTTGAATGACAATGGCTTCTATGTTTCTCTCCATCTCGTTGTTGCCGGAATAGGAATCCAGGCGCTCCATGAGTCTGTCATAAAGCTCAAGGCGTGAATCATAAAAATAGAGCACATAGACCAGGCCTACAAGGGCCCTTTGCCATACCTGTTCTTCATGTTTGTCATAGAGATCGAAGAGCAGCTCCACTTTGCGCTCATCAAAGCTGCGCAGGGCGTTCAGGGTTAATGCACTCACAAAAAGGCACTTGTCATGCCAGGCCACCTTCTCAGAGTCTTTTATTTGCCGGAGCAGGTCCAGCTCGGATTCTCCGTATTTATCAGTAAGCCAGATAATCCGAAAAAGATGGCTGTATAGCTCCTCCCGTGAGTAGGTTTCCTTTGTTCCATCCTCGGCCTGGATGTTGGAGTCTTTTAGCAAATCATCCAGCTCCTGATCCACAGTGAGCTTTTCAAGTAATTCCTGGTATCTGAGTTTGCCTGCCTGGATATCCTGCTCCAGTTTCCATTTGGTCTTATAAACAGAAGATTTCTGATGAACGGTAAGCAGGTGTTCTTTCAGTTGGTCGCCCACCTCCAGTATGGACTTGAGCAGACGTTTATATATCGGCTCGCGCTGTGGATCGTCTGGATGCTGAAAAGCATGATCCAGGATGTTCCTGTAGGTCTCCCTGTGTTTTTCCAGCTGGACACGATAAAAATCGGAATGGGCCTCGTTGGCCATCTCAAAATAAACATCCAGGGCAAATCCCACTTTTCGTTCGATCAGCAGATCACTTGCCTTTTGGTGGTTGTTTCTTATCTGTTTGAATGTCATAGTCAGGTTCTGTTCTGGTTATTTTCCGTCAAATAGTTGGATTTTGTAATCCGGCCGTTTTGATGGAGCAGGACATAAGATGCTACTTTCCGCCGGTCACCTGACCATCCTGCGATGCCAAGCCTGTCTTATCTCTGCCGGTTACACCCTTGGTGCTCCAAAAAACATACCATCCACCCCAAAAAAATCTGGTGTGTCAAAACCTGACAAATAAGCAGGAAATCAGAAAGTAGATCCGTTATAACCCCACATATGGGGATCCACATTGGAAAAGTTTATAAAAACCCGGTCAGAATCTATCTGCAGGTGGTTGGTTACGAATGAAGCAAGGCTTTGTGACAATTCGCCGGTTTGGGCTTCCGGCAGGCGTATGCTTCTTAGTTCTATAAAAACCAGGGGATCGTTCGAGCCACCGAACATCATATCCTGATCATCACGGCACTGAACCATAATCATCCGCTGCGGTTTGTTCAGGTCCCTTGCCAACAGATCAGTCATATCGCTCATGATCTGTGTCTTCTTATCAGGACTAAGCTGTCTGTTGGTACGCAATTCAATAAATGGCATAAGAATCAGTTTTTAGGTTAACATCTCTGGTGTAAATTTGGATCAAACTTCTCCCATGTAAAAGTAATATTGATATTCTCCGATGCATATTTAAATTTATATTTTCCTGCTTACCAGGATTTAATAAACAAAAATCTGATATTTAATACATTAAAACCCGTCGTTGTTTAAACATTTATATATTTCTGCTCTCCGGGTTTAAACCAGGTTCTTGTGGCATTCCTCCGGGAGAAGGGGAGAAAAACAAAATAAGCAATAAAAAGTTTCCGGTATTTCCAAACTTATAAATCTACAAAATTTCTGACAAAAGAAGCTCAAAAATCAGGCATTGGCGCGTTAAAAGATCAAACAGTTTGTATTCAGCCATGAGCCCTGCAGTGTTGCTTGCAGTTTCTTACCACACTGAAAACGGGCCGGTTGCTATGCGTTCAATCATCTCACCTGTGGATGAAAATCTCCGGATAAGCCAAATTCTTGATCATTCAGGTCGCACCGTTTTGCCGATGTTTATTGGCCAAAATTATATACATTTGATCATTCATCTGATAAATTTATTTGATTGTGTTTTTACCAATTGTTTTCCAGGCTGAACAAGGTTATATTATATTTAATATTTTGGCCTGGTGTAACTTACCATGACAAAATTAATCATCTCCTTATTGTGATATGAATGTTTTTTTGTCATGGACCTTATCATAAGGAAGATTTATATGGTGGCAGCAAAACAAACAAAAGAAAAAAGGGCCTGGCAGATCCTCGAGCAACTAAAAAGCCAGGTAGCTGAAATTCTTTGGAACGACAACCGGCACGGCTACAACAGCGACCACATGATACTTCCCTGGATACAGGAAGACACCGAGTATGCCATCAAAAGACTGAACCTCCCACCCGATCGGGAGACCTATTTTTTACAGAAGCTGAAACAAATCATAGGTGAATACATTGAAGAAGAATAAATGCCATTTTGACAGAAACCTTGCCGAAGGCTCGGGTTTTTATTTTCAACATTCCATCGTTTGATTTGTTGCCTAACAAAAAGCGGGTATACACTCCCGTCCTTGGGGTTGATTGCCTGCGACCATTCAAAACGAAAGAAACAACCACATGAAAAAAAACTATTATACCCATTCATCCTTTTTTTTCCTTATTCCTGGAGTTTTAACGGGTCAGGACGACAAGCCGGGCTGCTTGCCACCCTGGAGAGAAGTTATGGAAAAGTAATGAAAACAGGTGAACTGATTGAGCTTATAGATTAACCCGAGCCATGAGCCACCAGCAAACGCATATTCGCGATCCGCAACTTCGCACACCCAATAAAACCAACATTATCATCAGCATCCTGCTGAACCTTGTCATTACGATTGCGGAATTCATCGGGGGTATCCTGTCCAACAGCCTGGCATTGCTGTCGGATGCACTGCATAATTTAAGCGACACCTTTGCCATTTTCATCTCCTACGTAGCCCTTATCGTTGGTAAGAAAGGATCCACGCGCAAAAACACCTTTGGCTATAAGCGCGTGGAGATACTGGCGGCATTGCTGAATGCGGTGATCCTGGTGGTGATCTCCCTGTACCTTTTTTACGAAGCCTATCAGCGTTTGATGGACCCCGAGCCGGTGAAGGGCAACACCATGCTGATCGTGGCCACCATAGGGCTCATTGCCAACCTGGTGTCGGTCATCCTGCTCAACCGTGATTCCAAGAACAGCCTGAACATCAAAGCAGCTTTCATCCACCTTTTGGGCGACACCCTTTCATCGGTGGGGGTCATTGTAGCATCCCTGCTCATCTATTTTTATGGCCTCTACTGGGTCGACCCACTGCTCACCTTCATCATAGGGCTGTTCATACTATACGGGACATACGGCATAATCAAGGAAACCATCGAGATATTGATGCAAGCTACACCAAGTGACATCAGCATCCGGCAGGTAAAAAGCAAACTGGAGCAAGACTCAAGGGTCGAAAACATCCACCACATCCATATATGGCGTTTGTCCGACAACCAGGTGCATTTCGAATGCCATGCCGACCTGTCCCATAACTATTCCATGATTGAGGCCGACAGGATACGCCGCGACCTGGAGCAAAGGCTGCGGGATAACTTCCGGATCAACCACATCACCATACAGATGGAATACCACACCTGTCATGACAAAAGCCCGATCGTCAGTCAGAAGTCGTCCTCCCCCCCTCCAAAGAATGATTTGTGAAAGTTCACCAGGTAAAGTTTTTCTGTGGCGCGGGTAAAGGCTGTGTACAACCACCGGTAGAATTCCTTGTTGACCATCTCGTCGGTCACATACCCATGATCGACGAACACCACCTTCCACTGTCCGCCCTGTGCTTTGTGGCAAGTAACGGCATAGGCGAATTTCACCTGTAGGGCATTGAAATAAGGATTTTCCCTTACTTTCTGATACCTGGCCTTCTTGGTCCTGAGATCCTGGTAATCTTCCAGCACGTTGTAGAAGAGCTGTTTGTTCTCCTCTCTCGACAAGGCAGCCTGGTTGGAATGAAGGGTATCCATCAGTATCTTGGTGTCCAGCTCCACTTCGTCATAGTCTACAAACCTCAGGCGGACATCGGCAAAGCGGTAACCGTAGAGTTCCTGGTAACCATAAATCTTCGTGATCTCGGCTATATCACCGTTGGCGATGAAATCGAGCTGCTCTTCCTCGTCGATCCAGTAATAGTTGTTTTTGACCACCATCAAAAAATCGCCCATGGCCAGTTCCTCTTCCCGCCAGAGGATTTGGTTGCGGATGCCCTGGTTGAACATGTTGGCCCTTTTGTTGGAACGGGTGACAACAACGGTCTCCTCTTCCCCATAGTGGTCGTAGGCATCTGTTATGGTCTCGATAAGCTCAGCACCCCCGGCTTTTTCTATGTCATCGAAGTCATCGGTCATCAGCCGGGGGAAACCATCTCCGCCGCTGTCGATCATTTTGCGGATCAGCGTGGCGTTATAGAGTATGCCCGACTCGGCACTTTGCCTGAGTATTTCTGAGAGGAAAGCCTGCCTGACGGCCATTCCGTAACCTTCCATCTGAACCGGATCAAGAGCAGGACTCAGGTCCATCTTCACGGGAGGCAGCTGGGCGCTGTCGCCGATCAGGATCAGCTTGCATCCCTCGCCCTTGTAGACATATTCCATCAGGTCGTCGAGCAGGCGGCCGCTGCCAAATATCGAAAGCTCCATCGACTGGTTGGAGATCATGGAAGCCTCATCCACAATAAAAAAGGTGTTTTTATGCAGGTTCTCCTCCAGTACAAAATCGCCGAATCCACCTGCAGACGACTTCTGCCGGTATATCTTTTTGTGAATGGTATAGGCAGCCTGCCCGGCATAGGCACTTAAAACCTTGGCAGCACGGCCGGTTGGAGCCATCAGCACGCTTTTTATCCGGAAGGCATGCAGGCTGCTGATCAAGGATTTGACCGTGGTGGTTTTGCCCGTACCGGCATAGCCGGTGACCAGCATGACCTCGCTCTTTGTTCGGTTGATCATAAAATCGGCCAGCATCCCAAACAGCTTCTTTTGACTCTGGGTGGGTGCATAACCAAGGTGATCCTCGAGCTGAGCGAGAATATGATTTTTTAACATCAATGCAATAATTTAGAATTAGAGATTTTGATTTTGATTACTTTTTTTAAATTTGCAACCAGGCAAATTAATTAAAAAATAAAGCTACGAAAAAATGAAAACAGCATTACGAATCATCCTGGCCCTTGTTATAGTAGGGTTGGCATACGCGCTTTATCAAAGCATTCAGACCCCTATTGAGTTCAGGCAGGTAAAAAAGGAGCGTTACGAAGCCACGATTCAGAAACTGAAAGACATAAGAAAAGCCCAGCTGGCATACAAAGATGAGCACGGCAGTTTTACAGGAAGTTTCGATACCCTGATCAGCTTCATCAAGCAAGATTCTCTGAGCGTGGTAAAAGCCATCGGACGTATCCCCGACAGTCTGCTGGAAGCCGGAATGACAGAGCAGCAGGCTCTGCGTGAGGGCATCATCAGCAGGGATACCATCAAAGTGGCCATCAAAGATTCGCTGTTCCGCAAGGGCTTCAATGCCAACGACCTGTGGCGGGTACCCTACACCGACAGGGACAGCTTCCAGCTGGGAGCCCGCACTGTTGAATCAGGAAACGTGGATGTAGAAGTTTTCGAAGCCAAAGTGCACAACGATGTGCTGTTGGGCGATCAGAACCAGCGCTTGCTGATCAATCTCAACGAGCGCATGGAGAAAAAGCAGAATAAGTTCCCTGGTGTGAAAGTGGGCGATCTGGAACAGCCCAACAACAATGCAGGTAACTGGGAATAATGAAGGCTGCTTTCTATGAAAGATTTTTCCTGTGTTGACGAAACATTAGATCTCAACAGAGCCCATGCATACAGATTATCCATTCAGGTGAGCCTGGATGGATTTTCTTTTTCCATCCTCGACCAGGTCAGGGGTAAGTTTGTCGTGCTCAAACACCGCAACTTTTCCCAGGGACCAACACCAGACGACAGGGCCGAAGAACTGGACAGGTTTCTATCGGGTGAGGAAACCCTCCAGCCCGGTTATAAAAAATCACTGGCCATGGCTGCCACCAGGAAATCGACCCTCATTCCTGAACCCTTCTTCCGGGAAGACCACCTGAAGCAGTACCTGGCTTTTAACCACGACATGGACGAGCTGGATGAGATTCACTACAACTACCTGCCTGAGGTAGAAGCCTATACAGTTTTTGCTGTTCCCAATCCCATCAGCAATGCGATCAGTAAACACCTGGGCAGCGTTACTTATTTTCACCAGGGGCTGCCATTTATCAGGTGGCACGTCGACAATACCACGGGACTGAAGAAGAGTGTCGCCATCTCCCTCTATGGCGACTTCCTGGACATAGGGGTTTTTTCCAAAGACAAACTACATTTCTATAACTCTTTCAGCTGGTCCACACCGGAAGACATCCTCTACTACATCCTTCACATTTACCGGCAGTTCACCCTAGACGTCTCACTAAACAGGCTTTATGTTACGGGCCACACCCGCCGGCAGGATGATGTAAAAAAACTCATCAGGCGTTACATCAAGAAGGTACATTTTCTGGATCCCCCGGATGAATATACCTACAGCTATACTTTCCAAAGTGAAACGGCGCGCTCTTTCACCAACCTTTTCCGTTTGAACCTGTGCGTATAGTAAGCGGCAAATACAAAGGGCGGATCTTTCGGCCCCCGAAAAGCATCAGGGCACGGCCCACTACAGATTTTGCCAAGGAAAACCTGTTCAACATCCTGGAGAACCGGCTCGATTTTGAAAAGACCACCGCCCTGGATCTCTTCTCCGGCACGGGAAACATCAGCTTTGAACTTGTATCGAGGGGCTGCCCCCATGTAACGGCCGTTGAAAAACAGCCCAAACATATTGCCTTCATTCACCGTGTCATTGGGCAACTGGAGATCGGCAACCTGAAGGTGCTAAAAAAAGATGTTTTCAGGTTCATCCAATCAACCGGCGAGGCCTACGACCTGATCTTTGCCGATCCGCCTTATCAGTTGAAGGGAGCTGAAGAGATACCCGGTATGGTATTTTCCCGACGCCTGTTAAAGCCTGGCGGCCTTCTGATCCTGGAACACAACAAAAACCTTACCTTCCCCGAAGGCATCAATGTGTCAGAGCAAAGAAAATATGGCACCGTCCATTTCAGCTTTTTTTCTCTCCTCGAAAACCAAGCCTGACAACCACCATTAACCTCAATACACTGGACGCCCATCTGACTATTTGTCAGTGAGCCTTTGGTGGCACGTCGTTTGATCCACTACAACACGATCAATTTAAATGTCAAACCAATTAATATCAGGGAATTATGCAAAAAGGAAAAATTGGAGTTACTGCCGAGAACATTTTTCCGATCATAAAAAAGTTTTTATACTCCGAAAATGAGATATTTCTGCGGGAGCTGGTCGCCAATGCTGTCGACGCAACCCAGAAGATGAAAAAAATCGCATCGGTGGGCGAATATGAAAAAGAACTGGGCGAGTTGACCATCCGGGTTAAAGTAGACAAGGAAAACAAGAAGATCACCATCTCCGACCGCGGCATCGGCATGACCCAGGAGGAAGTCAACAAATACATCAACGATGTAGCCTTCTCCAGCGCCGAAGAATTCATCCACAAATACCAGGATCCCACTGCCATCATCGGCAAGTTTGGCCTGGGATTCTTCTCAGCCTTCATGGTGGCCGACAAGGTGGAAATCTTCACCCAATCCTACCAGGAAGGTGCCCAACCCGTTCACTGGGTATGCGACGGAAGTCCCGAGTACCAGATGGAGGAGACCGACAAGCAGGACCGCGGTACGGATATTGTGCTGCACATCGACCAGGATGCTGAAGAATACCTGGAGGACAACCGCATCCAGGAGGTACTGGACAAGTATGCCAAGTTCCTGCCCATCCCCATTGCTTTCGGCAAAAAGAAGGAATACGACGAACAAGAAGGCAAAGAGAAAGAGACCGACCAGGACAACATCATCAACGACACCGACCCCATCTGGAAGAAACAGCCCACAGAGCTTACCGAGGAAAACTACAACGAGTTCTACCGCAAGCTCTACCCCATGGCGGAGGATCCCCTCTTCCATATCCATCTGAATGTCGATTACCCCTTCAACCTGGAGGGTGTGCTGTATTTTCCGAAAATCCGCAACAACATTGAGGTACAAAAGAACAAGATCCAGCTCTATGCCAACCAGGTTTTTGTCACCGACTCGGTTGAAAACATCGTTCCCGAGTTTCTCACCCTGCTCCACGGTGTCATCGACTCACCCGACATTCCCCTGAACGTGTCGAGAACCTACCTGCAGGGCGATCCCAATGTGAAAAAGATCTCCAACCACATCACCAAGAAGGTCGCCGACCGGCTGGAGGAGATCTTTAAGAACAACCGGGAGGAATTTGAGAACAAATGGGACGATCTGAAGCTTTTCATCGAGTACGGCATGATGACCGATGAGAAGTTCTACGAGCGGGCACAAAATTTTGCCCTGTTCAAGAACACCGAAGGCAAGTACTTCAGTTTGGAGGAATACAAGGAGCACATCAAGGAAAACCAGACCGACAAGAACAACAACCTGGTGTACCTTTATACCACAGACAGGGACAAGCAGTACAGCTTCATCGAAAATGCCAAACAAAAAGGCTACGATGTGCTGGATCTGAGCGGTCAGCTCGACACCCACTTCATCAACTTCCTGGAGCAAAAACTGGAGAGCAGCCATTTTGCCCGCGTGGATGCCGATGTCATCGACAAGCTCATCCAAAAGGAAGACAAAGAAGAGACCCAACTTTCAGAGGAAGACCAGAACGAGCTGTCGACCATACTGAAGACCCAGCTTCCCGACATCGGCAATTTCACCGTCACCTTTGAGCCCCTGGGCGAAGAAGAGGAGCCCCTGACCATCACCCAGAGTGAGTTCATGCGCCGGATGAAGGATATGGCTGAGCTGGGCGGGGGCCCCATGAGCTTCTACGGCGAAATGCCCGACAGCTACAACCTGGTGGTCAACACCAACCACAGGCTCATCCAGAAGATTTTGAAGAACAAGAACAACGACCTGGGTGATGAGCTCAGCAAGGCGAACAACGAGATCAAGCCGCTGCAGGATGAGAAGAACCGCATCAACGAAGCCAACAAGGACAAGAAGGAAGACGACATGCCACAGGGCGACAAGGACAACCTGGGCGACCTCGACAAGCAAATTGGCGAGCTGCAGCAGCAAAAAGAAGAGAAGCTCACCCAATACGGAAAGAAGAGCCAGTTGGTGAAGCAGCTGATCGACCTGGCCCTTCTGGCCAACAACATGCTCAAAGGCGAAGCCCTCGACAAATTTGTCAAGCGCAGCATCAAGCTTATCAAATAAACAAAAGCCGGGTATACCCCTGGTAGGCCCAACACCAAACCCAACCCGGGTTCACCTTACAAAACTCCCGCCTGTTTCATATCATAAGGCGGGAGTTTTCACTTATCCACCCCATGGCGGGAACGTTTCGTATTGGTAAGTTGCCCAACAGCAAATCATAAATACCTCAAGACACACATGAGTTGGTTTCTTTTTGCTTTTCTGACAGCCCTTTTCCGCTCTCTGACTGATGTGGCGGGTAAGTTCGGGCTTAAGAACATGGACGAATACCTCGTGGCCTGGTCCCTGTTCCTCTTTGCCCTGCCTTTCATGGGTCTGCTGCTGCTCGTTAAGGGAGTGCCCGAGATCGGCGACAATTTCTGGATCGCCTTGCTTGTCAGCGGCACAGCCAACGTAGCAACCAACCTGCTGTACATGCGGGCCATCAAGGTATCCGACCTGTCGATCACCATTCCCCTGATCACTTTCACCCCCCTGTTCATGCTGATCACCTCGCCCCTGATACTGGGGGAGTTTCCCAA
>CAJXLE010000022.1 GCA_913055895.1 uncultured Bacteroidota bacterium | reverse complement strand
GGCAAGAAGATCCTCTCCTCGCTTCTGGCGGCAAACGGCTACGAGGTCATCGACCTCGGCGTCGAGGTCCCGGCCTCGAGGTTCGCAGCGGAGGTATCAGAGCACGACGCCGACGCCGTCGGCGCCTCGGCCATGCTGACGACGACGAAGGAAAAACAGCGGGAACTCGTGGAGATCCTCGAGGACGAGGGACTGCGCGAGGAGGTCATCGTGATGGTCGGAGGCGCGCCCGTGACCGAGGAGTGGCGCTCGGAAATCGGCGCGGACATCTACGGCGCGAACGCGTTCGAATCGGTCGAAAAGCTCGAGGAATCACAGAAAGTGGCGGTGACGGGGTGAATACCGATGCGCACAGGAATCACTGGCGGGCAACTCCCTTTCGGCTTTGTCCACGGCATCTTTCACATCCTGGAGGGCTTTGTCGATGTCCACATCGGTGTTGAACTCCACCAGTATAAGGGAAAAACCCTGCGAAGAGGTGGAGTTGATCTCCTTGATGCCCTGGACGGACTCTATCTCCTTCTCCAGGGGCCTGGTGATCAGGTTCTCTATGTCGACGGGCGGGTTGCCTGCATAAGGCGTCTGAACCATCACGGTGGGGATGACCACCTCGGGGGTCAGCTCCTTGGGCAGGTTGTTGTATGAGAATATCCCGAAGCCCAGAATAGCCAGGGCCAACAAAAGGATGGTGTTCCTGTTGTTCAGGGCCAGGGTGGTGAGCTTGAATTCACGGTCTACGCTCTGTTGTGAGTTGTTCTCTGTTTGAGCCATTACAATCTTCTTTTCTGCATTTTACGATACAACCGCCTAGCGGATCAGGTCTTCCTTCTCTTTGATGGCCACCGGCGTGCTTTCGGAAACCTGGGTATAGCCGGAGGTGATCACCCGGTCGCCGGCCTCAACACCGCTCACCAGCACCGTCTGGTTGTTGTACGAACGGCCGGTTTCCACATACACCTTGTGGGCCTGCTGCTGGTTATCGACCACATAGACATAGTCGCCCTCCAAATCCTGCTTGATGATGTTGGAGGGCACCACCATGGCACTGTCCACTTTATAGTCGCGCACATTAACGATGGCAATCTGGTTGGGCCGTATCTTTTCGCGGGGGTTGCCCAGACGGGCTTCTATGGTGAAAGTGCGGGCTTCCTCATCGATGACGCTGCCCTTGCGGGTGATGGGAACACGCCGCGTCTCTTCCGGATAGGAGGGAAAACGCACCTGCACCGTGTCGCCTTCCTCAATCCGTGCGATGTATTGCTCGGTGATCTGTGCTTCCACCTTCAGGTTCTTCAGGTTGACCAGGTGCAGCAATTGCAGCCCGGGTGTGCCCAGCTCGCCTACCTTCTGGTTGATGCTTTCCACCACACCGTCAAAAGGGGCACGTATCTGCGACATCTCGAGCTGCTCGCGGAGGGTGGAGAGCCTGTTCTCCAGGCTTTCCTTACGGTTCATGGCCTCGAGGTACTGCATCTCCGAGCCTACGCTATCCTGCCACAGGCGTTTCTGTTTTTCAAAAGTTTTTTTGGCCAGCTCCAGGTTGGTCTTCACCTCCTGTATGTTGCTGCGGATCACGCTGGTCTTCAGGCTCACCAGCAGCTCTCCCTGGCTGACGCGGTCACCCTCATCCACGTAGATCTCGGTGATCTGGCCGTTGGTCTCGGGACTGATAAAAGCATCGTAAACGGCTTCCACCGACCCGTTGGAGCGGACATAGTGGTTGAAGGGCTCGGGGTTCATCTGCTTGACCAGCACAGGTACACGATTTTCAACCACCTTACCCCCTTCCATCTCACTGAGTTTATTGTTCAACTGGTTGATTTTCTGTTCCAGCTCGTTTTTCTCTTTCCTGTATTGAGCCAATTGTTTTCTGATCTCGCTCCTGTTGTCGCCTTGCTGCTGACAGCCTGCCAGGGCAACCACCAGGAGGAGGAGTGCCATCTTTCTCATCTTACTAATTTTTATTTGTCTCAATTTCAACATCATTTTACAGTTCATTCAATATTTTGTCCAGTTCGGTCCTTGCATTGAGCAGCTCTACGAGCGAACGGATGTATTCGGATTGTGCATTCAGGTAATCGCGGTTGGCCTGGGTCAGCTCCATGCTGCTGGCCATGCCCTCTGAATATTTCTTCGAGATCCGCTCATACACCCTTTCTGCCAGGTTCATATTGTCCCTGGACGTTTGGTAGTTGTCGTAGGCCGTAAAGTAATTGTTCCTGGTTTGAATAAACCTGTTTTGCAGGTTTTTCCTGGTTTCAGAAAGGTTGTTGCGCGTTTTCTGAAGGTTCAGTTTGGCCTGCTGGACGCGCGAGATGCGTTGCCCGCTGCTGAATACCGGCACGCTGAGCTGAAAACCCAGGGTGCTCGACTGATACCATTTCTTATCGCCATCCAGGGGATTAAACTTATTGCGCATGGCGTTTTCACGAAAATTATAGAAAGCCGAAAGGGAGGGCAGGAACTGCGACTTCTGTCTTTTCAGCTCGAGCTCCGAGAGCTTCACCTGGGTGTCCATCAACTGGTAGCTGATGTTCTCCTGCACCTGGAATTCGCGGTCGACCGAGCCGTCGAGCTGTGTGTTCCGGATGATCTCCTGCAGGTCCTGTGTCAGCACCAGCGGCTTGTCGAGCTCCACACCCAGCTGGATCTTCATCATGTTCTGCAGCTGCTCCAACTGGCGCCGGGTACTGTTGATGGTGTTCTGCAGGGAGCTCAGCTGTATCTGTATCTGGTCGACGTCGGTCTGCTCCACCATGCCCTGCTCATACATGGCTTTGGAATCTTTCAGCGATTTTTCCAGGTTGTCCATGTTGTCTTTCAGTATCCTGATGTTACGCCGGGTAAGCTGTAAGGAGTGATAGGTGGTGGTGACGTTGGCTTTCACTTCCTGTTCGGACAGCTGGCGGCGATGCTGCGAAAGACTCTTATAAACCCTGGATGCCTGCAGTCCTACGATATAAGGCCCGCTGAAGATCAGCTGGTTGACGGTGACCGACCCGTCGAAGTTGTGCTGGGTGCCAAACTTCACCTCTATCTTCTCGGGTTTGCCCACCGGCTTGGGCGGGTCGAAAACACCTTCTTCGTTGAGTATCTGTATGATGGTGGGTTCAATGAAGTTGGGGAACAACTGGGTGGTAAGGCTCAGGTTGTTGTTGTAGCTGCCCGAAGCACTCACCTGCGGCAATCCCCGGGCGGTGGTCTCCCATACCTCTTCATCGGCAATTTTCACATCCAGCCGGGCATTTTTCATTTGGGTGTTGTGCTCCATGGCATGGCTCTGGGCCTCTTCCAGTGACAGCCGCAGGGTGTCGCCGGCCGGCTCCTCCTGGTTGGCTATCCGTCGGGAGAACCCGGATGGTATTTTGGGTGTGAAATTTTTATTCAGTTGTTCATTAACCCTTTTCGCGATGCCTGTTTCCTGTTGTCCGTAGGCACTCCCGTTGTCAGGGGATACCTGCCCCCATGCCGGGGCCTGCGCCAATACCATTGCAGCAACAACCAAAAGACTCGTAATTTGCATCATTGCACGTGTCATAATCTTATTCGATTTAATTTCTTTTATTACCTGCTTTGCTTTTTATGGCCGGGCGATTCTTACCCTACGATCGTGATCAAATAACCACTACCTTTCCGGATCCTGTCCACCAGGTCATGATTTCTATGGTTGTATCATCTGTTGATGGGTTCATTCCTGATCTATCCCGATGAGACCCTGACCATTTCATAGGTCCATTTTTTCATCAAATTCTTTCAACTTGCCGTAAAAAAATTCCACTCCCTTTTCATTGGCGATGCCCCGCACATGGTAGATCATCATCTCCCGTATGAACCGCCAGGAAGTGAGCTCGGTGATATCGAACATCTCGTTGGCAAAGCTGTTCTCAATCCTGCTTACATGAACCCTGGCCAGTATGTCTTCATCCATCTCATCCCTGTAGAGGCCTTCCGACTTGCCTTTCTGCATGTTCTCCTTTACCGCCTGGAACATGTTGGTGCGCCGGATCTCCCGCAACCGGTGATAATGGTGGGGGTAGTACTTCTTCAGGTCGTACTCGGTGGAGGGATTGTAGTTCTTGAGCATCTCCACAACATGCTCGTTGACCTCGAAGAGCTCCTCTATGGCATTGAGGTTCTGCTCCTTGATGTAATCAACGTTGCAACGCCGTTGCCAGGTGATATGCTCGATGTAGTGTTTCACCAGGTCGTCCTTGTTGGCGACATAATTGTAGAGTGTTTTCTTCGACATACCCAGCTCGCGGGCTACATCGTCCATCGTAATACTCCTGATGCCATACTGCTGGTAGAGCCTGGCAACCGTTTCTATAATATTTTGATATTCCTGGTCCAAAAGCACTTATTTTTATTGGCCGACCCTTCTTAACCCAAAGCCTGTCGGGCCCTTTTTATCCAAAAAGCACCCACACAGGCAGGTTTCTGAAAAAGTAACCGATCAGCTCGGGTAGACCGATTTTTTATAACTCCCCGGGATTAAAACACCATCTGCTCCGGTTGAAGTTTGCAAAGATAACAATCTAAACTATGGAAACAAATATTAAGCAAAAAGTTTCCTGAGTTTACTCCAACAAATTGTTGCTCCTTTTGGTTCACAAAACAACTACCTTTTTACATTTTATTAATTTTGCAGCCATAAAACTGAACGGGCAACATGAAAAGAATCCGCATCATACTATCCTTCATCCTGCTTCCCCTGAGCATCCTCTACGGGATCATCATATTTCTGAGAAACAAATTTTACGACTGGGGTGTGTTCAAGTCACACAAATTCAACATGCCGCTGGTGTCCGTGGGCAACGTCACAGTAGGGGGAACAGGCAAGACCCCTCATGTCGAGTACCTGGCCGAACTGCTCAAACAGGAGTTCAGCGTGGCCACCCTGAGCAGGGGTTATAAGAGGAAGACCAGGGGCTTCCGCCTGGCTGGCGAAAATTCTACCGCCCGTGAGGTTGGCGACGAACCCAGGCAGATACAACAAAAGTACCCCGACGTCACGGTGGCCGTCGATGGCAACAGGGTACGGGGCATCAAAAAGCTCAGGCAGCAGCAGCCGGGTCTCGACCTGGTCCTGCTCGACGACGCCTACCAGCACAGGAAGGTGGATGTCAACCTGTCGATACTGCTGATTGACTACAACCGGCCTATCTCCAGGGATTTCATGCTGCCGCTGGGCAACCTGCGTGAACAGGCTTTCGAAAAAAGAAGGGCCAACATCATCATCATCACCAAGTCGCCCCCGGACATGCAACCCATACAGCGGCGCATCTTCCTCGACCGGCTCAAGCCTTATCCTTACCAGAGCGTGTTTTTCACTACCCTCGAGTACGGCGAGCCACGGCCGGTGTTTCCTGAGGCAGCACCCAAAGATGCCTCGGGCAAGCTTCACCAGCAAAGCAGCATCCTTCTTACAACGGCCATCGCCGATCCGCGGCCCCTTAAAAATTATTTGCAGGAAAAATTCTCCAGGCAAATCGTTTCGCTTAAATTTGCCGACCACAGGAATTTTTCTCAGGGGGACATCAGGAAGATACACCAGCGGTACAACAGACTGGGCGACGAGAGGGTGGTGATCACCACCGAAAAGGATGCCATCCGGCTCTCGGGCTTTACCGACATGCCAGGTGAACTGAAGGAGAACATGTACTACATTCCCATACGGGTGAAGTTCCTCAACGACCGCACAAGTGATTTTAACCAACAAATCATAGAGTATGTTAGAAAAAATAAAAAACACAATTTCCTATATCCGGGGTAAAACCGATATTCAGCCGGAGCTGGGCATCATACTGGGAACAGGCCTGGGCGGTATGGTACGCGACATAGAAATAGAGACCTCCATTCCCTATGAGGAGATCCCCGATTTCCCCGTTTCCACCGTCGACGGCCACCATGGCAGGCTGATCCTGGGCAGGCTTGGCGGCCGGGAGATCGTGGCCATGCAGGGACGCTTCCACTATTACGAGGGCTACCAGATGCCGGAGGTCACCTACCCCGTGCGGGTGATGAAGATGCTGGGCATAAGGGCGCTGATCGTCTCCAACGCCAGTGGTGGTGTCAACCCGGATTTTGAGGTGGGCGACATCATGATCATGAACGACCACATCAACCTGCTGCCCAACCCGCTGATAGGCAAAAACATCGACAGCCTGGGCAACCGCATCGTGGACATGAGTGAGCCTTACGACCCTGAGATGATCAGCAAAGCCGAAGAGATAGCCCGCGACAACGACATAAAAGTACAGAAGGGATGTTATGTGGCCACTTCCGGCCCGACACTGGAAACACCAAAGGAATACCAGTACTTCAGGATCATCGGGGGCGATGCCGTGGGCATGTCGACCGTACCCGAGGTGATCGTGGCGCGGCACATGGACCTGCCGGTTTTTGCCGTATCGGTGATCACCGACCTGGGCGTGCCCGGCAAGATAGAAAAGATCTCCCACGAGGTTGTCCAGCAGGCTGCTGAGCGCGTTGAACCGCAGCTCACCCGTCTCATCGAAAAACTGATTGCGTCGGTATAAAAACCTGCTCCGGCAGGATGTCCGCCGGGGTCATACACCAACAGGATCATCTAGCAATGGAAGACAGTAAGAAGTTCCGGCTGCCCCACGTTCTGTCCATCTCCCTGGCTCACTTCATACACGACGTCTATTCGTTTTTCCTGTCCCCCATCCTGCCGCTGCTGATAGAGAAGTTTGGCATCAGCTATTTCTCGGCCGGACTGCTCGATTTCACCCGCCGCTTCCCTTCCATCCTCAACCCCTTCATCGGGATGTACATCAGCCGGTACCGGATCAAGTACTTCGTGATCTTCACCCCGGCCATCACCGCCACCTCCATGAGCCTGCTGGGCCTGGCCCCCCATTACACCATACTGATCGTCCTGCTCCTGGTGATGGGCATCAGCAATGCCTTCTTCCATGTGCCGGCGCCGGTGATGATCAAAACATTTGCCGGCGACAGGGTGGGCCGGGGCATGAGCTTTTATATGGTCGGGGGTGAGGTGGCGCGGACGCTGGGTCCCATCATCATCGTGGGGGCCGTGTCGCTGTGGACCCTCGAGGGCACCTGGCGGCTCATACCCTTCGGGGTGGCCGCCTCGTTGTGGCTGTGGTACCGCTTCCGCCACATGGAGATAGAAAAGAAAGAAGGCGAGCAAAAAGAGAAAGGCTTCAAGGAGACCCTTCGCCGGCATATGTGGCTTTTCATCCTGCTGGCCGGCATCATCTTTTTCAGGGCCATCATGAAGATGGCCATCATCAATTTCCTGCCCACCTACCTGAAGGAGACGGGCAAGAGCTTGTGGTTCGGTGGCATCTCCCTGTCGGTCTTCCAGATAGCCGGGGCCGTGGGTACCTACTTTGCCGGCGACCTCTCCGACAGGCTGGGCCGCATGAACACCCTGCTGATCGTCACGCTGGTGACGCCCGTGACGGTCCTTCTCTTTGTCTATGTCCAGGGTTTCTGGGTTTTTCCCGTCCTGGTGCTGATGGGCTTTTTCATGCTGGCATCCGGTCCCGTCCTGCTGGCGATGGTGATGGACAAGGCTACCCGCCACCACTCTTTCATGAACGGCATCTACATGACCATCACCTTTGTCTCGGCCTCGGTCTCGACCCTCCTGGTTGGCGGGATGGGCGACTGGATCGGACTGATCGGGACGTACAAGGCAGCCGCCTACCTGGCCTTCCTGGCCATACCCTTTGTGCTGGTACTCTCCTCCAGGGACAGGAAACAAAAAATATGACCATCGACACGGCTTAATAAACCACAACATGACCAACCACCCGACCTGAAGGGCTTTTCAGCACGGCCTGGAAAATGTATCTCCGCCGGGACAGGCCTGGCTAACGCCTGCGGGCCACGACGCAGGCCAGGCGAAAGCGGCGTGAATAACCCGACAGGCGGTACACCTCGGCATCCAGGGCATAGATGCCTGCGGCCACCGGTCGGTGCCGTCCATCGGTGCCATCCCAGGTAAAAACACCCGAGGTGCCCGTCGCCTGGTGGTTGACCAGCAGACGAACCAGGCGTCCCATGGCATCGTAAATGCGTATGGTCACCATGTTACCCGGCTCTCCAAAACGGTATTGCAGCTTCAACACATCGTTGCGGCCGTCGCCGTCGGGCGAAAACACTTCCCGCTCGAGGGCCATTTGTGCGGCGGCAGAGCTGACCCCTTCGGCACACTGCGAGTTGGCTCCCGTGGGGGTGCCAAAACCCGAAGTCGCGGATGCTGAATGCCATCGTTGTGTGGCATCTCCAGGGGCCTCAGCAAGGAGATCACCATTGTTACCATTTGGTGCATCCGCCCTGGTCCGCTCCAGGGCCACTCCCTCCGTACCGGATAGCAGTGGGAAGTGCATCTGCTCCGAATAGGCCATGTGGTCTATGACCTGATGATGCCCGTCTTGAAGGGTCACCTGCCCTTGACCGTTGGGCAGGGCAGGCAGCTGCTGCACCTCAACAAGGTGGTGCGGGCAGGCTACGTGGTAACGCGAGCTCACGTCGGCGGCATCTTCGGTCAAAACAACCCGTGAGCCGGGGAGCACCAGGCGGCTGGCAGCCGACACTTTCGCTGACGAAGGTTGGCTATCGGGTGTGCCCGCCAGGTAAAGGTCGCGCAGGTCCAGCACCTCGCCTGAATGGTTGTAGAGCTCGACATAATCGGCACCCCCGGGTGGGGGATCCCACATCACCTCGTTGATGAGCCAGTCGCCGGGATGCGGCCACTGCGGGACAGCCACAACCACCTGCAGCGATCCTTCAAGACGGTTGCCGCAACAATCGGTTATGCCGTCATCCAAAAACATCCGGTGGAGGCGCCCCGGCAGGAAGGACCGGTCATATGTCAGCTCCACCGTCTTCATGTCGGGTTTTCTCAAGACCGCCTCCACCGGTGCCCCCATGCCTGGCACATGATAACGACCTGCCTTGGCGGCTTCTTGTTCATCCAGCGGCTCGCTGAAATGAAGCAGCACGCGGCTCGTACCTTCCAGGCCGGCGTACTCAAAACGCGGACCATAAAGGTCGGGGTTCCTGGCTGCTACAGAGTTGACCGTGCCGGGAGTGCCACCACGGGGGTCGAGCGAGGCGGTCCAGTTACCCGGCCCGCCGCAGGGATTGGACGGGTCAGTTTGTTCAACCGACCAGCCGCCAGAGCTCTTGGGGCCATCGCCATACCAGGAGTCCGTGAAGGCGGCAAAAGAAATGAGCCTGCCACTCCCGTCCGCCAGCATCAGCCATTCACCATCGTTGTTGATGGCCGGCATGGCAGGGATCCCGCAAACAGGCCCGTATGATTCAAAAAGACCGGCATCACCGGCATCACAGACGATCAATCGTCCCCCGGGCCTCATCTCCTCATCGCCAAGCACAACAGTTTCATCTTCGAAGGTGAGCCGCCAGCCGTTCAGGCTGACGGGCTGTGAGCAGGTGTTGTACAGTTCCAGGTATTCGGCTTCGGGCAGTCCGGCAGAAGGCAGGGGGTCGGCCATCACTTCACTGATCAGCACATCAAAGGGTTCTGCCCCCGGCTGCCCGGAACCAACAAACGGCTGGGCATGCACATCCACCATGACCAGCCAACAAAAAACAGCCCCGATTTTTTTCATCAAGAAAAAATTAATGGTTAAATTTGAGAACATCAGAAACCCAGCCCGCTATGCGGACGTATGAGAAAAGCGGGACGGCTTGCAACGCGGCTGTATACTTTTTCGTCCTGATGAGAGACTTCTTTATAAGTTACAAAAAATATCCGACACTTAACAACAAAAGCCTGAATTATGAAAGTAGCAGTAGTGGGTGCCACCGGCATCGTTGGTCAGGAAATGCTTCATGTGCTCAACGAGAGAAGTTTTCCCTATGATGAATTGCTGGCAGTGGGCTCCGGCAGGTCGCGCGGAGACGAGCTCGATGTAAACGGACAGAAGCTGGAAGTGCAGGGCATGGAAGAGGTCCTTGAACAAAAACCCGATCTGGCCCTGTTCTCAGCTGGTGCTGATGTAGCAGAGGCGTGGGCCCCTAAGTTTGCCGAAAAGGGTACCACCGTCATCGACAACTCCTCAGCTTTCCGGATGGAACCGGGCAATAACCTGATCATCCCCGAGATAAACGGCCACCTGCTGAGCGAAAAAGACAAGATCATCGCCAACCCCAACTGCTCAACCATCCAGATGCTGCTGGCCGTATACCCGCTGCATAAGAAATTCCAGGCCACCCGCATCGTGGTCTCCACCTACCAGGCTGTCTCGGGCTCAGGCAAGGCGGCTGTTGATCAGCTGAAAGATGAGCTCAGCGGCTACCCGGGCAAGAAAGCCTATCCCTACCAGATTGCCAACAACTGCATACCCCAGTGCGGCGATTTTCTTTTCAACCGCTACACCACCGAAGAGACCAAGCTGATCTACGAAACGCAGAAAATTGTCGACCGCAACGTTTGGGTGACGGCTACCGCCGTGAGGATACCTGTGTTCCGCGGTCATTCCGAGTCGATCAACATCACTTTCTCCCGTGAATTCGACCTGCTGGATGTGAAAAACATCCTGAAACATTCCCCCGGCATATCCATCTACGACAACATAGAGGAAAACCTTTATCCCATGCCGCAGTCGGCACAGCATAAAGATGATGTGTACATCGGGCGCCTGAGACGCGATTTTTCGCATGGCAAAAGTCTCAACATGTGGGTGGTGTCCGACAACCTTCGAAAAGGAGCTGCCACCAATGCCATCCAGATTGCCGAGCTGCTGATCGAGAAAAAGTTGCTCTGACCACCTCATACCCCCATCAGAAGGAACAAGGATGTCATGTCTATATTTTCGGGAAGTTCAACCAGTCGGAAAACAACGGTCATATCCTGGCTGGTCAGCCCGCTGCCCGACAATTAGTAAAGGAAATCGTCATAGGGATAGCGCTGCACGTGTATCTTCTTAACGGCATGGTATAGGTTTTCCCGCAGCTGCTGTATGTTGGTTTTGTTCCTGGCCGAGATGAAAAGGCTGGTTTGATTGGTCTTGGCCATCCAGCTCTCCTTCAGCTCGTTGTAACGCCTTATCTGCTCATCCGGATCTTCGGCATCGTCATCGGGATCGCCGTTCTGATAAAGGTCGATCTTGTTGAACACCATGTAGGTTGGTGTATCTCCTGCCCCAATGTCGTGAAGGGTCTGGTTGACAATGCTGATCTGTTCCTGGAAGCCGGGATGGCTCGCGTCCACCACATGCAGGAGAATATCGGCCTCACGCACCTCGTCGAGGGTCGACTTGAACGACTCCACCAGGCTGTGGGGCAGCTTGCGGATGAAACCCACCGTGTCGGTCAGCAGGAAGGGGAGGTTGCCGATGGCTACCTTGCGCACCGTCGTGTCGAGGGTGGCAAAGAGCTTGTTCTCTTCAAAGACTTCCGACTTGCTGAGGACATTCATCAGGGTCGACTTGCCCACGTTGGTGTAACCCACCAGGGCCACCCTCACCAGCTTGCCGCGGTTCTTGCGCTGGGTGGCTTTCTGCTTGTCGATCTTGGCCAGCTGGTTCTTCAGCCGGGTGATCTTGTCGCGCACAATACGGCGGTCGGTCTCAATCTCACGCTCACCCGGCCCCCGGGTGCCAATGCCGCCCCGTTGCCGCTCCAGGTGGGTCCACATACCTGTCAGCCGCGGCAGCAGGTACTCATACTGGGCCAGCTCCACCTGGGTCTTGGCATGTGCCGTCTTGGCCCGACGGGCAAAGATGTCGAGGATCAGGTTGGTGCGGTCCATCACCTTCACCTTCATCATCTTCTCCACGTTGCGCAGCTGTGAAGGGGTGAGCTCCTCGTCGAAGATCACCGTGTCGATGTTGTTCTCACGGTTGTATTCGCGTATCTCGGCCAGTTTGCCTGTACCAATGAAAGTTTTGGGATTGGGCTTGGTCAGTTGCTGCCTGAATTTCTTGATGGGTGTTGCACCGGCGGTCCTGGTCAGAAAGGCCAGCTCATCCAGGTATTCCTCCACTTTCTTCTCATCCTGTTCCTGGGTGATCACACCTATCAACACCACCCGCTCGGCATTCATCGTCTTTTTTTCCAGCATGCTCATCTACCTCCGTAAAATTTCCTGCAAAAATAAGGATTTTTCATCAACCACCTGATCTTTGAGCCTCTTGTAACAAATGAACGTTCAAGAGGGAAGGAATATTTCTAAGCCAATAAGCCGCTAAGCCGGGTGAGCCAATAAGCCGCTAAGCGGTAAGGAACCGCTAAGCGGCTTATTGGCTAAGCGGCACCCGGCTTAGCGGCTTAAAAACCCATAATTTTTTTAAATTTGAAGAAAACCCTAAAAACCCTCAGACCATGAAATCTTTGAAAATTACTGCAATTCTCATTGTTTTGTGCGGCATGATCCTTCCCAAACAGGCGATGAGCTACCCTGGTGAAGTTGCCAGACAGTTCAAAACGCCGGGCAAGATACCCACCGGACTGACATACGACGGTGAAAACCTGTGGATGGCCGACCGCAAGGACAAGGTGCTCTATGCGGTTAACCCCGACAACGGTGAGGTGGTCAGAAAAATCAGCTCCCCTGCCTACTGGCCCATGGGACTAACCTGGGACGGGGAGTCGCTGTGGAGTGCCGATGTCAAAGGCGGCATACCCCTGTCGGAAAACTACAACGGCGTGGTTTACCGGGTGGATCCCGACGACGGCACCATCCTGCATACGGTGCGTGCACCCACCGGCCGGCCACGCGGACTGGCATGGGACGGTGAGTACCTGTGGTGTGTCGACAACGAGAAGAACCAGATCATCCAGTTCAACCCCAGCGACGGCACCACTATCAAAGCTTTCAAGGCACCTGCCAACGACCCCAGGGGACTTACCTACGACGGGCAGTACCTGTGGGTGACCGACCGGACCCAGGATGAAATATACATGATCTCCCCCCGCGACGGCTCGGTGATCATCATCTCCGAGGCCCCCGGCCATTTCACCCGCGGCATCACGCATTTCGGCAACCACCTGTGGACCGTCGACAGCCAGAGCGATGCCCTCTTCCAGCTCAAGGCCAAGGACGACACCCCCTACCGCCGAAGCAACGCCACCAAGGCACAGGTCACCTACACCCACCAGGTCACCAACTTCGGACCGGGTGATGTGCAGGACCTCGACATCCATGTGGCCATACCCGAGAACAGGCCCAACCAAAAGATCGCTGGCGACATCAGCTATACACCCAATTACACCGACGTGGTCACCGACCAGTGGGACCAGGAGACGGCCCACCTGAACCGTCAGGACATAAGAGCCAACGAAACCGTGGAATTCAACATGAAAGTGGATGCCACCCTCTACGATGTGCGTTATTTCATCTACCCCGACCAGGTGGGCAACCTCGACCAGGTGCCGCAGGAGATCAAAGACCGCTACCTGGCCAACAACGAAAAATACCAGTACCAACACCCGGTGATCCAGGATGCCGTCAAGAAAGCTCTTGCCGACCGTGACACCGACAACCCCTACTGGATGGCACGCGAGCTGTTCAACTACCTGATCGACAACATGTACTACGAGATGGTAGGGGGATGGAACACCGCACCCGCCGTCCTGGAACGGGGTAACGGCTCCTGCTCGGAGTATGCCTTTACCTACATCGCCATGTGCCGGTCAGTAGGCATACCGGCCCGTTACGTGGGTGCGCTGGTGATACGTGGTGACAAAGCGAGCCTGGACGATGTTTTCCACCGGTGGACCGAGATCTACCTGCCCAACTTCGGCTGGGTGCCCGTCGACCCCAGCGGTGGCGACAGGAAAATGCCGCGCGACCAGGCCGACGCCATCGGGCACCTGCCGGCACGTTACCTGATCACCACCCAAAGCGGCGGTGGCTCGGAGACCATGGAGTGGACCTACAACAGCAATGATTTTTTGATCACCGACCCCAAGACGCACGTTGTCTCCGACAACTTCGCCGACTGGGCCCCGAGGGAATAATGCCTCCCCAAAAACACCTGTATGAACGAAGAAAAACTCGAAAAGAAAAAGCTGCTGCGCAGCCTGAAGTTCCCGGGCGGGTTCGTGGTGCTGCTGTGGCTGATCAAGCTTGTGGAGATAGGCCTGGAGCAGGACTTCTCAACGGGGGGAATATACCCGTTGGAGACCCGCGGGCTGCTGGGTATACTGGTCGGTCCGCTGCTCCACGGCGACCTGGGGCACCTGGCCGCCAACAGCGTCCCCCTGATCATCCTGGGTACGGGCATCTTTTATTTCTACGCCCCCATCTCCTACAGGGTTTTCTTCTTCATCTACCTCACCTCCGGCATGATGCTCTGGTTCGGCGGGCGGGCCGGCTATCACATAGGTGCTTCCGGACTTGTATACGGGTTTGCCGCCTTCCTTTTCCTTAGCGGCATCCTCCGCAAGCACGTGCGGTTGATGGCCATCTCCCTGCTGGTGGTGTTCCTTTACGGCGGACTGGTATGGGGACTGCTGCCGGTCGACCCCAACGTGTCGTGGGAAGGACACCTTTTCGGAGGCATAGCCGGTGTGGCGGTGGCTTTTCTTTACAAAGACCGCGGACCCCAACGCAAAAAATACGACTGGGAGATAGAAGAGGAGATGGAAGAAATGGACATGGACTATTACGACTGGCTGATACACGACCATTTCAGGGATAAAAAACGAAAACGGGGCAAAGACGAACCTGAATCTTAGTGCTTTAATTACACCCGCTTATTATTACACCCGCTAAGCGGTAAGGAACCGCTAAGCGGGTGTAATAATAAGCGGGTGTAATACTTAGCAGGTACACGACAAATTTTCATTTCTCCCTGAAAATTCATACATTTAAATAACAAACGACAGGGGTCAGCGGGGATGGAATACCGGCAGAGCTTAAAGATCAAGGATTGGGCGGTGGAAGACCGGCCGCGGGAGAAGCTTCTCACCAAGGGCATGGCATCCCTTTCGGATGCCGAGATCATTGCTTTGCTTATCGGCACGGGATCGCGCCAGGAGAGTGCCGTGGAGCTCTCGCAGCGCATCCTGAAAGGCTCAGGTCACAACCTCAACGAACTGGGCAAACTATCGGTGCACGAACTAAAAAAATACAGGGGCATTGGCGAAGCCAAGGCCATAGCCATCGCAGCGGCCCTGGAGCTGGGAAGGCGACGCAAGCTATCGGTGATCCGCAACAGGCGCCAGATAAAAAGCAGCCGCGACGTCTTCGAGGTTGTCCAGCCGAGGCTCGAGGACCTTCCCCATGAGGAGTTCTGGGTAATTCTGCTGAACAGGGCCAACAAAATCATCGAAGAGGTCAAGATCAGCCAGGGAGGCATCTCCGGGACGGTCACCGACGTGAAGATCATCCTCAAGCATGCGGTCGACCGCCGGGCGTCGGGCATCATCATGTGCCACAACCACCCTTCGGGCAACACCCAACCCAGCAAGGCCGACTCCAACATCACCCGCAAGCTGAAGAACGCAGCAGCCTACCTCGACCTGCAGGTGCTGGATCACCTTATCATCGGAGAAGACAACTATTATAGTTTTGCAGACGAAGGAACGCTATGAAAGAAAAGAAAACATCGCCGGCTGATCTGCGGCTGTTAGAGAACCATGAGATCAACCTGATCAAATGGGACAACTGCATCAACAACGCCCACAACGGAAGCATCTACAGTTTCTCATGGTACCTGGACATCATCTGCGATCAGTGGCAGGCGCTGATCCAGCGCGACTATGAAGCTGTCATGCCGTTGCTGGTCCACCGCAAAGCCGGCATACCCTACGTGCACACCTCCCCTTTTGCTCGCCAACTGGGAGTTTTCTCCACCGAGATCATCGATCAGGAGATGGTCAACAGTTTCCTGCAAAAAGTATCGGACAACTACCGATTTTTCTCGGTCGACCTGAACAAATTCAACCAGGTGAAAAAAGGGCTTTATCACCAGCTATCACGGCCCACCTATGAGTTTGACCTGATAAGCAGCTACAAGCTGATATATGATCATTACAGCGGACCGGTGCCCCAATCGCTCCGGGTGGCGAAACAGGAAAAGCTGACCATCATACCGGGCATGGCCCCCAACGAGTTCATCAGTTTCATCTCACAAAAAGACGTGATGGTGACCAAAGGGCTCAACAGGGAACAGTTTGCCAGGCTGCGACGGATCATTGCCTTTGTGCTCAAGCATGGGCTGGGCGAGATCTATGCCGCCTACACCCGTGAAAACAACCTGTGTGCCGCCATCCTGTTTCTCAAGTCGAACCGTAAGATCAACCTGCTTTTCTCGGCTGTCACCGGTGAGGGCATCAGCAAGAAAGGTCTGGAAATATTGATCGATGAATACATCCACCAGCATGCCGAACGCAACCTGACCATCAATTTCGAACACCTGGCGGTGCCCGACAAAGCAGCCATAAGCAAAGGCTTTGGAGCCAGGGAATATCAAAACACCATGGTCACCAACATCAAAAACCCCCTTTTCAGGAAAATTTTCTTCTAACCCTTGGTCCTGCCGGGATTTTTCCGCAGGAAATCTTTCCAGCTCTTATAGCCTCCGCCTGTCAGCTGACTCCTGCAGTTGTAGAAATGGCAGACGGCAGCCGCCAGTCCGTCGGTGGCATCAAGGTTTTTGGGCATCTCGCCTATGGAAAACATACCCTGCAGCATGCCGGCCACCTGTTCTTTGGAAGCATTGCCGTTGCCGGTGATGGACTGCTTAATCTTGCGCGGGGCATACTCAAAGATGGGCAGGGAATGGCTCAGGGCGGCGGACATGGCTACGCCCTGGGCCCTACCCAGCTTCAGCATCGATTGTACGTTTTTGCCATAGAAAGGGGCTTCCAGTGCCACCTCGTCGGGCCCGTATTGCTGTATGATCTGGTCGACCCGGTGAAAGATGCGACTCAGGCGGTGGTAGTGGTCATCTATCTTATGAAGTTCCACCACACCCATGGCCAAAAGGGTGGGGTGCTTGCCCGACTGGTCGACCAGGCCGTAACCCATGATGGAGGTGCCCGGATCTATGCCTAATATGATCATGAAAAAAAGTTATTGCGCACCGATCTCATCATCCAGGCTCCGGTACTCAGCCCTGTTGGCCGGTATCTCTGGGTAGCCGGCCTTGGTCATGTCGAACGAGCCGTTCTCTATGTGATAGAGCACCTGGTGGAACGATGCTTCACCGGCACTGGCGAAAGGCTCCGTTTTGTCGTCCCTGGCTTCCACATCCACCGGCAGGCCGTCGTAGTAATCGGCCACACCTTCGGCATTCTCCAGGCTGAAGCACACCGGCACAAAAACATACCGCTGCCTGTCGTCGGAATAGGCGTACATGCCCACGGGCTTGCCGTAGGTATCCCGGCCCACCAGGTAGACATCGAGATAAGGCTCCAGCCCGTTGATCAGTGCTTCACTGGAGGAAGCCGTGGCATCGGTGGTGATAAAATACACACGGTCGAGGCCCAGCTCCACGCCCACGGTGTCTTCCTGGAAGACATGGGTGGTGTCCATCGGGGTATTTTTGTCGTTGTGGGACATTTTTACAAACGGCTGACCCACCTGGCTGTTGCTGATGATGAAATCAGCCAGGAAGCGGGAGCCTTCAAGGGTTCCGCCGCCATTGTAGCGCAGGTCAACCACCAGCTCATTGATGTTGTCGCCGGAAAATTTCCTGAAGACGCTGGTCAGTTCTTGGGGGGTCTTGTCGATAAAACTTTTCAGCGCAAAATAGCCCACTTTCTTCTGGGCATGGTTTACCACGGTATCGGCAAGCACCGTGTTCATGGTCAGCTCCTTTTTTGCAAAGGTGGTGTCGATCACCTCGCCATCAGGCGATTCAAACACAAAGCTGGCTTCCACGCCAGGCTCATCGCGGCCCAACAGCTCATTGATATTCTGATCGGGCGAGACGGAACTGCCGTTCACCCTGTTGATCATCCAGCCCCGCCGGATGCCGGCGCCTTTCAAAGGCGACTCATCAAAAACAAAGGTGATGCGCAGGTTGTCGTTGGCATCCCAGCCGTGACCAAAACCATAACCCACGTAGGCGCCTTCCTGGTAATATTGCACAAAGGACTGATAATCGGCAACGTAACTCCACCGATCTTCTTCATACCGTATATCATCAAGAAGGGCAAACACGTCCTGGTAATCGCCGGGGTTCACATCTGGCAGCTGGTCGTACCAGAGGTACATATCGGTCATCAAATTGTAAAATGACTCGTTCAGCTGTTTGTTGGTGTTGTTGTTGTCGTCTGGTTCAACCTTCTCCTCATCGCAGGAACTGATCATTCCCACGGCGAGAAATAAAACAGAAAAAAGAATCCATCTATACTTCATATGCTTTGTTTTTATATATTTCCTGGTATGCAATACCTGATACAATCATTATCAGGCCAATGATGGTGGTGACATGTATTTGTTCACCCAATATAGACTGAATAAATATCAATGAGAAAAACGGTGCCAGGTAAATTAAATTGCTGACAATGGCTGTTGATTTTGCCATGCGAAGGGCTTTGAGCCACAGCACGAAAGTGATGCCCATCTCGAAGGCACCCGAATATACCGATGCCAGTATACCCTCCAGGCTGGGCATGGTGGGTTCGGTGAATATCAGCCAGTAGGGCACGATGAACACCAGGGAGAACAGGAAGTTCAAAAAGATTTTGGCCACGTCGTCGCGCTGGTCCTTCACGTTGATGAGCCAGTAGGCCGACCATATCAGTGAGCTTCCCACGGCCAGAAGGACGCCCAGGGGCTCGGCGAAGGCAAAGTCGAAGGGTGTTCCCTCGGAAGAGATGAGGTAGACCCCGATGAAGCTCAGGAAAAGGGCAATGATGTTTTTGGCTGTCACCGGCTGCTTCAGCACAGGAAGGGAGAGGAAGGTCAGCACGATGGGCCATGTGAAGTTCAGCGGCTGGGCCACCTGGGCCGGCAGAAGGGAGTAGGCTTTGAAAAGGATCAGGTAATAGGCAAAAGGGTTGATGAAGCCCAGGATGAGCGAATAGAGGTATTGCCTGGGTGTGATGCGGAAAGGCTCTTTGAGCCGTCCCTGGAACAAGAGGATAAAAAACAGGATGATGATGGTGGTGATCGAGCAGTAGAGCACCAGCTCCACATAGTTCACATAACGAAGGGAAATCTTAAAAGCCGTGGCAATGGTGGCCCAGAATAAGATGGTTAAACCCGCATAGAGATACGATTTCTCCGATTGCTTCATAAAAGAGTCACTTGTTCAGCAATTGCCGGATGGCTTTTTTCAACCCCCGGTACTCCTGGTCGAACCTCTCCTTCAACCCGCCCACGATCTCTTTTTCTTTTTTAATCTCCCGGATGGTGGCTGAATCCAACCTGCTCTGCTGCATCTGCTGCTGCAGGGTTCTCAGGTGGCTGCGGGAAAATGTGATCTCCCGGTAGATGTTGTCGTACCAGTTCAGCACATCACCGGCTTCTTTCAGTCGCTGATTCCCGGCTTCAGTGGAGTCTGTCAGACTCTGCCTTCGGGTTTCCGCAAGATTAGCAACACGTGTTGTATCATGGTGCTTGCGGAGCGAATCGTGCAGCTGCTGTACCCTCTGTATTCGCAAGCTGTTCAGGCTGTCGTTCATGTATTTCAGCTCCGTCAGCAGACTGTCGATTTGGTGCTGATGGCCATCCGAAGGTTTTTCCGGCTTGCAGGCGACCAGTCCAAAGATAATTAAAATTACCGCAAAGATGTTTCTCATACACCAGATTCTTTGATGACAATGGCTCGGCAGCAAAAGATGCGCCAACGGGCATGCTGCAACAATTGCGCTGCAGCAGACCCGGATGGCGTACAAAGATAAAAAACCCCTGCGGGAATATTTCCGAAGCCGCAGGGGAATAAACAAACCATGAATTAATATACCTCTATCCGGTAGGGTATGCGTGCCTGTATGCCCTGCATGCTGACGGCTTCCTTGAAGTTGGTGTAGTACCGTGCTTCTTTGCCCAGCACATCTTCCAACACGCGGGTCTTCATGCCGCCGGAGAACTCCTTGAGGAACTGCTCAAAGGGATCCTTCAGCTGGGGATAGCCTACCGTGCGGTATTTCTCCAGCTTGGCCATTTCGGCGGCCACCTCAACAGCCTGGTCCATACCGCCATACATGTCGACAAGGCCGATGCTTTTGGCGTCCGCACCGCTCCATACGCGACCCTGTGCAATGTCATCCACCTGGTCTTTGGTCATATCTCTGCCCTGGGCCACATGGGTGATGAAGGTTTCGTACACATCTTCAATGCCTTTTTTGATCACCTGCCTTTCCCTGGCGGTCATGGAGCGGAAGGGTGAGCCCAGGTCGGCATGGGAGTGGGTTTTGACCACGTCTGTGTACACACCCAGCTTGTCGTTGAGCATCTCCTTGCCGTTGAAAAAGAGGCCGAACACGCCGATAGAGCCGGTGATGGTGTTGGGGCTGGCCATGATGGTGTCGGCCGGGGAAACGATGTAATAGCCGCCGGAAGCAGCTACATCGCCAAGGCTGGCCACCACAGGCTTCTCTTTTTGCGCCAGCTTCAGCTCACGCCATATCACCTCGGAGGCCAGGGCGCTGCCGCCACCCGAGTTGACACGGAAGACGATGGCCTTGATGGAGGTATCCTTGCGGGCCTTGCGGATGGCCCTGGAGATGCGGTCGGAGCCGATGGTCCCTTCTTCGCCTTCTCCCATGATCACGGAGCCCATGGCATAAACCACGGCTATCTTGTCTTTGGCCAGTCCTTCATAGTCCTTGATCTTGGGGACCTTGGAGTATTTGCCCATGCTGACAAAACGCAGGTCCTTGTCTTCGCCTATTCCGCTGCTGTCGCGAAGTTCCTGGAGTATCTCGTCCTTGTATTTAAGTGCGTCGACAAAACCGTAATCGACGGCTGCCTCGGGACTGTGAAGTTCAAGCTCTTCAACCACCCGGTTGAGCTCATCCAACTCCATGCCCCTGGCTTTGGAAATGTTTTGGGCCATATGGTCCCACAAGGCACCCACGTAAGCCTGTATCTGCTCGCGGTTTTCTTCGCTCATGCTGTTGCGGGTGAAAGGCTCAATGGCGCTTTTGAACTTACCATGGCGAACGATCTGGGGCTCCACACCCAGCTTGTCGAGTCCCTCCTTGAAGAACATCAGCTGCGAGCTCAGGCCCGTCATGCCGAGCCTTCCTTCGGGATTCATGTACACATGACTGGCTGCAGAAGCCAGGTAGTAGGAGGTCTGCATGTAATTGTCGCTGTAACCAATGACGAACTTACCGCTGTCTCTGAAGGAGAGCAGGGCATTGCGGACCTCTTCCAGGGTGGCCATGCCGGCTGGCACCACCGACAGGTCCAGGTATATGCCTTCGATGTCGTCATCTTTGGCGGCGTTTTCTATATTGGCAAGGATTTCATCCAGCCCCAGGCTTGGCTTGGGTTTTAAAGCCTGAAAATCAAAATTGGAGAAAGGATTCTTCGGGCTGCGGTCCATGATCGGTTTGTTCAGTTTGACATGCAAAACCGATTTGTCCTTGATCTCGGCTGGTTCATCTCCCTTGGAGATCATTGAGCCGACCACACCGAAGAATATCAGGAAAAACAGCAATCCGGTGATCAGCAAACCCACGATGGTGGCCAGGGTGTATTTGAGAAAACTCTTCATAATGATGTAACTTTAAAGGTTTTAATTTAGGTTTACACAAAAGGGATGTATTGCAAAAGTTAATAAAATCCGGCTCTGTAAACAACATTTTGTATCATTGCAGGTTGAAGTCCCAGGGTTGTTAAATTACTATTTTGTCGATAATCCTTACAATTTGGGAAATTGGAGCCGTTGCAATGAGGTTCCTGTTTTAATTAATCTGTCGCATGGAAAATGGTTTTATTACAGGTTCGGATTGTTGTGCTATGCCGGGTGAAGATCTGGCGGCGGGAAAACATGTTAACGGGTGGTTGATGTTTTTCGGGAGAAATGATTTGATGGGGAGAATAACTCAAGGATAAATAACTCATGGAGAAAATAACTCATGGGGGAAATAATTCATGGAGGAAATAACTCATGGGGGAAATAACTCAAGGAGGAAATTTTAACGGAAAGAAAATACTTTTCGGAAAAAATACGATAAAAAAATTATGAACAGCCGAAACGATGCCGACAGCGAGAAAAAACACCAGGTGATCCTGTTGCTGGGAAGCAACCTGGGCGGGCGACGCCGGATGCTTGCCAGGGCAAAAGAGATGCTCGGCAGGAAGGCGGGGGCTGTGGTCCGGGAGTCGTCGCTTTACGAGACAGAACCCTGGGGCTTTGAGTCGCAGCATGCCTTCCTGAACCAGGTGCTGGCCATGGAAACCAGCCTGGAGCCACAGGAACTGATGCAGCTCCTGCTGGAGATCGAAAAAAAGCTGGGACGTGGTTCGGGGTCTGGCTCGGAGTCTGCCTCGGGATCGTTATCAGGGCCTGGATCTGACCACAATAATTCGGACGGTAAAAAGCTGGCCAACAATGAGTCAGGCGGTTCCAATGAGGGCTACAGCAGCCGGGTGATCGACATCGACATCCTTTTTTACGACCAGCGCATCATCGACACCCCGTCCCTGAAAGTGCCGCATCCCCAGCTGCACAGACGGCGCTTCACCCTGGAACCCCTGAATGAACTGGACCCCAACATGCTGCACCCGGTCTTTGGCAAAACCATCTCCCGGCTCCTAGCCGAATGCCATGACCCTTCGCAGGTTCGCAAAATTTCTTAGAAATTGGCGTAGGCCAGGGCGGCAATGCTGACCCTGACGCCGGGTATCTGCAGCAGGGTGACCGTGGCCGACTCAAGGGTGGCCCCGGTGGTGACCACATCATCCACCAGCAGCACATGTTTGTGTTGGAGGGCATCGGGTTTCGCCACCCGGAAGACATTTTCCACGTTTTTCCACCTCTCCAGCCTCGACTTTTTGGTCTGGGTGCGGGTGTTGACCGTCCGGCGCAGGAGGTTGCACTCCAATGGTTTGTCCAGACCTTCCGACAGTCCGCGGCCGATCCATTCGCTCTGGTTGTAGCCCCTTTTGCGTTCCTTCCTGGGATGAAGGGGGATGGGGACAATCAGGTGGGTCTCGTCCAGCGGGGAGTCCTTCAGCTCGGCGGCATAGAAACGACCCATGACCCTAGCGATATCCCGCCGGCCCGAATATTTCATCACATAGATCAACCGGGGATACAGGCTCCCCTTGGTATACTGAAACCAGGCCGCCGCGTGCTCTATGGGCACCCTGCCCCAGAAAGTCATGGCCAGGGGATTGTCACGGTCCTTATGGAAATGGGTACGGGGCAGGCGGTAAAGGCATCCGGGGCACAGGTAAAGACAGCCCCGCGGCAGGGGTTTGCCGCAGGTGACGCAAACGTTGGGATAGACCAGCCCAAACAAATCCCGCATCACTTCCCCGATCAACTTCATGCCCCACTCCCCTTCTCAATGGTTTGATTGCTTTGAAACTTTCGCCAAAGGAAAGAGAAGTTACGAAATTTTTTTTACATATACCCGCTATACTGAACCCCGCTAAGCGGTTTCTTTATACCGCTAAGCGGGGTTCAGTATACCGGGGTTCAGTAGATTACTCTTCCATCTCTTTAAGACACTTGTCCCAATCCTCCTTATAAAACTCCCGCACACGCTCGAGCTGTTCGGGGGGTATCAGGGGATCCCGGCCGGCCAGGCTTTCGGGCAGCAGGGCCGCCGCATAAAGGACCAGGTGCAGCAGGAGCCAGCGCGAGCGAAAACGGATGTAGTGCTTCCATCGCTTTTTGGAGCCCTTCCATTCGCGGGGGAAAAGGACAGAGGCCACCCTCTTTAGTATCTTCAGCTGTTTGGTGCTGTAGGATTTGTGGGAGGGGTTGATCACGATGCTGTTGGGGTCGTAGGTGGTGCCGGTGTATTGCGCTATGCGGTTAAAAAACGCATAGGGATCCTTTTTCAGCTCGTCGTGCAACAACACCAGCGGCGGGTGGGGGAAAAGTTCCTTTACCAGCTCCAGCTTGGGGTAAAAGTAGACATCCTTTTGTTTCCACAGGCCCTGGTCGTTGTCCAGGTCGAGAAACTTTTCAAAAGGCTGTGTGCCGCCATTCTTCACATAGCGCCGGTATTGCGAAGCGATCCAGCTGTCGTTGCGCCGCAGCACGATGATGATGCGGGCATCGGGATATTTAGCGGCGATCTTTCGCACTTCGCGCTCAAACTGGCGGTCGAATTCGCGGGAGACCAGGTATTTGGAGTGAGCGGTGGATTCGATGATCCTGGAATACTTCCGGTATTTGGTCCGCTGGATATAATAAATGCCCTTAAGCTTTGGGAAAAAGCGGTACTGCAGGTAGGTAGAGGCTGTCTTGCCCAGTCCCACATGACAATAAAGCTCCAATCCGTTGCGCTGTTGTTTCATGGTCAAGCAATCTGTAAAAATTGTTTTTCAGAGCGTCAAAGATAGACATTTTCAATCATGTCAAACCCGCACGATCAAATAATCATTATATTATAATCCCAAAATTAAAAGATTGTTTGGTCCTGGAAGTTCCTTCTGGCGATAAAAGTAAAGTGTCCCCATCTACACGGAAAAAAACCGAAAAAGGAGGACACAGGTGAAGGCAAAAAATTGTTGTATTCTAAAATTGGATATTCGTATGAAACTTATCCCGCCCTGGCGGGATAAGTTACACAAGGCCAATTAACAGATAAAAAATAACTTGTGAAAAGCCCAGGAAATCAGGCTTTGGTTATTGATCCTTAAAAAACTCGTCCAGGTCCAGGTCGTCCAAATCCCCATCCTTATCATCAATATTTTCCTTCAGGAAATCTTCCAAAGCAGCATCCATCTCCTCTTCCTCCTTGGGCGATATGGAACGCAGGGCTTTACCAATGACGTACATGCGCTGCTTCAGCGGGAGTTTGTTCAGTTCCTTTAAGAGTTCTTCCGGGTCCATGGCTCACAAATGTAATCCGATGTTTTTTTCCAATTCCTTATTGGTAAAACTCACCGAGCTGCCGTTTTCTTATTCAATAGCTTTGAATAAATTGATCATGAGAAACCTGCATCCAGGAACCTTCACAACAAGGACATGATTATTCATGCAGGTTCCATAATGATTGACCACATAATGTCTTTTTAAGATTCAGATCATGTTGATTTACAAGCTGTTAATTAAAGTATATCCGCATAAAATTTACGCCAGGAAAGCGGTTCAATTTCACACGAAAAATACAAAAATTTTTGTGGGTTTTGTTTTGGTTTTGAACATATGTTCATTATCTTTGTACCAACAAAACAAATTATAGATCTTAAAAAAAGGAGGTTATTATGCCACGAGGAGACAGAACAGGACCGTCAGGAGCAGGACCCATGAGCGGAAGGGCCATGGGATACTGTGCAGGCAATGACATCCCGGGACACGCCGCCGGACCCGGCCGAGGCATGGGCCGCGGCATGGGATGGAAAAACGGTCAAGCTGCCGGACGCGGACCAGGAAGAGGCTTTGGCCGTGGGATGGGCCGCGGCTTTGGTCAGGGTTATGGACCAGGCTACTATAGCGGGGCACCC
>CAJXLE010000021.1 GCA_913055895.1 uncultured Bacteroidota bacterium | reverse complement strand
GTCAGCTTTCCTGTACCTCCGAAGGTAAGCATTTGTTGTTGCCGGGGGGCAACCAGCTGGCGCATCGGGGTGTACCGGCCCTGAGGTTTGCCCTCGACCGGAGCCACCCACTGGTAAACACGCCCGTTGGCAGCACTCTTCTTCACCACGTAGTGAGCATTGTTTTTGCCTGCATAGGAAAAGCCCACCTCCAGTTGTGCTTGTTGCCTGTCGGTGGAATACTGGTAGATGGAGTATTTTTTTCCGTCAACCACTGTGTCTTTTTGGACATAAAGGATCTGGTTGTTGTTGGCCTGGTAGCTGCTGGTATCGACGTAGGCCACGACGGCCTGTTCGGCATCGTCGCCGGCCCCGGCCAGCAATTGTTTTTCCCGGGAAGTAAGGTCGTTGGCAATGGTCTGTCTTTTGCTGTCCTGCTGGGAGAAGACGTTGAACCACAGGCTGCCGTTGTCGGTTTTAATGCGGTTGTGGGTGTAGGCCATAAAGCGGTTGTACTCCCTGAGCGAATATTCGAACTCTACCTGTATGCGCTTGTCTTTGGTGATGGGCTGATTCGCGGTAAAGGTTATCTCGGCGGTGTTGTAGTTGATCACATAATCGTTGTTCTTGCCCCTTTTCAAGGGTTGGCCATCGATATAGACCTTCTCGCTTCCCGAGAGAACGATGATGTGGGTCTCTCCGTCACACCCGGTCAGTCGGTAGGGTCCCTGGTTGCCCTCTTCACCCGAAAAATTTTTCATGCAGTGCTTGCCCTGCGATATGGCTCCACTGATGGTTGAAACAGCCTGTGTGTTTCCAAAAGCCTGGTATTTGTGTTTCACCCTGGCCCCCTGGACCTTCTTGTTCATCTTCATGAAATAACCATGTTCTTCGGCCATCTCAAAGTCGCCGCCGGTCACACTCGTCTGGTCGTTGTACACCTGCAGGTATACCCTGTCCAGCTCATGGATCTTCTGGGTGGTGCCGTCGGGCTGTATGGGTATGTTACGGTCGGAGAGAACCCCGTTGATTTGCATGTTGCCAAGGCTCCCCGATAACTGAAGGTCCATTCCCGAATTGACCACCGCATCCTGGTTGTTGCCCATGGAAAGGCCCCTGGAGATGCTACCCGACTGGATGATGCCGGCAGAAGGGAAGTTTTGGGACCTCTTACTCCGGCTGTCGGATAATTTCTGCCAGGTGAATACCTGCTCCGGTATTTGTTTGATCTCCCGGATGTCTTTGTGAAAGCGCCTTTCTGACAATGGGGCCGGCAGCACACGGAACCTGAGAAACAGCTGATCGTGCCGGTTTTGCAGTTCGGGGGCCAGGATGATTTTACTTTCCCAGGCTAACAGGTGGTAGGCGGTATCGGTGACTTCCCGGCCGCTGCTGTCGGTAACTCTCATGCTGCCTGTGACCGTGGCAAGGGTGTCATAGACGATGGTATCGCGGTCGGCCTCTATCGTCCGGGTCCTGATGTTGTCCAGATCCTGGGAAAATGAAATGCCATAGAAAAACAGCAACAACAGGGCAGAAAAACATATGGTCAGGGCGGATCGATCCATCAGGGCGGCTATTCTAATGGCAAGGTTGTTTTATTATTGAACGAAGGTAACCACAAATTATTTAAAGCCATGCCTGCGATTGGTATAATTAAACCCTTTCCCCTTACCGGAGTAGGAAAGTCAGGACCCCTCTTGCCCCGGCCCCGCCCACGCCTTGCCCCCGGCTGTCGTACAGCCGTGCCTGATTCCCCGCTGCAGCCAGTCCGGCATAAGAGGGAAAGGCACAAATTACCTGATCAAAAAATCTTTGGGCATGATGGACATCTTTGTCACGAAACCATTACTTTTGTCGAAAAATAAGATCCATCATGCGTTTGCTATACCTCATGGCCATCAAAATATACCACCGGCTGGTTTACCTTGTCGCACCGTTTCACCGCAAGGCCCGGCTTTTTTCATCGGGCCGGAAGGGAACCTTCAGGTACCTGGAGGAAAAGGTTCCCGGATGGAAGCGGGTAATATGGTTTCACTGTGCATCGCTGGGAGAGTTTGAGCAGGGACGTCCGCTCATTGAACTCATCAGGCAGAATGATCCGGAGGCAAAAATTTTGCTGACCTTTTTTTCTCCTTCCGGTTATGTGGTGCGCAAAGATTATTCAAAGGCCGATTGCGTGGCCTACCTTCCTGCCGACACCCCGCGCAATGCCCGCCGTTTCATATCCCTTGCAGATCCCGAAAAGGTTTTTTTTATCAAGTATGAATACTGGTATTTCTTTTTGAAAGAATTGCACAGAAGGGGTATACCCACGTACCTGGTGTCTGCCATCTTCAGGGAAGAGCAGGTTTTTTTCAGGTGGTACGGCCGTTGGTTCAGGCGTCTGCTGGATTTTTACAGCCACATCTTTGTTCAGGATGACGGGTCGAAGAAACTGCTTCATGATTATTCCATCGACCATGTTTCCGTTTCGGGCGATACCAGGTTCGACCGTGTTAAGCAGGTCTCGCGCAGCGCTCCTGCTCTTCCGCTGGTGGAAAAATTTGCAGGTGGTTCACTGCTGCTGGTTGCCGGCAGTACCTGGCCCGCCGATGAGAAACTTTTGATACGTTATTTCAGGGAGTCAGGGTTCTCCTTCAAAATGATCCTGGCCCCCCATGAAGTCCACCCATCCAATATTCAAAGGATGGTGTCATCGTTTTACCCTCATGAGTCGGTCACCTGGTCTGAAGCCAGCGAAGAAAGACTAGAGAAAGCCCGCATATTGATTATAGACAGCATTGGTATGTTGTCATCCCTCTATGGCTACGGCCGCCTGGCCTACGTGGGGGGTGGTTTCGGCAAAGGCATCCACAACATCCTGGAGGCTGCAGCTTATGGCATACCCGTGGTTTTTGGTCCCAACCATGAAAAGTTCAAGGAAGCCGTCGACCTGAAGGAAAAAGAAGGTGCTTTTGCCATTCGTGAATATGAAGACTTGAGCATCCTGCTGGACGATCTTATGGGTCATTCCGAAAAAATTAACGATGCGGGAAAAATCGCCGGCTCCTACGTCGATGAACGCTCAGGGAGCGTGCAACACATATGGAGTGAAATTTTTAGATAAGACAAAGCACCTCAAGGCCTTTTTCAAGCCCTGTTTGGGCTGAAAGCTTTTTTAACACACCTCCCCTCTTTAAAAATTGCGAGCTGGTTAAAATTTTTTTAGTCAGAAATTTCCAAAGTTGGTAAGTTATCCTTAAATTTATTACGAGGTATATGAAAGATTACTAGTGAAACCCTGTCAGAAGCTGCTTCCATTGGTCAAACACGTTGGTAAAATACCATCCTGGAAAAGATCTGTCCTGTTGGGACTTGTGCTGGTATTAAGCATCCTTACAGCCAAAGCCCAGCGAGATGCATTTTCCGGCCAGTTCAATCCGCGCGACAGCACCCTTTGGTTTCGGATCGAAGACCTGGATTTTCAGGCCGGTGAGCTTGAATACCGTCGTGATTCCCTGCTCCGGGTCAGGCGACAGATGGAAGGCAGGGAAGATTTTCCCGGCAAACGCGATTCTATCAGGAGCATCCTCCGCCGTGCCCTCCAGTTGCACCTGGAGGCCATCGAAAAACAGCAACGATCCAATGAGATGCTGGGACTGATTTACCGCAACCAGCTCCAGGAGCTGGAGACGGTCAAGTTTTGGTATGTCGGGGATAAGAAGATTATGCAGGCGCAGGGGTTTTACTCTGATGCCCGTGAATTGCAGGCAGAAGCTGATTCCATCCGCAAAATAGCGGAAAACCGGGTTATAGATTTAGCCGAAAAGGCAAGCCAGCTCGACAATGCTTTACGCCGCGAGGAACGTGCCCTGAGAAAGATGAGCCAGGCCTGGCAAATTTTTCACAATGTCACAGGAGGTGTGAAGAATGTTTTAAAGGCCACACTGGAACCCAATCCTGTTATTGGCAAAAAGAAGGTCATCAGCAAAGATGCCCTGGCCATGATCAGCCAGCCAGTGGATAGGAGGGAAGCCCTGCATAGCGGTTCAGAAGATTCCCTGGCCATCGGCAGGGGAACGGCACCACCGTCCGGATCGAGAACCGTATACAGTGTTTCGGAAGAACCACCGGCCCTGGAAAACCAAACCGGTTTGCATTTTCGGGTACAGATAGCCGAATCCTCCAGTCCCTTGCCCACCCTGCGGCTCGACAGCATCTATCCGGGCAGGAAAAACATCCTTCTTCTTGAGGAGGAAGGGATGTACCGCTATATGATCGGGCATTGTCCCACCTACCATCATGCCGACAGCCTGCGCAAATACATCAACATTTCTGGTGCCTCTGTCGTGGCTTATCGCAATCAAAAACGGTTAGATGCCGGGGCTAATCAGACAAGTCCCGATCAATGCCCTCCGTTGAGGATGACAGAAGGTTTGCCGGCCGACACCGGCCTGGTCTTCAGTGTGCAGGTTGCCGCCAGCCAGAACCGGATGACTCCCGATCAACTAAAATATATCTATTGCGGCAACGTGCCCGTGCATGTATCCTGGGAAAAGCCGTTTTATCGTTACCTGGTAGGATCTTTTGATAATTACCGGGCTGCCTCCAGACTTCAGAGCACGGTTTGTGTGCCGGGTACCTTTGTGGTAGCCTATCGCAACGGCCAAAGGATCAACATAAGAGAAGCCATGGCCATCTCCCGGGAGCCCTGATTCCTGCGAAGCCTGTTTCCAAAGTTCCTGTTTTTTTCTTTAACCGCAACCTCCGTAAATCCTGTTTCTCTGGAACCCCGCCCCCTTTAAAGCTGATTCCCGTAATTTCTGTTTTTCGGACAACTGTAGCTTGCTGATTGTCTGACCTTTTTGTGACTTGTCACATATTGCTGTTATTTTTTAAATACATTTTCTTGCCCGCTGGATTTTTTTTATTGGTTCCCTTATTAACATTTATGCAGTATGATCTTTCCCCTTTCTGCCCAGTGTTTTGTGTCTTATCGGGTAAGAAGATGTTAATTTATGTTAATAAATAAATAAGAATTTTTTAATGTTTTCTGAGAGAGTGCTCAATTGTATCCAATAAATTTGCCCCGAAGATTTTTGTAATACCTCTCTTCCTAACTTAATACCAAAAACTACAATCATGAAGCACAGATTCTTAATTCTTCTCATCATGGCTCTGGTGATCTCCCAGAGCTCACTTGCTCAAAGTGTACTTAAAGGAAAAGTGGTGGACAACACCGACGGTTCACCACTTATCGGCGCAACTGTCGTTGTTCAGGGTACATCCAACGGCACCGCCACCAATCTTGATGGAACATTCAACCTGAAGGCACCTGCAGGAGATGTAACCATCAAAGTCAGCTATGTGGGATACATTCCCAAGACATTTGATTTCAACCTGGCCGAAGGACAGGAGAAGGATATGGGTGAGATAGCCCTGAAATCTTCCTCCATAGGACTGGATGAGGTGAAGGTGGTGGCCAATTTTGCCCGCGACCGCGAAACACCGGTGGCCGTTTCCAAGGTGGAGCCCATTGAGATCCAGGAAAAACTGGGCACCAAGGAGCTGCCTGAACTGATGAAATCTACTCCCAGTGTCTATGCCACCAAGCAGGGCGGCGGCTTTGGCGATTCCAGGATCAACATCCGGGGCTTCAGCCAGCAAAACGTGGCCGTTTTGATCAATGGCGTTCCTGTTAACGACATGGAAGGCGGCGAAGTGTACTGGAGCAACTGGGCCAACCTGTCTGATGTCACCAAGACCATCCAGGTGCAAAGGGGTTTGGGTGCTTCCAAGCTTGCCATATCTTCTGTAGGGGGTACCATGAACATCATCACCCAGTCGACCGATGCAGAGCGGGGAGGCAGTGTTTACCAGGCCGTTGGCAACAATGCTTACAGCAAGACTTCCTTCAGCCTCTCCAGCGGCCTGATGGACAATGGATGGGCCGTTACCCTGCAGGGCAGCAAGAGCAGCGGCAATGGCTTTGTCAATGCCACCAATTTTGAATCCTGGTCCTACTTCTTCAATGTCTCTAAGAGGATCAATGAAAACCACCGCCTCTCTTTGACCGGCTTTGGCGCTCCCCAGTGGCACAACCAAAGGAGCTCCCCACACCAGATCAATGATTACCGCAACCACGAGGAAGGCATCCGCTACAACTCCGATTACGGTTACCTGAATGGTGAGATTTACACCACTGCCTATGCCTATAACGAGTACCACAAGCCCCAGTTTTACCTGAACCACTACTGGAAGATCAACAAGAACACTTCCCTGCATACATCCACTTATGCCTCCATCGGCCGTGGCGGTGGAAGAAGAGCTGACGGTCCCAAAGACCAGTGGATAGAGAGGGATTATCCCAGTGGAGACCCTTATGACAACACCCAACTGACCCCCCAGGGTTATATTGACTATGACTATGTGATTGACCAGAATTCCAGCTCTCAGACAGGATCACAGGCTATCATGACCATGGCCAAGAATGAGCACGACTGGTATGGCATCCTTTCCACCTTCAACACCAAGTATGCCAACATCAACATCACTGCCGGTTTCGACGGAAGGTACTACAAAGGATACCATTACACCGAGATTACCGACCTGCTGGGAGGCGATTACTACCTGGACGACAGCAACATCAACCGCGATCCCACTGAGCCACTTATGGAAGGGGATAAGATCAACTACTACAACCTCGGTGAAGTGCTGCGCGAAGGCGTCTTCCTGCAGGGAGAATATGTAACAAACGACTATTCGGCTTTTCTCTCCGGTACCGTTTCCAACAAATCCTACCGCCGGGTCGATTATTTCCAGTATGAACCGGGCAATCAAAAGTCGTCCTGGGAAAACTTCCTGGTTTACAGCGTGAAAGGTGGATTCAACTACAACATCAACGACCAGCACAACGTGTTCGTCAATGGCGGTTACTTTACCCGTGCACCTTTCTTCACCACCATCTTTAAGAACTATACCAACGAGATCAACAAGGAGGCCAAGCTCCAGAGAATACTCTCCTCCGAAGCCGGTTATGGCTTCCGCTCCAGGAATCTTAAAGTGGATCTCACCGGTTTCCGGACTGTTTGGATGGACAAGACCCTCACCCGTAACATTGGCAATGAGTTTGCCAACATCACCGGCCTGAATGCTGTTCACATGGGTGTGGAGCTGGAAGCTACCTACAAACCCATAGAGAAGCTGAGCATCGATGGTATGTTCTCTATGGGCGATTACCGGTGGGATAAGAATGTGGTTGCCGATGTCTTCAATGATCGCCAGGAGTATGTAGGTACTGTTGCCGTTTATGCAAAGGACGTGACCCGCGGCAATACCGCATTGACAACCGGCTATTTGGGAGCCAGCTACAGGATACTTCCCGAACTGAAAATCGGTGGCGACATGTACCACGCGGCCGACATTTTTGCCGAGTTTGACATTGAAAACCGGACCACCGAGGCTTCTGAAGGGGTAGAATCCTGGGAGATGCCCAACTATACCCTGGTCAACGCCAATGTTAGCTGGGATTTCGACCTGGGCAACTTCGATGCCACCCTCCAGGGCAATGTGGACAACCTACTGGATACCGAGTACATATCTGATGCCAAGGACGGTGCCAATCACACTGCACAGGGAGCCTCCGTATGGTACGGTTGGGGAAGAACCTGGAAACTCTCCCTTAAATTCAGATTTTAATTTTTGATAAGCAACGTCTAAATACTACGACCATGATTAAGAAATATATCCTTTTTTCCGCCATAGCAGCCCTCCTGCTTGCCGGATGCAACCCCAACGAAGAGCTTTATGACGAGCTCGACAAGAAGACCTCCGATGCCTACACCGATCAGTTCGACTATACCCTTACTGACGAGGACTATTCCACCATCACCGACCTGGCCCTGGAAGATGCCGAGACAGCTGAGGACTCCGGTATGGTTTCCATGATCGAGGAACACCATGCTTTTGGTGATGAATTTGCTGCCGCGGATTATATTCCCAAATTCCTGGGCAACAAATACGTTGCCCTGGATCAGGGTTCCTCCATCAACGTTACCTACAATTATATGGGGAGTGTGGAAACATTGAACACTTTGTCCAACGCCAACTACTATACCCTCAGCGAGGCAGACTATGATTCGATGGGAGAAGGAGCTGATGAGCCAGGTGAATACGATAATTTTGCCTATGATGTTCCTCCCGAAGATTATCTGCCGGATTTTATGGCCAGCAAGTATCCCAACGCAGAGGAAGGCGATTTGGTGGCGGTTACTTATGAATACTATGACAATGGCGTGAGTGAAGTAACCGACTTTTACTCCTATGAAGATGGTGCATGGCAAGCCGGTGGCCTTTCTGTATCGAACTTTTATGTGATGACTTCTTCTGATTATAACTCTATTGGCGGCGGTGTTGCCAACTTCGGAAATTTCAGCGACGACAATCCTCCTGATAATTACCTGCCTACTTTCCTAAAACAGAACTATCCCTATGCGGAAGAAGGCGATGAGATGTATGTGGTCTATAAGTATTACATGGGGTATGAAACCGACAAGGCCAGCAAATATTATTTTGATGGAGAGAATTGGAAGCCCCACCAGGAGGTCTCCAACCAGTTCATCAAGGGCGATGAGAGCTGGGTGTTCGACCCCACCGTGCGCTTTGAGATCAGCAGTTCGGATTACCAGATGATCGTGGACCAGCGTGAAGCCCAATATGTTGACAGCTACGGCACAGCAGAATTTTATTCGGGAGCAAGCGCCTATCATGGTAATTTTAGCCTGCGAATCCCTGACCGGGTGGAATACGATCCCGATACTTTTGAAGGGTTGGGTGAAGCCGAAGCCAGAGAGATCATGTGGAACCGCATCGTAAACATGGCCGGTGAGCCCATGGCTACCCGTGGTGCCCTGATCGTGCTGCTGCAGAATAAGTTTCCCAACGCGCAGCCTAAGAAAAATGGTGTGGATGTATACTACGAAGTGTCTTTTCAAACTTATAACAACGACAGAAGCAGGTCCAACTATACGGTGACTTACCAGTGTACTGCATCAGGCAGTCCGGCCGAGTTCACCTACGTCGACGGCAACACGCCTTACAGTGAATAATCTTTAATTGTCTTATAAGGTATAAAAAGGGTTCTCGGTGCAGACGGGGAACCCTTTTTTTAAGGTTCCTGCATCCTGCTTTTTACCCTGTCCTGCTGTTTCCCTTTTTTGCTTTTTTCCCTTTCCTGCTTTTTTCCGTGTAGCCCCCAGTTTTGTTTATTGCCGGGACCATCCCGGCAGCCTTTGAGAGAGTGTACTTGTCAAGCCAAAAAACAACACAGCGATTGTACCCGCTCGAGACTCATATTTTAACCCTTGTGCTTTTATAGTTGCGCAAAATGCCTTTAATTTGTATGGACAAGCACACCCGTTTCCCGGTATGGATATACTGACCACAACACATGTAGCCTTCTTTTTGATTGTAGCCGCCGGCATTGCCCTGGGACGCCTCAAGGTCAAAGGCATCTCACTGGACATCTCTGCCGTGATCTTTGTGGCCCTGGTCTTTGGTCATTTTGGCATCAAGATGCCCTCCATCCTGCAAAAACTGGGGCTGATCCTTTTCATGTTCTCTGTGGGCATACAGGCTGGACCGGGTTTCTTCGAATCGTTCAAAAAAACAGGCAAGATCCTCATCGCCCTGGCCGTGCTGGTGATCACCACCGGTGCCCTGGTCACCTTGGGGATGTCGTGGATATACGACATCGACCCTGAGATGGCTGTGGGCCTGTTCACAGGCGCCCTGACCAGCACCAGCGGACTGGCAGCGGCCATTGAAAGCACACAGTCGCCCGCCGCCTCCATTGGCTTTGGCATCGCCTATCCTTTCGGGGTGATCGGTGTGATCCTGTTTGCCCGCCTATCTCCCAAAATATTCCGGGTGGACATCCGGGAGGAGGAACGCAAGTTTGAGGCGGAGCTGCAAAGCGACCATCCACAGCTGATCAGCCGCAACTTTATTGTGGAAAACCCCAATATCTACGGGAAGACCCTTTACGAGCTCGACCTTCGCGGACTTACCGGGACCAATGTCTCACGCATTGTCAAGAACGGCGAGGTGGTACGGGCCGAAGCACAAACCCCGCTTGAAAAATGGGACATCATACGTGCCGTGGGTACCGGGGACAACCTCAGCCGCCTGGTGTACCTGGTGGGCAGGGAGACGCAGCAGGAGATACCCATGCGGGGGAAAACCACCGTGCGCCGCTTTTTGGTCACCAACAAAGACGTGATCAACAAATCCCTGAAACACCTGGGACTGCTGCAAAACTACAACGCCACGGTCACCACCATCCGGCGCAGCGGCATCGACATAACCCCGCGGGCCACCAGCAAGCTGCGCTTTGGCGATAAGCTTACCGTGACCCTCCCGGAAGAAAATGTTGGCCGGGTGGGTGAACTGGTAGGCGACAGCCGCAAGAAGATGGATGAGCTCAATTTTCTGCCCATTGCACTGGGCATCCTCATTGGCATATTGCTGGGGGAAATATCCATCCCCCTTTTCGGGGATGTCAACTTCAAGCTGGGGCTGACCGGGGGCGTGCTGGTGTCGGCTTTGGTGCTTAGCAAGATAGGCAAGACGGGCAGCATCATCTGGAACGTCTCGGGTACGGCCAACATGTTTTTGCGCAAGCTGGGCCTGATCATGTTCCTCTCTGTGGTGGGCACCCATGCCGGCGAGCACCTGGTGGAGACCATTCAAACCAGCGGGATACGATATTTTGTCTCGGGCATCGTCATCACCCTGGTGCCCATGGTCCTGAGCATAAGCCTGGGCTACTACGTTCTGAAGATGAATTTCCTCTCCCTGATCGGCTCGCTTACAGGCAGCATGACCAGCACACCGGCACTGAGCGCGGTGGAGCCCATGACCGATACCAATGCCCCGCAGATTGCTTATGCCACAGTCTATCCCTTCGCCCTGGTGCTGCTGATCATTGTCAGCCAGCTGATGGCAGGTATGTAGCAGGGACCATCAACACCGGTTCGCCTCGATGGATTTATATAATGGCACCGATATACCCCGGGCTGTAGATGAGGCATCGGGTCTTGGGCAGGGCCTTGGATGAAACATTTTTTGTGGTGGGGGTGACCCATCAGATGTGGATGGTGCCTTCGCTTTTATCCCCAAAAGTCAGCGACAGTTTTTGCTCGTAACGTATGGCACTTATCATGGCCAGCAGGGCATCGAGGTGGTGCCAGGAAACGATGGGTTTCTTGTCGAATACCAGGTTGGAACTCTCCATGATCCGGTCGCAGCAGGAACCGATGTTTTCCTTTCCCCGTCGGTACCCGCATTTTTTAAGTTTGAGCTGAGAAGCCAGGGCCTTGGGATAGGTCTCTTTCAAGTCAATCCCCCTGGCTGTAATCTGGTTCTTCAGACGTATGGCCCGGGCAGTCATGCCACCGAGAAACATAGGCGACATGGCGCCCAGCTGTTGATCGCAACGGCGAAAAAAATAGTCGTTGTAGGTGGCGGGATCGTGAAAGGCACCCGGCAAACTCAGCGGGGCATCGATGAAAATATAGCCGGGCTGCTGCACTTCGAGTTTTTCGAGGATGAACCGGTCGGCGTCCCTGTTTTTTTCTGCCTGGTAAAAACCTACTCTGGAACCGTTTCGGTAACAGATGACCGTATTTCCCGAAAATTTCTTGCCAAAATCAATCCCCCAGAGTAGTGACATGATCGTTCATTTGTATGATGTCTGATGCTCAATCTCTTAGGTCCATCAGGGTTTTGGGGTAATTTTCAGGATGTTCCATGATGTCGGCAAACTTCTTCCCAACAGCTTTGGGATCCACCAGCATGCCTTCCTTCTTTAGCTGTACAAAACGGTCCAGTTCCCTGAAATTCTCCGGTTCCACCTCCCTGATCTCATCCTGCATCTCGGTATCCACCACGCCGGGAGCTACGGAGTAGATCCTGAAAGGATGGTCAAAATCTTTCTGTTCATCTTCAATCACCTGGAGAAACATTTCAATACCGGTTTTCGTGGAGCAATAGGTGCTCCACGATGGGATGGTGTGCCGGGCTGCACCCGAGCTGGTGTTGAGAATCATCTTTTCCATGTCGCGGTCCTGAAACTGCCCGATGAAAGTGTTGATGAGTATCGAAGGACTCACCAGGTTGATGTTGTAGCTCTGGATGATCTTCTCGTTGTACATCCTGCCCACCTGGCTCACATGACCAAGCACCCCGGCATTGTTGACAAAGACAATCTTTTCGGCATCGGGATGTTCACCGAAGCTGAATTCCCGTACTTTTTCCAGGTCGTTCAAATCAAGGGTGATGGCACTGTAGTTGGTATGTTCAATGGTGTGGTTGCGTGAAATGCCCATCACCATGTTGCGTTTGTCTTCCAGGAGAACATCTGCAATGGCTTTTCCTATGCCACGGCTTGTTCCTGTAATGTAAAAATACCTCATAGCACGTCTGTTTTATGGTCTAAAAATTAATAATTATTTGCGATATAACCTGAGGCTTGGTTAAACAATTTATTCCGTAGAGGGATCATTTTGTACCGGCAGATCGAGAAGTTTTATTATCTTGCAGGATATCACCCTATCCAGGAACCAAAAAAATGTGCATATGGAATTAAAACAGGCAATTGAAAAGCGCACCAGCATCCGGTCGTTTAAAGATCAGGAGATACCGGCCGAGGACCTCAGGCAACTCGTACGAATGGGAGGCCAGGCGCCGAGTGTAAACAATTATCAGCCCTGGAAGTTCTATGTTATTACCCGCAAGCCTATGCTGGAGCGTATGGCCGATGTGGTGAAGCAAAGAATAGAGGAGTTGCCGGCCAACCAGTCCATTGCCTCCAAAAACATCAAGAACCAGGTGGAATGGTTTGCCACTTTCTTTCAGGATGCTCCCGCGGTCATTGCCCTGGCGATGGAGGATTATGAGTCTGTCCTGGAGAAGGGCGTTGACGTATCCCACCAGGACATCAATATACTGCGCAACTATCCCGACATACAAAGTGCAGGTGCTGCCATCCAGAATATTCTTCTGTCTGCTGTAGACATGGGCTATGGCGCGTGTTGGCTGAGTGCCCCGATGATGGCCAAGGAAGACCTGGAGAAGATCATCGGCATTGAAGAGCCTTTCCACCTGATGGCTTTTGTGGCTGTGGGCGTTCCCTCGAAAGACATACGACCCAAAAGCAAGAAAGGACTTGATGAGATCTTTCAACTGATAGACTGAGCGGTAAAATGCTTGCGGATTATCGGTTTTTATTTTGGTCTGTAAAGCTTTTCCCGGACGTGTGCACTTTTCACCCCGGCATGGGGTTGCAACAAAAAACGGTTCAAGGCCCCTGCTCAATCAATGCAGGCCCTGACAGTCCTTAATAATTGATTTTCTTTTCTTTCGGGTATTTGATGGAAAAGCGCACCTTTTTGGTTATCCGCTCGCCCGGAGCCAGGCGGGTTTTCCATTCCAGATAGCCTTTCTCCTTGTCATAAAGGGCACCTGAGAGCTCCAGCGGCTCTACCTCAATGTCTTCGTTTGTGCTTACAGGCAGCTGGTCGTTGATGACCATGTCGACAGGCTGATCTTTGGTGTTCCGGCATTCAATGGTCCATTCCCAGGTGACGCTTTGATGCTTTCCAATGAGCTGGTCTGTTTCAAAGCGTCTGCGCTCGCCTCGGCTGATGAGTATGGCCGGATCGCGCCCCAGCGAGAGCTCTGTCGTATCTTCAGTGCGGGTGGGGTCGAGGAAAGATTCACCGACATAAGTGTTTTCAAAGAAAAGGCTCACGGGGGCGGGCAGGAGCCTGCTCTGGTCCCATTGGTTGATCCTGGCCAGCAGAAAGGCTTCCTCACGCAGTGCCGGCGCTGCATAGTAAGTATAGTCGGCCTCCAGTGACCGGCGACTGAGCTCCAGGGTGTGCTTTTTGCCATCGCCTGGTATGCGCCTTGAAAACGCAGGTCGGTATTCGGTCCTGATCTGTCGCGTCCTTTTTTGACTCGTGGCTCTCTCCGCAGATCGGTCTTCCCGCCTTAGGTTTTTGCTTTCAGTGGCCAGTGGCATTGCTTGTTTTTCAAGATTTGAACGCTGTGCGGGGCGTGGCCGTTCGGCGATGAAACCCACATAGCGCGGGGTAAGCTCAGGTTGCTGATTCGACCTGTTGGCTTCCCCGGTAGAGACTATCAGGGGTACCTGGTCCCAGTCTTCCCCGGTGCCCTGGTAAACACGGGCCTGGTAAGTAAGCTCCAGTGGTTCTCCCATCCCGGATGCCCGAAGGATGTAGGCCGGTTCCCATCCGGCATTCAATGTAACGTAGGTGAATTCAAGTGTACCTTCGCCGGGTTTCTTGCTGGTGACCTGGACGGAAACTTCACCTGTGGCCTCTTTATCCTGGCTGTTTAAGGATGCCAGCTGTTTCTTGATGCGTTGTATTTGTTCTTCAAGCTTTGTCAGGCGGCTTTTTAGCTCTGTCTCCTCCTTGCTGATGCGCCGCAATTTGCTGCGGAAATACTCCATGGCTTCCTCCAGGGCAGCAATGCCAACACCCCCCTGGTCGCTTCCTACTTGTTTGTTGGCCAGCAGGATCTCTTTTTCATGCTGGTATACTCCCAACAGCCCACGGATTTCCTGCTGTTCCTCCTCCAGCATGTTCAGGCTGTCCCTGAGCAAACGGATGGTGCGCTTTTCGCTGCCCGGTTGAAGGTAATTTTTCTGGAAATGGGTTCCCAGGATGGTGAAGGCTCCCCGGCCCTTCACTTGCAGGCTGCCTTCCATGATTTCGGCAGGCAAACCGCCAATGACAAACTCCTGCATCCCCGTGGACAGGTCAATGGTGGCACTTCGTGTTATCTGCGCTCCCTGTTGGTAAACGGTGACTTTTTTTAACCTGGAGGGAACAGATTGCTGCGGTGTATCAGCAGCTGCTGCTGTATGGCTCAGCAGAATGAGCAGCAAGATAAAAACATTTTTCATCATCGCCGAGAGGTTTTTCAGTTTTATTTAAAAGATGAAATTATTATTTTTAATCCTTGATGTCATCATTTACTTCATATTCTTGTCGGATTGAGTTTGAGCTATCCCCTATCGGCCAGCTTTCCGGTTCTTCTGAAATCTAAAAATCATTCCCATGAAAAAATCATTTCCTCTTATCCTGCTGTTCCTGGTTGGAATCTTTTTTTCCTGTACAAAAAACAAGCCAATCTCCACCGCCATGGAGACCATTGACACAGATGATTTACGTCGCCATGTAAAGACCCTGGGATCGGATGCTTTCCTCGGCCGCAAGCCTTTTACCCGTGGGGAGGATTCGGCCCTGGCATACCTGGAGGAAGAATTTAAAAAAATCGGTTTGAAGCCGGTCAAAGGCAGCTATTACCAGGATGTGCCCATGGTTGAGGTATCGGTGGATCCCAGCCCTCATATGGATTTTAGAACCCCGGAGGGTAAGTTTCAACTTGAATACAAAGATGATTTTGTGGCTTTTTCACGACGCCTTACCGACAGGCTGGAGCTCAAGGACTCCGAGCTGGTATTTGCCGGCTACGGCATCGTGGCGCCGGAGTATGGCTGGAACGATTATGAGGGCATCGATGTGGAAGGAAAAACGGTGGTGGTGCTGGTCAACGATCCCGGCTATGGTACCGGCGATCAGGCCTTTTTTACGGGCAACGCCATGACCTATTATGGCAGGTGGACCTACAAGTACGAGGAAGCTGCCAGGCAGGGTGCCAGGGGCTTGATCATCGTACATGAGACCGGACCTGCCGGATATCCCTGGAACGTGGTGCTCAACGGTGCCGTGATCCCCAAACTATATCTCAAACCCGACGACCGGTATATGTCGCGTTGCGCCGTGGAGGGATGGATCACCCACCAGGCCGCCGATGAGCTGATGAGCCGGTATGGACACAAGCTGGAAGCTCTGAAGGAGCAGGCACGCAAACCTGGTTTTAAGGCCATGCAACTGGACGGCTCCGTAAGTTTCGCCATGCAGAGCAGCCATCATTTTGCCACGTCTCAAAACATCATGGGCTACCTGCCGGGCTCCGAACGCAAAGAGGAGGTGGTTATCTATTCGGCCCATTGGGACCATCTGGGTGTGGATCCCACCCTTCAGGGCGATACCATATACAACGGAGCAGTCGACAACGGCACCTCCCTGGCCTGGATGCTTGAGATGGCCGAAGCTTTTGCAAGGCTGGAGGAGGGACCACCTCGTTCGGTAATGTTTTTTGCCCCCACAGCGGAAGAGCAGGGTTTGCTCGGATCCAAACATTACGCCCAGAACCCCCGCTTCCCCCTGGAGAAAACGGTGGCCAACATCAACAACGACCTGATGTTGCCTTATGGCCGGTATGAAGATGTGATGGTCACCGGCTACGGCAAATCGGAACTCGACGACCTGCTGGAAGAGACCGTGCCCCATCACGACCGTTATGTCTATCCCGATCCCAACCCCCAAACGGGCATGTACTACAGAAGCGACCACTTCAGCTTCGCCCGGGTGGGAGTGCCTGCCCTTTTTGCACGGGGCAATTGCGATTCGCGCCAACACGGCAAAGAATGGGCCCGGGAAAAAGAGGCGTTCTGGCTGGAGAATCGCTACCACGATCCAGGCGACGAATACAATGCGGAAACGTGGGACCTCAGGGGTGTTCGTGATGATGCCCGCTTGTTCTTTGAGGTGGGCTACCGGCTGGCCAACAGCTCTGATTTTCCCCGGTGGAAGGAGGGGGCTGAGTTTAAAAACACCCGGGAAAAAATGATGAAGGATAAAAAGTAACCTGTCATGTCTGATAAATGCTCATACTCCCCGGCAATACGGGTGCTGGCCCTTTTGCTTTTTTTGCCCATGCCAGGGCTTTCCCAGGGTAAGGCTGCCTTCACCAATTTCCGGGATCATTTTTACGTCTTTGATCAGGGCAATACCCGGCAACTGGAACATCTGCCCATTGTCTCCTACCAGGTGGCCAAATGGGGTGTGGCCTACAAGAGAAACGACGGTGCTTTGATGGTATACCACAACGGGGTGAAGGAGAAACTCTCCGAAGTGGTGGAATCCTATGAGATGACAGAAGGCCTTTTGGTATACAACTACAACGACAACCTTTTTGTATATGAAGGCCGCGAAAAGACCACCCTTTCCATGAATGCACCCCGCTATAAGGCCGACGAAGACCTGGTGGCCTACTACGATGAGATAGATAAGATGTTTAAAGTCTACTATAAGGGTGAGGTCTTTGACGTGGAAAGCGCCCTTTCTGTGCCCCCGGTATCCGATTTTAAGGTGGGCGACAACATGGTGGCTTACCTCGACCCCAACGGTTACCTGCAGGCTTTTTTTGAAGGAGCCACCCGCCGGCTTATGCTGGCGCAGGGAAAACCCTCTTACCGGGTCGATCGCAACATCGTGGTCTATTATGACGTTACCCAATCGTCCCTTCGGCTTTTTCACCTCTTTGGCCAGCGCCAGCTGACAACCTTCGAGCCCCTTTCATACAAAGTAGCCGATGAAAGGGTGGCTTTTGTCGCCAACGACGGCAGCTTTAGACTGTATGAAAACGACCGGGTTCAAACCCTCACCACGTTAACCCCCGACTTCTATGTGCTTCGCGACAGCCTGCTGGTCTACGGCCTGCAAAACGAGTTGATGGCCTACCACGACGGCCGGATACGTCAACTGGAAAATTTCACCCCCGCCAAAATCAAGTACGGGTACAACACCGTGGCTTACCTTAACGAACGCAACCACCTGCGGGTGTTCGACCATGGAAGGGTGGAAACCATCTCCTACGAACCTGTCAACCGCTTTGAAGTTTTTTGGGATGTGGTATGGTACAATGTGGGCGTCAACAGCAACAAGGTCTACTATAAAGGAAAGGTGCACTGAGTGGGTACCCCGGTTTGTTATGCATTACCTGCTGCCCGCTTAGCGGCTGAATGATCGCTTAGCGGGCAGCAGATAACTGAGCCAGCACTTTGATCCAAAGCTTAGCGTTGCGCTAAGCTTAAATTTACGCGCCAAATTTCGCTAAAACATTCCGGCGATGAACTCCTCCTGGCCGACCGAGTGGAAGTATTTGGAAAAGTCGATTTCGCTGAGTTTATCCTTGATTTTTTCATGTTCGTGGGGCACGCCCTTCAGCAGTTCTTCTACATCTTCCGTCTCCAGGGTGTTGAAGAAGTCTCCATATATCTTCACATCCTTCATGATGCCGTTTTGCACGTCGATGTGAAATTCAATGTTGCCGCCACTGGTCTTGACCATCTTCTCGAAATTGTATTTGGGCGAGCTGCCAAAGTTCCATTCCCAGGTGTCGTATTTTTCTTCCTTCAGACGGTTGATGTTCCTGCGGTCCTCTTCGGTGTATTCATAAAGGCGGGCGTCTTCATAGGCATGGAGTATGTGCTCCATGATCTGGTCGCGGAACTCCAGCACATCCATCTCTTCATCCATAAACTCCTTGATGTTGCCCACACGGCTCTTGACCGACTTGACAGCCTTGTCCTTGAATTTAAGCGGGTTCACTTTAAGCGCATTGGAAAGGTCGGACATCACCGATGAAAAAAGCAGCGTGCCATGGTGCTGCACGCGGTTGCCATGTATGTTCTGGGCATTGCCGGATACTTTCCTGCCGTCGATCACAATGTCGTTGCGCCCTTCGAAATTGGCATTGAGTTCCATGGTCCGCAGCACGTCAATGATGGGTTGGGTGTACTGGCTGAAGTCTACTTTGCTTTCTTTTTTGTCGACATTCTTTACGAAGGTGAAGTTCAGGTTGCCCAGGTCGTGAAAGACTGCCCCGCCACCGGAAAGACGACGGACCACATCGATGTTGTTCTCCTTGACATAATCGATGTTGATTTCAGCCAGGGTGTTCTGGTGGTTGCCCACAATGATGGAGGGGCGGTTTCTCCACAACATGAAACAGTTCTCCGAGAAGTTTTTCACCACATATTCCTCGGCGGCCAGGTTGAAATGGGGATCGGTATCGGGGTTTTTAATACAAAGCATAATGGGTGTTTTTGATGGTTAATAGCTGTTGGTTGAAATACAATCTCAACCATAAAATGTTTGTTTTAAATAACCGTTGCCAAACCATTTGTAGAGAAGAAATACCAGGTATCCCAGGATGATCCCGAGCAGGGCGCCTCCAAGGATGTCGAGGGGATAGTGCACCCCCAGGTAGATTCGGCTGTAGGAAACCACGGCCGCCCAGATAAAGATGAACCAGGTGTAATAACGGTTCCTGAAAAGACGGCTGGTGAAGAAAGCCATGGCAAAGGTGTTGGCTGCATGTGAGGAGACGAAACCAAAATCGCCGCCCCGGTAGCCTTTTACCGTATGCACCATGTCCCCGATTTCAGGGTTGTGGGTGGGGCGAAACCTTTCAAATACCTCCTTGAATGCTTTCACCGAGAGCTGGTCTGAGAGGGTGATCAGCAGCGCGATAAACAAGAGTGTGGCCACGGCGTTCCATTTGTATCGCCATACCATAGCCAGTATCAGTATGCCGTAAAAAGGGTACCAAAATTCCTTGTCGCTGATCCACCACATGATGGTGTCCCAAAAGGATGAATGAAGGCTGTTGAGAAAAAGAAACAGCTTGGTGTCGAGATCCAGCAAAAATTCTATCATACAAGTGGTTTTTGGTCTTTATTTGTTCAGTTCCTCCCAGATCAGGTCCTTCATCTGGGGTAATCCTTCCTGGGTGACAGAAGAGATGAATACCGATGGTAAATCGGGAAGATCCTGCCGGGTGAGCTCTTTGAGTTCTGTGTCCAGCAGGTCCGACTTGGAGATGGCAAGGATTCTTCTTTTGTCCAGGAGTTCAGGGTTGTATTGTTTAAGTTCGTTGAGCAGGGTGCGGTATTCCTGGTGGATGTCCTGACTGTCGGCAGGTATCATAAACATGAGCAGGGCATTTCGCTCGATGTGCCGGAGAAAGCGGGTGCCCAAACCTTTGCCTTTGTGGGCATCTTCAATGATCCCCGGGATGTCGGCCATCACAAAGGATTTGAGATCCCGGTATTCGATCATCCCCAGGTTGGGTTCGAGGGTGGTGAAGGGATAGTCGGCTATTTTGGGTTTGGCAGCCGAGATGGTGGAAAGGAGGGTTGATTTGCCTGCATTGGGATAGCCCACCAGCCCTACATCGGCAAGCACCTTTAATTCCAGTACATACCAGTCTTCTTCACCGGCTTCTCCCGGCTGTGCATAGCGGGGTGCCTGGTTGGTGGAAGATTTGAAATGGGCATTGCCCAGTCCTCCCTGTCCGCCCTGCAACAGAACCTTTTCTTCTCCATGGTGAAGAATTTCGAAGATTTTTTCCCCTGTCTCGGCTTTTTTGGCCACTGTTCCCAGGGGCACCTCCAATATCCGGTCGTTGCCGCTGGCACCATAGCTGCGGGAACCACTGCCCGGTTTGCCGTTTTCGGCAATGACATGTTTGTTGTATTTCAGGTGCAGAAGGGTGTACAGGTGCCGGTTGCCCTGCAGGATGATGTGTCCGCCCCGGCCGCCGTCACCACCGTCCGGGCCGCCCTTGGGGACGAATTTTTCACGGCGGAAATGAACCGAGCCTGCACCACCGCTACCCGAGCGCATGAATATTTTTACGTAATCAACAAAGTTCGATTTTTCCATCTGGGTGCTATCTTCAGCCGTTGTTCACCACTTTGTATATGTCCCTTAAGTTTCTGCCAAGCCCGTTGTAATCCAGTCCGTAACCGATGATGAAATCGTTGGGTATCTCCATGCCTACATAGTCGAGTGCGATGGATTCCCCATAGACATCTGGTTTTAGAAGCAGGGTGGCGATGCTGATGCTTCGGGGTTGGTGTGCCTGTATTTGTTCATAAAGCCTTCGGATGGTCAGTCCGCTGTCGACGATGTCTTCGAGCACAATCACATGGTGGTCGGCCAGATCTTCATTGAGTCCAATCAGCTCCCTGATTTCCCCCGACGAGTTCATACCCTGGTAGGATGCCATCTTGACAAAAGAGAGATAGGAATTGATCCGGAGTTCCTTGAAAAGATCACCGGTAAACATAAAAGCCCCGTTCAGGATGCTTAGGAAGATAGGAGTATCTTCGCCTTCAAAGTCGTGGTTGATCTGTGATGCTATTTGCTTGATGCTTTGGTATATGGTCTTGTAATGGATGGAGACCTGGAACTCCTTATCTTCTAGCCTGATTTTATTCATATAAAATTGTATTAAATTTGAGACTTCTGATCATGCAAATTAAGCAATTAACTCTTTTATTAAAAAACTAAAATCTGAAAAATTATATGGAGCCAAAAGTCAGCATCATCATGGGCAGCACCTCCGATTTGGAGGTTATGGAGAAGGCTGCCAAAATACTGGAAGAGTTTAAAATACCCTTCGAATTGCAGGCCCTTTCTGCCCACCGTACCCCCGATAAGGTGATGGATTTTGCCAAAAATGCCCACGGACGGGGCGTTAAAGTCATCATAGCCGGGGCAGGTGGAGCAGCACATCTTCCCGGTGTTATTGCTTCCAAGACCCCCCTGCCTGTCATAGGAGTGCCCATCCGCTCATCTATTTCCCTGGACGGGTGGGATTCGATCCTGTCCATTTTACAGATGCCTCCGGGCATCCCAGTGGCAACGGTAGGGACTGATGCGGCCCGCAATGCGGCTATCCTGGCAACCCAAATCCTGGCTCTGACCGATCAAAAGATTATGAACACCGTGGAGAATTTCAAGGCCGGACTGAACCAGAAGATCATCAAAGCCAATGAGGACCTGGCAGGGGTGAAATATAAGTATAAGACGAATTAGGAGGGAGAAGTCAGCGCTGGAGCTCAGGGCCTTTTAAAACCCCTTGATCCCAATGATGTTGCGCACATCCTGCACGGTTTTGCAGGCGCTGGCACGGGCCTTTTCCCTTCCTTTCTCCACCACTTTTCTCAGGTATGCTTCGTCGGCATGGATGGCCCTGATCTTTTCGCGCAGGGGGTCGGTAAATTCGATGATGTCGGTGGCCAGCTGCTTTTTCATATCACCATAGCGGATTTTCATGGTGTTGTATTGTTCCAGGAAGTAGTCGTAGGTTTCTTTTTCCGAGACAATTTCCATGAGCTTGAAGATGTTTTTGATGGGCTCGCCCATCTCCTGGTTGGGTTCGGTGGGGCCGGCATCGGTGACGGCTTTCATCACTTTTTTGCGGATCACCTCGGGCTCATCGGCCAGGAAAATGGCGTTGCCTTCCGTCTTACCCATTTTGCCTGACCCGTCCAGTCCGGGTACCTTCACCAGGGCCTGTCCAAAATTGTAAGGCTCGGGTTCGGGAAAATATTCCTGCTGATACATGTTGTTGAAGCGGCGGGCAAAACGGCGGGTCATCTCCAGGTTTTGCTCCTGGTCCTTGCCAACAGGCACCTTGGTGGCATGATGTATGATGATGTCGGTGGCCATCAAAACGGGATAGGTCAGCAGACCGGCATTGACGTTGTTGGGCTGGCTTCTTACTTTCTCCTTGAAAGAGGTGGTGCGTTCAAGCTCTCCCACGTAGGCGTTCATGTTCATCAGCAGGTACAGTTCCGGCACCTCCGGTATGTCGCTTTGTATATAGAGGGTGGCCTGGTCGGGGTCGATGCCTGCTGCCAGGTATTCCGACAATATCTGGCGAACATTGCCGTGCAGGTCCTCCGGATTGGGATATGTGGTAAGGGAATGGTAATCGGCAATAAAGAAATAACATTCATGCTCCTGCTGCATCTTTACAAAATTCCTGAGTGCACCGTAGTAATTGCCCAGATGCAGGTTGCCCGTTGAACGAATGCCACTGACTACTTTTTCCATAGGATTGATTAAGAGTTTTTGTTTGACTATTTTTGCAAAAATATAAAATGTAAATGAAAAAGCGTTCCTGAAACTTATGAGCACATCGGCGAAGTTAAATTTCAGGAGTGTGGCTGGCTTCATCTTCTCTACAGATTGTAACCTTGCCGGGTTGACGGTGCCATGTGCCACCTGACAGGAATAACCCCACTGGCAGGAATAACCCCAGGGGCCTGGCGGGGTGCGGGAAATGAGATTCATTCATCGAAACATACACTAAGATATTTATAAACGTTTATTTACATTATGATTACATTGATCAAAATCTTTTTCTTTTTTGTTCTGCTGGTCTTTGTTGGTGGAATGGTGGCCCGCTATCTGATGCGGCGTTTTTTCAAGAAGATGCAGAACAACATGAACCAGAATGCCGGCGAAAGAAAGCAATATACCAGGAAAGAAGGCAAGGTAACCCTTGAGTACGACAAAGACAAGAAAGGCAGGAAAAGATATAAAGGGGACCAGGGAGAATACGTTGATTACGAGGAGGTGGACGACTGAAAGCACTGCTGAATCCACAAAAATGCTGCTGCATCCTAAAAGCGTTACTGAATCTCAGCAGCTCAATCCATCCTGTTCGCTCTGCCGGGTAGGCACCCCCTGCCGCATCTTCAAAGTTCTTCTGAATACTAAAAAGCCCTGCAGGTATAATAGAACATCGTGAGCCAGTAACATCTGTCTAAAAAAAGGATGGCCGCGGTGACCATCCTCTTCAATAAAGCTGCAAAATATTTTCCAGCCGGGGATCAGGTAAAGATGATCTGTGCGTTTTCGCCGGCAGCTTTGTCGTAGAATTCCCCAACAGTAAGAATTCCACTGACATGGTCGGTCAGATCTTCCTGGCCCACTTTGAACATGTCCACGGCCAGCTGACAGGCATACACCTCGCCGCCGCCTGCTGTGATCATATCCAGAAATTCATCCACCGGCGGAACATCAAGCTCATCCATTTGTTTTTTCATCATGTTGGAGACCATCTTCTGTACTCCGGGTATCATGCCCAGCAGTTTAGGCATCCTGGCTCCATTGGGCATCCTCAGTGCCGGGTTGCCCACAGTGGCTGTCTGCAACTTGTTCATACGTTTTTTGATGACGGCATCCAGTCCGAAGAAAGTGAAGAAGAGTTTGGCTTCCTTGCCATCCATCACGGCGCCGTTGGCCAGGACCAGGGCGGCATAAACGTCTTCAAGGTTCCCCTTGGCACATATGATGGACACCTTATCGATGTTGTGATTTTTTTCCTGATTTTCCATAGTACATTCATTTTAAGATTAAACACAGCTGGTGGGTTTGGGTATGCCGGCAATTTTGGACGCTTTTTTCAGCGGTCCGCCGGGGAAAAGGCTGTAGAAGCCTTTGATGTCGGTTATTCCTGATTTGCCCACCTTGCGGATGGTGAGGTTGGCCCCTTCTTCATGTTTCTCACGGAGGAAGCGGAGTACCTCGAAATGCTGATCGCCCAGTTCTATGCCTTCCTCCTGTGCCAGCTCTTTGGCGATGTCTTCGTTCCATTGATTGAAGTCCTGCAGGTAACCTTCGTCGGTTACTTCCACATTTTTTCCTGCTATTGTTTTTTGTGCCATAGTAATGAATTTTATTGGTTGTTGGTTGTTTGACTTTGCTTTTGCTGTTGATTGGATAGGTTCTTCATAAAGGAGATCATGAAGCCGATGCCTTTTCTCATCTCTGGCGAGCGCATCTCCCTGAAAGCCTTCCAGAGCGAATACTCCGGAACATTTTCGGTGTCCATCTCCTTGTAGATGTTGACGGCGTTGTTCATGGCCCTGAGCATGTCGGGCTGGGTCATGTTGCGCACGGTCTCCATGATGGTGACGATGTTGTCGGCCAGTTCACGCACATCTTCGGGTGAATAGTTGGCAACCACATTGTCGAGGATGCGGGAGGCCTCCCGGAAGAACTCGAAATAGCCCTTTTGTTCCAGCTCATGGAGCTTGTGGATTACATCAACTCCCGCCTCGTTGACGATGGGCCCGGCATCCTTGCTCAGGTCCACCAGGCTCTCAAAAGTATCGAGCATGTGGTTGAAATTCTCCACATTGCGGAGCATGCGAAGGGAAAGATTCTTCAAGTCGTCGACGTTGACTTCTATTTCTCTTTTGTCCAGCTCATCCACGGTGCTTTGAAAGGCATCTTTGCCTACTATATAAAGGTCGTCGGCCAGATCGTTGAGGCTCTCCCGCTGCAGGCGCTGCTCGTTGACGTGGTGCAGCACCTGGTCCAGCTTGTCGTTGATCTCATTGATCTGCTTCTGTAAATCCTGGTTGTTGTCAGCCATAATAAAAACGTTTAAGATTTTTTGCCCGCCATGGTCATCTGCGATTCGATGGGCATTTCCTTGCCCTTGAGCAGGATGTGCCAGTATATCCACCGGAAAAGGACCTTTCCGTAGTGGTTCATCTTGGTGTTCTGCAGCAGGCCGAATGGTCCCACACCCGGCAGGGGGAAAGTGCCCGGCAGGGGTTCGGTGTCGTAATTGAAATCAATGATCGAGCCCTTGCCATGACCGGTTTCGATATAGCAGTTGGAGTGTCCGTCGAACTGAGCTTTCATTGGTCGCCCTTCCATAGCGCTGAGCAGGTTTTCATAAACCACTTCGGAAGCAAAATGGACCACAGAACCCGCCTTGGAGGTGGGTATGTCGGAGGCATCCCCCAAAACAAAGATGTTTTCATAATCCCTGGCGCGCAGGGTGTATTTGTCGGTGGGGATGAAATTCAGGTCGTCGCCCATGCCTGAGCGCTCCACCATCGAGCTGCCGGTATTCACCGGTACGATGGTCAGTACATCGAAAGGAATCTCCTGTTCATCGTAGGAGCGGATCACCTTCTTGTCGTTGTCCACGCTTTCCAGGTAGAAATCGGGGACCACCCGTATGTTCTTCTCTTCCAGTAGTTCACCCAGCATCTTGGATGCTTTGGGCTTGGTGAAGGCACCGGGCAGGGGAGTGACGAAGGTGATGTCCACCTTGTCGCGTATGCCCACCTCACTGAAATAGGCGTCGGCCAGGAAGGAAAACTCCAGTGGTGCCACAGGGCATTTGAAGGGCATCTCGGCAA
>CAJXLE010000020.1 GCA_913055895.1 uncultured Bacteroidota bacterium | reverse complement strand
TTGTGAAGCGTTGTTGTAATAAAACATATCATTCCATTCGTCGGAATTTCGGAAGCGGCCCTGTGCGCCAACCTCGATGTTGACCCGTTTGGAGAAATCCTGCTTGTAGTTCAGCCTGTACTCCAGTCCCCCTGATGGTCCGCCTTCCTTCGACTTCTGGCTGCTTTGGATGGCGTCGCTGGTTGTGTAGAGGGTGTTGACGTTGTTTTCCCCGCCATTATAGGTGTACACCTGCAGGTCGGCATCCAGCTTGTGAGTGGTGGAGTCGAATTCATAGGTGTAGTGGCTGTTGAGCGCATAAAATTCGTGGTCGCGTTTGTTGTCCTGTTTGCTGGTATATTCATTTTTCCCGTTGGCAAATGAGTTCCATTCCAGGTAGGATGTGTTGGAGAGCTCGTTGTCCAGGCCGCCGCCGTACCTTCCGCTGAGCGAGAAAGTGCTTTTTTCGCTCATATACCATTCAAAGCCGGCACTTGCGTTGTAGTCGTATTCTTTCTCCCGGTTGGTACCGTCGGTGTTCAGGTAGAAGGTGGTGTCGGCTGTGTAGGTGCGGTTTTCCATCTCCATGGAGCCGGGCTCCCTCTCATGGTCGTAGTCACCACCAACGAAGAATTTAACATCGTCGGTCTTGTAATTCAGTTGAAAATCGCCGCCGTATTTGTCATAAAGGCCACCGTTCAGGTGTACGATGCCGGTGACGCCCATCAAAACGTTCTTTTTGGTGACAATGTTGATGATGCCCCCGGTACCTTCGGGATCGTACTTGGCGGAGGGGTTGGTGATGATCTCGATGTTTTTGATGGAGGTGGCAGGGATTTGTTGCAGTGCTTCGTTGGCCTGCATCACCGTGGGCCTGCCGTCGATCAGCACGGTGAAATTGCTGCTGCCGCGCAGGCTCACGTTGCCCTGTATGTCGACATTGATCGAGGGCAGGTTCTGCAGGATATCCACTGCATCGCCTGATATGGACGAGTATTGTTCGTCGACGTTGATCACTTTCTTGTCCATTTTATAGTCCATCGAATATTCGCTGGCCACCACTTCCACTTCATCCAGCTGCGATGCATCCTGGCTCATTGTGATGGTACCCAGGTCTTGCCTGGGGCTTTCAGAGCTGATCTGAACTGTGGTGCTCTGATCGCGGTAGCCCACAAAGCTTGTTTGAAGAATGTATTGGCCCGGCTTGTCGGCTTCCAGGGTAAAAGAGCCGTCGAGGCCGGTTACCATGCCATCTACCTGTGTGCTGTCGGGCGATTCCAGCAGGACCGCAGTGGCGTATTCCAAAGGTTCCTCTTTGCCGGAGGTGACAATTTTTCCTTTTACTGCATATTCAGGACCATCACCATTGCCGTTGGACTGCGCGGTTACCTGGAAGGACTGTGTTATTAAGACGATCAAAAGAATGATTGTTCTGTAATGCATATGATTTTCCTTTTTGTGTTGGACAAAGAACACCGGCCACTGTTTTGGGCCCTTCTCTCACCCCTGTAATAGGGTCGGTGCCTTTTTCTGGTAACAAAGGATAAACAAAAATCTGTAGGAATTCTGTAGAACGGGGTTCTTTAAAAACAAGCGGAGGCTGTGGTGGCCGGTGTTGTGGTGGCATCGGGCAGATGAATAAAAACAGACCGGCGTCTTCTTTCTTGAAAATTTATTCTTTTTGTGGAGGGGGTGATAAGCTGCCTGGTGTAAAAAAAGATCCCGCCGGTTTGCCCCGGCGGGATCTTTTTGTCTGGTAAGACGGGTGGTTGGGTTGTGCCCAAACTTGTATTTTTTGGGATGCTTTATTCACGGACGTTTTTGATGTTGTCGCGTTGGTAAGTCCCATCGATGATGCTCTTGTAAAGAGATGTATCGGCCGAGACGGTAATGGCTTTTTTCACCTGCTGGTCTTCCTCCAGGCCGGCCTGTATCTGGCCTTTCTGATAGTAATACCTGCTGGCTATCTCCTCTTCCAGGCGGGCCTGGATGGAGGACTTGTACCGCTTGAGGTCCTGCTGTTTGTCATGCGAGAGCTTTTCCTTGAGCTCCTTGATGGTGGCTTCGGCCTGGTCGTAATACTTTTCATCTTTGGCGGTCTCGATAAGCTTTTCGAGCTTTGCCTCGCTCTCGGTCGTGTAGTCCCATTCCTTGCCCTCCAAAAAGTCGGCAAAAGTCCGGTAGATCTGATCGTTTACCTCCCATTGATCAACCGGGGGAATGGTGTCGTGGGTCAGGGCATACTGCGTAGCGAAATCAAAGATCAGGTTTTTCGAGAGCAGGCTGATCTCCATTTTGCTCAGCTCACCCTGCTCCACTTCAATGTCGGGACGTATGCCGCCGCCATCGTATACTTTGCGGCCATTACGGGTGGTGTACTCCTGGACCAGCGAATCGGGTATTTCTCCCACGCTGCCGTCTTCGTTGCGGTTGGAATAGTCTTTGGCCTGTATACATCTTCCGCTGGGGATGTAGTATTTGGCGGTGGTTACTTTGAGCTTGGCGTTGTAGCTCAGGGGACGGGTGGCCTGCACGAGGCCTTTGCCAAAGGTGCGCCGGCCGATGACCACCCCGCGGTCGAGGTCCTGCACGGCCCCGGCAACAATCTCCGATGCGGAAGCTGAGGCACGGTTGACAAGGACCACCAGGCGTATGTTGGTGTCAAGGGGCTTTTTCTCCGTCTTGTAGGTCTCGTTCCATTTCTTGACGCGTCCTTTGGTGCTGACGACCTCCTGTCCTTTGGGGATAAAAATGTTGGCCACATGCACCGCCTCCATGAGCAGGCCACCGGGATTGCTGCGCAGGTCGAGCACCACGGCCTCCATCTCGTTGTTGTTGTCGAGCTTCTTGAAGGCCTCGCGCACTTCCTGCCCGGCGCCCTGTGTAAACTTGGTCAGGCGAATATAGCCGACGCCCCTGGTGGTGTCGTTCATCCCGTAGTAGGGAACACTGTTGATGTGGAGGTCCTGTCGGGTAACCCTCTTTTCCAGTGGTTCATCATAGCCGTAACGCTTGATGCTGATGGTGACCTCCGTCTCGGGTATGCCCTTGAGGTTGTCGCTCACCTCCTCCAGTTCCCAGCCTTTGATCGATTCGCCGTTGATCTTCCTGATCTCATCGCCAGCTTTGAGTCCGGCCTTGTCGGCTGGAAAATCCTTATAGGGCTGCGAGATGATGGCATAATCGCCTTCCTTTCGGATCAGGGCCCCGATACCCCCATAATCGCCGGTGGTCATGAACTTGAAGTCGTCCATGTCCTTTTCGGGAATGTATTTGGTGTAAGGATCCAGGCTCTTGAGCATCTTCTCGATGCTGGTCTCCACCAGATCCCCCGCGTTGATCTCATCCACGTAAAAGATGTTCAGTTCACGGAACAGAGAATAGTAGATGTCCAGGCTTTTGGAGATCTCAAAATCATCTTTTTTGTTGAATCCTGCCACGATCACGGCAGCCAGCAAAATTCCGCCAATGATCCATTTTTTTGATTTCGCCAGGTACTTCATGGTATTGTTATTTGTCGTTTAAAAGTGTAAACAATTGTTGCAGGCCTTTATTGTTGTTGAGCAGCAAAAATACAAGCTATTTACCGTAAAAACAACCAACCCTGCTATGGTGTTTTTTCGTTGAGCTTTTTTTCCAGAATGCTCAATAATTCTATCATTCCTTTTTCCATGGTGTGATAGTCCACCTCGTTTTTCGGGGTGTAGATGATCAGAAGGGAGAGAAACTGGTTCACACCGCCCAGGGATGTTTTGAAGGTTTCTTTATGAAGCCTGAAAGCCTCCCGCATCTTTCGCTTGATGCGGTTGCGGCTTGTGGCTTTCTTGTACTTGCGCTTGGGGACGCTGAAGGCTGCCTCCAGGTGGAAGCCATCAGTGGCTGCCTGGCTCGGGCACCAGTGTACCCTGAAGGGATAGGCATGAAACAGGTGCCCCTGGCTTACAAGGGAAGCAATGCGTTTGCGGCTGTTGAGTCGTTCTTCTTTGGGAAACTTGCTCATGGGGTGTGCAGTCATGCCCTGTTGGGGAAGAATAAAAAAAGGTTACCGCAAGGGCAACCTTTTTTTACCTGGAGGTATCGCTATTGTTCTTTTCCATTGTTGATGAACTGTTCGATGGCCATTGTCATCGAAGGGGCCTTCGAGGTAGGTGCTTTCAGGTCGATGCGCAGACCGGCATCCTTGACCGCTTTGATGGTTTTGTTTCCGAAAGCCGCTATGCGGGTGTGGTTTTGTTCAAATTCGGGAAAATTTTCCAGCAGCGATTTGATGCCTGAGGGACTGTAAAAGACCAGCATGTCATAGTTCACGTCGGACAGGTCCGAAAGGTCTGAGCAGACGGTACGATAGAACACCGCTTTGGTGTACTTGATCTTGTTGCGGTCCAGCTTCCTGGGAATCTCTTCCTTATGGCTGTCGGACAGGGGGACAAGGAATTTTTCTTTCTTATGTTTTTTGATGATTTCCAGAAGATCGTTAAAATTGCCGTTCCCGTAAAATATTTTCCTCTTTCTGTATACGATGTATTTCTGCAGGTAGAAAGCTGTGGCCTCGCTGGTGCAGAAATATTTCATCGTATCCGGAACATTGACCCGCAGCTCTTCGGCGATCCGGAAGAAATGGTCGATGGCCTTGCGGCTTTTAAAGATGATGGCTGTGTGGTCGAGGATATTGATCCTCGCTTTCCTGAACTCCTTGGAAGGAATTCCTTCCACATGGATGAACGGACGAAAATCAACCTTCAAATCATATTTTTCTGCCAGATCAAAGTAGGGGGATTTTCCGTTTTCCGGCTTCGGCTGGGAGACTAAGATTTTCTTGATGTTCATCTTATATGATACAATTTAGGATTTACCGGGGTGGATGGAAATTCTGATTTATGATGTTAATTGCCTGATAAATAATTCAAAGACCAAAACAATGGGTAAAAATTCAAGAGCACAAAGATACAAAAACAAATAGAATATAGAAACATTTTCTCTTGCGAAAACTTGAAAGCCCCTGATAATGTGCACTAAAAATATAATGCCAAAAATGATGCCGCCGGCTATCAGAAAGTAGGGTCGATAAGGTTCCTGGATAAACTGAACAACCACGGCAATGGGGAAGAGGGCAATACCTGCCATTTTGCGGTAGAGGTTGTAGTTGTGCAGGTATTCGCTGAAAACCCGTTGCCTGAGAAAGACAAAACCTATAAACCCTGTCATCAGGTAATTCCAGCTGTACCATACCATCAGGAAAGCGGCAAACAAGAGCCAGACCTGTAGGGGGGATATGCCCGAAGGGGTGTGTGAGAACTGGTTGAGGCTCTGAAAAGCGACCATCCCGCCGGCCATAAAAAAGTTTAGGTTCAGAAGGACCGATGCCCTCTGGGTGAGCGAATTTTTTCCCCAGAAAAGAGATGAGGCATAGTTGTAGAAATGAAAGCTCTGGACCAGGGAGATGAAATATTTTTTGTAAAAGAGCCTGGTCCACCCGATAAGCAGAAGGGAAGCCACCAGAACAAAAGTGATCCAGTCGTGACCTTGTGGACGGGTCGATTGGATGGTGATTTCTTTTCCCGTTTTGACCTGTTGTTCTGTAAATTGGCGGGGTGTATCATCCGTAGGGCGGTAAATGTCACCAACGGCCAGGGAGTCCTGCGGTTTGACGGCAGGAATGTTGTAGAGAAAATTGTGGTGGGCAGGGTCTTTTTCCAGGCGGGGCTTTACGGGCATCTCAGTAAAGCCGAAGATCTCGTGCAGGCTGGTGGGTTTTTGGCCTGTAGCAGTTTCCGGGGCAGGCTGTAGAGCAGCCGGCTGCCTTGTTTCCGTGGGAGCAGGTGTTGTTCGTGCCGGTTGACCGGTGGTTGTGGTGGTCGTTGTTGTATCGGCCGACTCTGTCGTTTCTGCCGGTTGCCTTGCTGGCTGCAAGGTATCGCCTGCAGGTTGCTCTTCAGCGGCTTCCTGCAGGCTGTCGGGGGTGGATGGCTGCTGCCCGGACAGGGTGTCGGTGGCAGGAACCTGCAGGTCAGTAGTGTCCTGGGGGAGTGTATCACGGGCTTCGCGAATGGTGTCCCTGATGGTGTCTCTTACAGGTTCTTCCCCGGTGATTCTGTAAGCATGAAAAAAATCGATGCTTTTTTTCAGTTCCTTTGGCATCTGCTCCCCCACTGATGTTTAAAATGCAAATATATAGCAGGTTTTTCAAACAGAAAAAATTTTTTTTGGGGGTTCCAACGTCCGTGGTCGAATTATCATTAAAATCCCCCCAAAGAACGATTGTGTGACTGCTATAAGCAGCACCATACCAGCGTGTTGGTTAAAAGTTTCCTTTTTCCGGAAAAGGTTGTAACTTTTTGGCATTGTGGGGCGTCGCATTAATTGAACATGAATTCATGGTATGACCACAGAGGAGTACAACAAATGTGTGGATGATTATTCAGACAATCTCTACCGCTTCATCCTGAAAAACATTCGCGATCAGGAGAAAGCACGCGACATTGTCCAGGATACCTTCGAGAAATTGTGGGTAAAGGCAGAAGGTGTGTCTTATACTAAAGCACGCTCCTATCTGTTTTCAGCCGCCTATCATACCATGATAGATGCCATCAGGAAGGAGAAACGAATGAAACCCCTGGAAGACGTGGACCATAACCGGTATTCGTATGAAGACAGCTACAGGGGACTGAATGAGGTCCTGGAGCAGGCGTTGAATAAACTGCCCGAAATACAACGGTCGGTGCTTTTGTTGCGCGATTACGAGGGTTATGCCTACCAGGAGATTGGAGAAATCACGGGCCTGAACGAATCGCAGGTGAAGGTGTATATTTACCGGGCACGCCTGTCGATGAAAAAGTTCATAGGCAGCCTGGAGGCCGTTCTATAAGAAGGAAGGAGCAGGAATATGGAGAAGATCAACACAAACAACTACGAAGCTTACATGATGGATTACCTGGAAGGGCAATTGCCGCCTGAACAGGTAAAAGAGCTGGAACATTTCCTGGACTCCAACCCCGGCTTGCGCGAGGAGATGAAGGAGCTGGAGCAGATGTACCTGGTGCCTTCCGAAGAATCCTATGATGATAAAGACGGCCTGAAGAAACAGCTGACCCTGGATGAGCCCGGGTACAGCCATTTTGATGAGTTATGCATCTCCAGGGTGGAAGGGACCCTGACCCGTTCGCAGGTGGAAATTTTCGACCGCATGCTGAAGGGGTCAGCAGAAAGGCAAAAAATCTACCGGCAGTATGCCTTGACCCGTCTTCAACCCGATCTTTCGGCAAGATACCCGGATAAAGCTTCACTTAAGAAGAAACGCCCCAAGGTGTTGTCAATGTGGGGTGTGTATTCTGCATTTTCCCTGGCTGCATCCGTCGTGCTGCTGGTGACCTTATATGTGTTGCTGCCTTCGCCGCATGAGCCGGCAATTCCTTCTCATACCACCAATGCAGCCATCAATGTCCGGGAGGTTCCTGTGGCTGAAGACCAGTCAGCAACCAACCCTGTGGATGTGGCGGCTACAATACCTTTGAAAATAGATCACAAAAAGCTATCATCTCAACTAATAGTTGAAGGTAACTCTGGCCGGAGCCCCTTTCAAAAAGTGGCCGGTTCCAAAGCAGACCATTCCGAAGCCGGCCGTATAGGAGAAAACCCTATAGAAGCGGACCGTTCCCTTGCATCTGTACAACACCTGGAGCCGCAACTGGGAATTGATGCGCCCGGCTCCTTTGCCTATGCGGGTCTTGCTGTACCCCATATGCCCGGAACAAAACAACCAGCCAGCAGAATTGAGTTTGACACCTATCAAAAGCTCGACCGGTTTCTTGAGCGGCGGGTGAACCATGCCCTTCAGCAACGCCCGGAATTTAGCATATGGGATATCGCCGGGGCCGGCCTCAAAGGCATCAGCAGGATAACCGGCAAGGAGCTAGCCCTGGAGCGCCGATACAACCAACAGGGAGAACTTCAGACCCTGGCCTTTAAAACGGAAAATTTCAGCCTGTCCACAAAAATCAAAGAATAATTTTTACGGCCTGTAACTTTTCCCGCAACCTCCCCGTCGTACTTTCGAAAATCTTTAATCAAAGGAATTGAAAACCATAAACTTTTATGCCATGAAACGATTTGTTGCCATGCTGATCCTTACCTTAAGTATAGTTTTATATGGTACTGGATATGCAGTTGAAAAAGAAGCACTCAATGATATGAATAACCTTGATGTGCTGATGCAGAAAGATACGGTTCAACCCGAAAAAGACACCACCGAGTTTAAGTTTAAGGACAAGAAGGTGCGCATTACCGAAGATGAAAAAGGGACGGACATCGAAGTGCGAGGGGACGATGATCAGTGGGATTTTGATGATGAGGGCTGGGACCACGACTGGGAAGATGATGATGGCCCCCGTTTTGATTTGGATTTTTCGGAAGGCGATGAATTTGACCTCCACTGGGCCGGCTTTGAAATCGGGCTCAACAATTTTGTGAACCAGAACTTCTCCATGAATTACAGCGAAGGAAATTCGTTCATGGACCTGAACACCGGTAAGTCGTGGAACATCAACATCAATTTTCTAGAGTACGACCTGAACCTGGCGGCCAATAAGCTGGGACTGGGAACCGGAATGGGACTGGAGTTCAATGATTACCGTTTCGACAACCAGCTGCCGATCACCAAGCGTGATGGAGCCATACAGGTCGACTCATCCTATGCCGGTCAGGATTACAATGTTGATAAGGCCAAACTGACGTCCACCTACATCACCGTGCCCCTTATCCTGGAGTACCAGGTGAAACCCGGTGGCAGCGACAACAAGTTTTTTATCAGCGCCGGTGTCATCGGTGGCCTGAAGCTGGGATCGCACACCAAGGTGAAATATGAGAAAGGGGGCGATACCAAGAAAGACAAGGCAAGAGGTGACTTTTACCTTTCGCCCTTTCGCTATGGATATACTGCCCGCATCGGGTACGGGTTCATGAAGGTCTTTGCCAACTATTACGACACCACGCTTTTCGAATCCGGCAAGGGTCCCCAGCTGCATCCCTTCACCATCGGCTTTACCCTCAGCTTTTAACTGTCCCGGTCTTTCACCAAATCATGGAAAAGTCTCCGCCCTGGAGGTAAGTTGAACAGGGCCAAAATTAACAGATGGAATAAGACCTTATGAAACGTTTCCGCCCGGCAATATAAATTTTACATAACCAACATATTAACAAAATAAATTTGTAAGACGCCATCAAGCCGGACCTGCATACAGCCCAAAAGGAGCAGCAGGTCCGGCTTTTTCTTGCCTGAAAAGGTGGCTTTGCCGGTGTATGAAAATGATTTCTGTCTTTCCCGGTTATTTATTATTTTTACCCCTTTCCAATTGAGGCGCAAACAATAAAAAATACCAACTTATGAGACTTTTACTTATCAGCAATTCCACCAATGCCGGTGAAGGATACCTCGAACATGCCCGCAATGACATTCGCGATTTTCTGGGCGGGGAAGTCAAAAAGGTCCTTTTTGTTCCCTACGCCGCCGTGAGCTTTTCATACGATGAATACCAGGAGAAGGTGCAGAAACGTTTCGATGAGTTTAATGTAAAGGTGGATCCCCTCCACAAGTATGACCACAAAGATAAACGGAAAGCTGTTGAAGATGCTGAGGCCATTGTGGTAGGCGGCGGCAACACCTTTCACCTTCTCAAACAGCTTCAACAAGAAAAGCTTATTGAGGTAATGCGCCATGCCGTACTCGACGGCACCCCTTACATCGGTTGGAGCGCGGGGTCGAATGTCGCCTGTCCCACCATTTGCACCACCAACGACATGCCCATCACCGAGCCCGACAATTTCCATGCCCTCAACCTGGTGCGCTTCCAGATCAACCCGCATTACCTGGATGCCCATCCCCAGGGACATGCCGGTGAAACACGTGAGATGCGCATTAAAGAATTCCTGGTGGTCAACCCATACATCTATACCGTTGGGCTGCGTGAAGGCAGCATGTTCAAGATTGAAAACGGCCAGATCCAGCTGCTGGGGGGCAAGAAAGCCCGTATCTTCAAAGGCGACGAGGAGCCACGCGAGCTTGCTCCCGGCGATGACTTTGATTTTCTTTTTGAATAAACCCTCAGAGGCAGTCTTAACCCTTACAAATACATTTCCCTCTGAATGACCGACACGAGGCAATGCCCCTTTCCCGCATTGCCTCTTTTTTATATGAGTTTATCAGCGTTTTAGCAGCGCTTAGCGGCGATGTCACTTAGCGGCGGTGTCACTCATCGGTGCACCTGGCGCCATTAGCTATTCTGCCTTTCCCCAAATATCCACTAAACTACAAAATTAGTGGTAACTGGGCCCTTCTTATCTGGTAATGCAAATATACGAGCCCTGATAAAACGCGGATTTTTTTTCTTGTAACTAATTCCTGCTGGTCAGCGTCCTATTAGACGGGTGCCTGATGATGATATCAGGCAACAGGAGTCAGCCCGGCAAACGGGTTGGCGGTTCTCTGGGCAGGGAAAATTTAAATCTTTGGCTCAGGCCGATATTAAACTCCTGGATGAGAATAAAAAATTTGAAATGAATAAGGATTTGTTTAAATTTAACCAACACTAAAATAATACCGCTATGGGACAAATGGTTCAGGCCAATCAGCTCGTCAAGGTTTTTCGCACCGACGAGATCGAAACGACAGCCCTCAACAGGGTGGACCTCTCAATAGAAGAGGGTGAGTTCACCGCCATCATGGGGCCATCGGGATGCGGCAAGTCGACCTTGCTGAACATCCTGGGTTTGCTTGACAATCCAACCGACGGGACCCTCCATTTCATGGATCAGGAAGTTTCCCGTCTCAAAGAGAAGAAACGAACCAACCTGCGCAAGGGAAATATTGGCTTTGTTTTTCAGAGCTTCAACCTGATCGATGAGCTCAGTGTTTATGAAAATGTGGAATTGCCTTTGTTGTATATGAAAGTGCCCGGTTCGGAGAGAAAGAAAAAGGTGGAGGATGTGTTGGACCGTATGAGGATGTCGCACCGCCGCAAGCACTTTCCGCAGCAGCTCTCCGGGGGTCAGCAGCAGCGTGTGGCCGTTGCCAGGGCCCTGGTGGCCAACCCAAGGCTGATACTGGCCGACGAGCCCACCGGAAACCTTGACTCGGCGCATGGTGAGGAAGTGATGAACCTTTTGAAGGAGCTCAACGACGATGGCACCACCATCCTGATGGTGACCCACTCACCCTCGGATGCTGAATACGCCCGGCGTATCGTTCATCTCTTTGACGGCCATGTTGTTTCTGAGAACGTTACCAAACTGCTGTAAAAACAGCCGTTTTTCCGGAAATAGGACCGGGCCTGCCTCGTTGTTAATGATGGGTTGGTGTGTAGGCTTGAAGAGAGGAGGCGGTGGTTGTTGAAAGGCAGTTGTGGAGTTGATATCAAATGAAGGGGTAGCCAATGAATGGGAAATCTCTGGATTGAAAAAGTGGCATTGAAAAATTAACTAAGGCTTTATGCGATTAAATAGAAGATGGATTCTGGTATTGCTTGTGATGTTGGCTCCTGTACTGGTAAAGGGGCAGGAGATAGCCGACCGTAAGGTCAAACCCTTTGAGCGTGTTCGGGTCTTCGGGAAGATGACCGTTCATATGAAACCCGGCACCGAACCCAATGTGCATATCGAAGCCAGGGGGGTGGGCCTTGAAAAGATCAAGACATCGGTGGATGACGGGGAGTTGAGGCTGAAATTGTCCAAGATATTTTCCTCCCCCGAAGTATATGTTGAAATTACCCACCAGGAGTTGGAGAGCATTAAGGCGCTTGGCGATGCGGAGGTGGTTTTTGAAAAACCCATGGTGGTGCGTTCCCTCAACATTGAGTCGACCATGGGCTCGGTGGTGGAGCTGGCCATTGACAGTGAGCGCCTGGATATGAAAGCTTACCAGGGAGGGCAGGTCCTTGTTAAAGGTACGACCGACACCCTGGATGCCTATGTCAATACCGGCGGCATCCTTTCGGGTACCGACCTGGTGTGCCAGCGTGCAGATGTGCGCATGAACACCGGCGGCAAGGGCGAGGTGACCGTCGAGGAGGAACTGGAAGCGGCCATCAATACCGGGTCGAACTTCAGTTATTTTGGCACCCCCCCGGTGACCAAGGTGAGTACCTCTTTTGGTGGCACCGTCTCGGCCTGGGATGAGGGCGAAGGAGGGGATGAAGGGCAGGAGGAATAAGCCACTGCCGCGACCCACATACAGCTGTGTTCTTATTGCTGCCTGAGCTGGTCGGCATCCACCAGTTTGTAAAGCTTGTCCGAACGCCTTACCGTGTCCTCCACAGGCAGGGAGCAAGGGATGCCCCGGGGCGTTTCTTCCACCTGGCGGTCGTCAACACGTATCTCTTTCACATGGGTCTGTACGACCCCGGTGGTGGGACCAATGATCAGTATCTCATCGTCCACCGCTACCGTATTGGCTTTGGCCAGCAGCTCGGCCACCTGGATGCGTTTGTAGTAGTTGGTGATCTGGCCGATGTAGATTTTTCTTTTGGTGGCACGTGAGCCATAGCGGGGGCTCCATTCTCCCAGGCGCTGTCCCAGGTAGTATCCATCCCAGAAGCCACGGTTGAAGACGGTGGCCAGTCGGCGTTGCCACTGCCCGATCTTTCCTTCGTTGTAGGTGCCCTCGAACCAGGCATCCACAGCCTGGCGGTAACATTCGGTGACCGTCTTCACATATTCGGGCGAGCGGGCCCGCCCTTCTATCTTAAGCACTGTGACGCCTGCATCAAGTATCTTGTTGAGAAAATGGATGGTGGACAGGTCTTTGGGCGACATGATGTATTCGTGGTCCACCTCCAGCTCATTGCCGCTCTGCTTTTCGGTTACAATATACGATTTGCGGCAGGTTTGAAGGCACTGCCCCCTGTTGGCCGAATGATTATTTTCATGAAGGCTCAGGTAACATTTGCCTGAGATGGCCATACACAAAGCACCGTGTATGAAAAGTTCGACCTGCACAAGACGCCCGGAAGGACCCGTTATGTTTTCCTGGCGTATGGCCTGTGCGAGCTTTTTCACCTGTTTCAGGTTCAGTTCCCGCGCCAGGACCATCACATCGGCATAGGCGGCAAAGAAACGGAGGCTCTCCAGGTTGGTGATGTTCACCTGGGTGGAGATGTGCACCTCCATACCCACCGAGCGTGCATACTGGATGACAGCCAGGTCGCTGGCAATGATGGCGGTAATGCCATGCTTCCGGGCCGCATCGACAATCCTGCGCATGTCGTCCAGCTCTTCATCATACAACACCGTGTTGACCGTCAGGTAGGTGCGGATGCCATGATGGCGGCACTTCTGAACAATGGTGGCCAGGTCATCCAGTGTGAAATTGAAACTGGATTTGCTGCGCATGTTGAGCCGCCCAACTCCAAAATAAACAGAGGATGCCCCGCCCTGGATGGCTGCCTGCAGGGATTCGTATGAACCAACAGGCGACATGATCTCTATGTCGGATCTTTTTAGGGTCATTGTTTTAAAACTTTCCCTGCAAAATTAACAATTCCTTGTCAACATATGCATCCTGCCTTTTTAAGGTGGCGGGCATGCCATAATTTGTAAGGGCAAAGACTCTCCGGCCGGTCTTTGTTTGCTGTAAAAAGCTTTTTATTTATAAATACCTCTCACATGCTGCCGTTGAAGAGGTAAACAGTTGACACGCCATGATTATTTTAATATATTGAACAAAATTTCATTATTATGGGCGATAAGGATCAAATGCTTGAAGTGGGTGGATACATCAAAAAACGGGAGACCCTGTCCACCATCGACAACAACATTCTTCCCAATACCTGGGTACTGGAGAGTTTGAAACCTTTTCCCGGCTACCACGGCAAAAACCTGCCCGACGAAGCCGAGCCACGGTCACTGTTCCTGATGGTTTCCAATGCATACAGCTATGAAGAAATTGCGCGGATCGCCCGTTCCCTGCACAACAGCTATGATTACAGTTTCAACGCCACGGTGGGCTCCATTTATTTCCAGCCCTATACCTATCACTGCATTCGGCTCAAGTACCTGTCCAGCTTTACCTATATACCACAACTCCAGGAATTTTTTAGCAGACATGGTGTGAAATTTCTCAAGAAGAGGGAGCTGGAGAGGGATGCACTGATCCGGATACAAAAAGTTTTCTGGTTGTGGGAACAGGAACCCGGCATCTACCGTGACATGAACAACCAGGTTAAATATTATTTCGAGTTGCCGGAAAAGGTCGAATGGGAATATTTCAGGCGCTTTACCCACAACATCAAAAACAACATGGTCGAGAACAATTTCGATGCTGCAGTGGGGGTCTTTTACCGCAAAAAACAAATCGTTGATATGGTGCGCATCTATGACCGCGACAGGAGTCTGAAGAAAATGAAAAACCTGAAGGCCCATTACGAGGAGCAGATCCGCAAGTCCTACAAGTAGAAGTCCAATAAAACGGAGATGTTTCCGGGAGACACCCTGTCAAACCATCATTTGGCCCTTTATCTCCCAACGGCCGGTTTTTTGCGGGTTTGTTTTTTATTTTAACCTTGCCACCTGCTTTCAGCTGCCCTCTTAAAAACTTGTAACTCTCCAAGGATGCCTCTATGACCGCAAGAAAAAGCGGAGCATCACGATGACAGGAAAATCCCCCCTGGATGTGGGTTTTCTTATCGTAGACAAGCGGTCCTGTAAAGTTTTTACCCCGCCATAATGCATTTTATGTCTCCTGGTTGTATCATTTTGGCATTGTTTTCGTTTTATGTAATTTGAAGTTTTATAATATTGCAAACAAAGCAAGCGGGTACATGAGGGTCATCAAATCCATAATCATTGGTCTTTTCTTCTCTGTTCTGGTTGTCGTGTCCACATCCTTCATCATCTCTTTTGTTTATGAAGATGAGGTTTCGGCTTTGTTTCTCAAAGAACTGAACAAAAGGGTGGAGGCCGACTTCCGGGCCGAGCGGGTCAACCTTTCACTGCTTCGACGTTTTCCCAACGCCACGGTAGAGCTGCATTCCTTTGAATTGTTTACCGCTGATACGCCCTCCAATAAAGACGAAGGTGCTTTAAGTTTTACTGCAGATCACATATATTTCCAGTTTGATGTTGTGGATATTTTCCGGAAAAATTATACCCTTGATAAGATTTTTATCCGCAACAGCCAGCTTAATTACAGTCCGAATGGTAAGAATAAGCTTTTCGACCGCAGGAAGGGTGATTCCAGGTCCCTTCGGTTCAACATTGAAGAGATGGTATTCCATGACCTCTACTATTCGCTGTTGGACACCCGACATGATTTTTTCCTGGAAGGCCATTCCTCCAAAACGGTTCTGGATGGAAATCTTGGTTTAAATGAATATGATTTAAACATTGATTCCCGGATGTTTGTCAAGGAGCTATCTGTTGATCATTTCACTTATGCCCGTGAGAAGGACATACGCTTACAGCTGAGCCTGATGGTTACACCCCGGTCGTTTCGCATCCATTCGGGCCGCTGCTATTTTGAGCGCATTCCCTTTATTGCACAGGGAACCTTCAACCGCGAAAGCAGGTACATTGATGTAGATTTAAAAGGTAATGGGTTGCAGGTAGATGATTTACAGTTATATGTACCCTGGAAGCTGAAGAAAAAGTTGAATCCTGTTGTGATCGACCAGGGACAGCTCGATTTTTATGCCCGAATAGAGGGTCCGGTTAGCAGCGGCAAGCCCAACCTGGAGGCCGACTTTAGCTTGAACAGGAGCCAGGTGGACCTTCACCTGGGTGATGTTTACCAGCTGAATAACATCTCCCTGGACGGGTATGTTTCCAACGGACGGAACAGGGCGGCAGGAACCTCCATGCTTTCCCTGAAGAATGTGCATGCCGAAATGGATAACAATGAGCTTGACGGGCAGATGGAGATCAACGATTTTTCCAATCCCCGCCTAAATGCCGAAGGCAGACTGAGTTTGTATACGGGGGAGCTGACCCGTCACTTTCCCCGGCGAAGTATTTTACGCACCATGACCGGTCATGTGGATGCCAATTTCAAATACAGCGGCGCCCTTAAAAATTTCACCCGCTTTTCTGAAAGCATCCGGTATGGCAACCTCACCATGGACGCCACGCTCCATGAAGTGGGCATGCACGACTCTCAGCATACCATCCGGGGAGCACACGGCTTTTTGTATTTGAACCGTGATCTTCACATCGACAGCCTGCGGTTGCAATACAATCAAAACGATCTGGAACTTGATGGCAAGATAACCGGTCTGTACAGGAATATCTCCGACAGCACCCAGCCCTATCGTTTTGAGGGCACCCTCTACAGCGACCACCTTGATTTGAAGCATTTGCTCTCCAGGCCGGGGCGGGACCGCGACAGCGTGGTAACTTTCCGTTTTCCGCGAAAGCTCAGGGGCAACCTGGATTTTGCAGCCAAAAAGATGAGCCTGGAGCGTTTTGATGCGCGCCGGGTAACCGGCAACCTGACCATTGATGAACAACAGTTAAAACTGAAAGGTGCCGAATTTGAAGCTTTTCAGGGTAAGGCCTATGCGCAGGCCGACCTGAAGGCTGCTGGTCCGCCCCGGCAATATATGATGTTCGATTCCCGTTTCTTCCTGGAGAAGGTGAACATCCGACAGGTTTTCCGTTCGTTTGGAAATTTTGGACAGGACTATATCACCGCTTCCAACCTGAAAGGCTTTCTCAGTGGTGAGATCACTTTTTCGGCCGGGATGAACCAGCACTTCAAAGTACAGAAAAATACGGTTTCCAGCTTGAGCGACATCCATATAGACCAGGGGGAGCTTATCGATTTCGAGCCCCTTATGTCCCTCTCAAATTTTGTCAACCTCGACGAGCTTAGGCATGTCACTTTTTCCCGCCTCTCCAATCAAATCACCATCGAGGATCAAACCGTGCGCATCCCTGAGATGGACATCAACTCATCTTCATACGACATCAATGTATCGGGGCGGCATACTTTCGACAACCAGTTTTCCTACGACGTCAGCCTGTTGCTTTCGCAGGTGCTCTCCCGCAAAGCACGGCGCAGGGGTGATTTTGAGTCGGAGTTCGGCAACATCCAGGAGGACGGGGTGGGAAGGAGCCGTTTGTATCTTCGGATTGAAGGTTCTCCCGATAAGTATGCCATTGAGTATGACAAGGAAGGTGTGAAGCAAAAGATCAGGGAGGACCTGCGGGCAGAGAAACAGGAGCTCAAACAGATCCTTCACCAGGAGTTTGGCTGGTTCAGGAAGGACAGCACCCTCGAAGCTGAACAGCAAGAGAAAAAACAGCAAGGGCGGTTCAATATCAAATGGGAGGAGTCCGCTCAGGGTGCTGAAAAAGAGCAGGAAGATACAGGCCGGCGAAAAGATGAAGGATTTATCATTCAATTTGAGGAAGACACCCTAAAGTAACTGTTTTTCCTATGAACATCTATCACCGCAAGCAACGCTGGAAGATTTACCTGTTGATGGGTGCCCTGGCCATTGTGGTGGGATCGTTTTGGTTCACCAGCAACCTGACCCGCAAGCTGGCCGAAGAGGAAAGAAAGAAAGTGGAGCTGTGGGCCCAGGGAATGAAGGAACTTACCCAAAACCGCAACCTCGACAAGGATTATACCTTTATCCTGGAGGTGATCAGGAACAACGAGACGGTGCCCATGATCCTCACCGATGAGAACGAGAAGATGATCTCCATGCGCAATGTCAATGTGGGCAAGCGCAACCGTGAGCAGGCGATACAGAAACGCATAGAAGAGATGAAACAGGAGCATCAGCCCATTGAGATCAGCCTGCCCCAGGGCACGCAATACATTTTTTACGAAGATTCCACCCTGTTGCGCCGCCTTTCTTATTTCCCCATCATTCAGCTGGGGGTGGTGGCTTTGTTTCTGCTTATCTCCTACTATGCTTTCAGCATCTCACGCAGGGCTGAACAGAACCAGGTGTGGGTGGGCATGTCGAAGGAGACGGCCCACCAGCTGGGTACGCCCACCAGCAGTTTGTTGGCCAACCTGGAGTTGTTGCGCATGAAGGTGGATGATCAGACGGTGCTGGAGGAGGTGGAGAAAGACATCAACCGGCTGGAAAAGATTACGGAGCGTTTTTCCAAGATTGGCTCACAGCCTGTTTTGAAGGAAGAAAGTTTGGAGACGGTCCTCTCCGGCGTTATTGCCTATATACGCTCGCGGTCTTCAAAAAAGGTATCCTACGAGATGGATTTCAACCAGCAGGAGGATGTGGTGGTGGCGATCAACAGGCCCCTGTTTGAGTGGGTGGTGGAAAACCTGCTGAAAAATGCCATCGACAGCATGAATGGTGAAGGCAAAATAGGCATTGACGTGCGCAGCAAAAACAAGCAGGTGGTGGTTGATGTCACCGACCAGGGTAAGGGTGTTTCCAGGTCCAAGCAAAAAGCCATCTTCCATCCGGGCTATACCACCAAGAAAAGGGGATGGGGCCTGGGTCTATCACTGGCCAGGCGCATCATTGAACAGTATCATGGTGGCCGGATATTTATACATCAGTCTGAGCCGGGAAAAGGCTCCACGATGCGGATCATTCTTCGCCGTTGAACTTGAATCCCAACACCATGATGTCGTCGATCTGTCCCCAGGAGTCCATCCAGTTGTTCAGGGTACGGTCGAGTGTCTGCTTTTGTTCGTCCATCGGCTGATGGTCGAAGTTCAGCAACAGGTTTTTGAACTGCCGCCTGCCAAACTTGGTGCCTTTTTCCCCTCCAAACTGGTCGGTGAAGCCATCGGTGAAAAAGTAGAGCCTGTCGCCGGACCGGAGCTTTTCCTGCTGAACCGAGAAAGGTGTTTCCTGGTACACAGAATGCACGCCTATGGGCATGCGGTTGGCCTTCAGGTCGATCAGCTCATCGTTGCGGATGATGTAGATGGGGTTGTAGGCACCGCTGAAATGCAGGGTGTTGGTTTGGGTGTCGATGATGGCAAGGGCCATGTCCATGCCGTCGCGTGATCCCCGCTTTTTTACCGTTTGATGGAGGGCATCAATCAGGTTCCTGCGCAGCTGGTTCAGGATCTCTCCCGGGTCCAGCACCCGGTTCTGGTTGATGATCTCGTTGAGAAAGGCCACCCCCAGCATGCTCATGAAGGCTCCCGGCACACCGTGACCCGTACAGTCGGCTGCGACGATCACCACCTTGGAGTCGAGCTGGTTGATCCAGTAAAAATCGCCGCTGACAATGTTTTTGGGTTTGTAATAGATGAAGTAGTCGGAGAAAATTTTCCGGATGGTTTTTTCCTGGGGCAGCACGGCACTTTGTATGCGGCTGGCATATTCAATGCTCTCGGTTATGATGCGGTTCTGTCGTGCTATCTGGTCGCGCTGGCGTGTGGCCGTGTTGCGCTGGGCCTCTATCTCGTCGCGCTGGTTTTCAATCTCCTGTTTCTGCCGGGCGAGCTGGCGGTTGGACCGGACCTTTCTCTTGTAGCTGTGGTAGATGACTATCAGAAGGGCCAGCAGCAGGACAAAGCCGATGATAAAGGCATAGGTGAGGATGCGTTGCCGCTTGAGGCGTGCCTGTTGAATGGCTTCCTGTTTCTTTTGTTCGTAACGCAGCTGTTCCTGTTCTTTTTCGAACTCATATTGCATCTCCAGTTCCGAGATGCGCTGGTTGTTCAGGCTGTCTTTCAGGTTGGAATAGCCCGTATAGTAATCGAGGGCCTGCTGGTAATGGCCCGATTGCTTGTGGGTCTGGTAAAGGGCATGGTAGATGTCCTTGATGCCTTCCCTCTGGTGCTGGCTGCGGGCTTCTTCCAAGGCCTGCCTGAAAAACCGGCGGGCCTTGTCGTGGTTGCCCCGTGTCATGTGATTCTCGCCAATAAGCCGAAGTATCGAGGCGATCTCTATCTGGTCGTCCAGCTCCCTTTTCATCGCCAGGGCTTTGTGCAGGTATTGCAGGCTTTGGGAATACCTGCCCATGTCGTGGTGGATCTTGCCCATGGTGAACCAGGTGTTGGCAATGCCGTATTTGTTGCCAGCGTCTTTGTTCCTGTCCAGCACTTTCCTGACGTATTCGAGCGCTTTTTGATGCCTGCCCGACTGGGAGTAGATCAAACTGTATTCCTTCAGGCAGAGGGTTACCCCCGTCTCCACACCTTCCTGCCTGGCTATGGTCCGGTAGATGGAAAGGGCATTTTCCAGGTATTCAAGGGCCTTGTCGTAATCCTCGTTGAGCTTGAAAAGGCGTGATATGTTCAGCGACGTCCAGGCTTTGCCCTCGGGATAGTCTGTTTCTTCGTAGAGGGTAAGGGCTTCCAGGTGAAACTGTATGGCATCATCATATTTGCCGAAAGTACGGTAGATGCTGCCTATGTTGGTCAGGCTTCGGGCCACCTCTTTCTGGTTGTTGTGGTTGCGGTGTATTTTCAGGGCCTGCTGGTAATTTTTCAGGGCCTTGTCAAATTCGCCCTGCAACTGCCAGTTGTTGCCAAGGCGGTTGAGGGTACGTGCCAGCAGGCTTTTGTCATTGATTTGCCGGCTGAGGCGGCGGGCTTTTTGTAGGTAGGTGTCGGCCGAATCGTAGTGGTTAAGGTTGTAATGGGCATATCCCAGGTTGTAGAGGCTGTGGGCTTTGTGTGTGTCCAGTCTGCTGACCTGACTCAGGCTCAGCGCTTTGCGGGCCAGCCTGACGGATATTTGGGCGTCGCGGGTGGCCTGGTATTGAGCCGAATCGGTAAGCTGCCTGATTTGTTGCAGGGTGTCGCCACGGGTATCCTGCGTTTCTGCGGCCCTGCTGGTACCACGGGGGACTATAGCCAGGAGCAGGAGGGCCACAAGAAGAAAGGCAATGTTGGGGGCTGTTGAGATGATAGATGCCGTTAGCCGGAGAGGTAGATGGAAGATTCGTTTCAGTAAACGGGTTTGGTGCATAATGGTTGTTTTGATGATGCCGCCACTGACTGACAGGTTATACCTGAAAGCCCAGGACTGTGATGTCGTCGATTTGTTGATATTTGTCTTTCAACCAGTCCTTCATGGTATTATCCAATATCTCTTTCTGCTCCTGCATCGATTTTTGATGGTGTTCCAGCAACATACGCTTGAAGGGCACCAGCTTGAATTTTTTGCCTTTGGGACCGCCAAACTGGTCGATGTACCCGTCGGTGTAAAGATAGAAGCGGTCGCCCTCCGTGAAGGTGGTCTCCAGTATGGAGAATGGATGCATTTTGTAGTGGAAGGAAATGGGCATGCGGTCGCCTTTAAACTCGTAGATACGTGTTTCCTGCCCGTGGTGGTGGTTGGGGATGTAGCAGAGGGAGTTGTTGGCACCGGCGAATTTCAGCATGCCGCGGGCCATGTCGATCTGTACAACCGCCATGTCCATGCCGTCACGTGTTTCGTACAAATTGCCCTTTTGGTGAAGGGAGTTGATGATGGAATCCCTCAGGTGGTTCAAGATCTTATCGGGTTCGGTGATGCCCTCCTTGTTGACGATTTCATTCAGGTAGCTGGATCCCAGCATGGTCATGAAAGCTCCGGGGACACCGTGACCCGTACAGTCGGCTACCGTCATGATCAGCTTGGAGCCGGTCCACGAAGCCCAGTAGAAATCTCCGCTCACATGTTCGCGCGGCTGGAACATCACAAAATAATCCCTGACATGGGGCTCCACCACTTCTTCGTGGTTGATCAGGGCAACCTGAATTTTCTGGGCGTACATCAAGCTGTCCATCAGGTCTTTGTGGGCGTTCTCCAGTGAGTTGACCTGGGTCTCTATCTGGTGGCTTTTTTTGGTGATCTCGGCATTTTTTTGCTGTATCTGCTCATGGGCATTTTTCAGGTCCTCGTAAGCCTCGCTGAGCTTTAGGTTGGTGGTGAAGTAGTCCAGTATGAAATTGGTGACCCATCCGTTGAAAATGCTCAGGATGACGATGAAGATCGAGGTGTAAATACCTATCATGATCAGTTGATCCTGCAGAAAGTACAGCGCGGCGTTGATCACCAGGGCGAGGATGCCGCTGTAGACGATGGTGTTTTGATCGATGCGGAGTATGCTCAGGGTGTTCAGGAAGATGATCAAAAATGAGATGATCAGGGTGAACTCAAGCTTGGTAAGCAGTATGGCCGGGTTTTCATGAAGCACCACCGGCAGGGCGATGAGAAAGACAAGGGCCAGGTCGACGGTTACGGTGATGTATTTGATCCACCAACGGTATTTGCCGCGTGAAATGGTCCAATGAAGCAATGCCATCAAGGGGAGCAGCACGAGGAAGGCGACAGCTGCCCGGTAGTTGTGAAGGGATGATATCAGCCTTATCTCTTCAAAATAACCTGATAGCAGGTCAAGGACGGCAAGCAGCAGGAGTATCACAAACCGGAAGTGGTTGATGACATATTCCACATGCATCTCTTTGTCGAGGAATCCATCATTGCGTGGGCGGCGGTCTGCTATGTTTTTGCGGAATGATGACATATGGAATTCAGACTCTAAGCGAATTTATGAAAAAACAGTGAAAGGTACGTTTTTTTTGTATAAGATTTTCAATTTGATTTACGATACAGGGCTGAATTTTGACGACTTGTCGTTGTGTTTATGTAATCTCTCATGAGGTGTATCCTGCTCTGATGGTGTTTTCGGCAAAAACCTTATACCTGTTTGGCGCCCTCTGGAAGGAAAACATTTACGTCCTGGTGGTTGACTACAACAAAAAAGCCCGGGAGTTCTCCCGGGGGTAATTGTTCTTTTCTGCCCTTGATGGGATATAAGCCTGGTCTAACCGTCAACCTGTATGATGAAATAATTCTTTTTGCCTTTCTGAACCAGCAGATATTTGTTGTTCAGCAACCAACTGTCATCAATGGACGCATCCATCGACTGGACTTTGCCTTTGTTGATGCTGAGTCCGCCTCCCTTGATCAGGCGCTTGACCTCTCCTTTGGAGCCAAAAATGGCGGCTTCCTCCGAGAGCAACTCCTGTACCGGCACACCCTGTTCAAACTTTTCCCTGGCTACCTGGTGAACGGGGACACCCTCAAAAACCGAGAGGAAAGTCTTTTCGTCCAGGGCTTTCAGTTCATCGGTGGTGGATTTGCCGAAAAGGATCTTGCTGGCTGAGACGGCTTTTTCATATTCCTCGCGTGAGTGGACCATCACGGTAACCTCTTCTGCCAGCTTCTGCTGCAGCAGGCGCCGGTGTGGCTCTTCGCGGTGGGCGGCAATCAGCTCGTCGATCTCTTCCCGTGAGAGAACCGTAAAAATACGGATGTGCTTTTCAGCATCCTCGTCGCTGACGTTCAGCCAGAACTGGTAAAATTTGTAGGGGGAGGTATATTCGGGGTCAAGCCATATGTTGCCTTCTTCGGTCTTGCCAAATTTGCCGCCGTCGGCTTTGGTGACCAGCGGGCAGGTCAGGGCATAGGCTTCGCCCCCCAGCTTTCTCCTGATCAGCTCGGTGCCGGTGGTGATGTTGCCCCACTGGTCGGAGCCGCCCATCTGCAACTTGCAGTTCTTGTCGCGGTAGAGGTGGTAGAAATCGGTGGCCTGTACCAGCTGATAGGTGAATTCGGTGAACGACATGCCGTGGACAGCGTCTTCGCCCAGGCGTTTTTTCACCGAGTCTTTGGCCATCATATAGTTGACGGTGATGTGCTTGCCGATGTCGCGGATGAAATCCAGGAAGCTGTAGTTTTTTATCCAGTCATAGTTGTTGACCAGCTCGGCGGCATTGTCCTGATCGGAGTGAAAATCCAGGAAGTTGGAGAGCTGATGTTTCAGGGCAGCTTCGTTATAGCGCAGGGCTTGCTCGTCCATCAGGTTGCGTTCCTTCGACTTACCGGAAGGGTCACCAATCATGCCCGTCGCCCCGCCAAGCAGTACGATGGGTTTGTGCCCGGCACGCTGAAAGTGTTTCAGCAGCATGACCGAGGTGAGGTGGCCTATGTGCAGGGATGGCGCAGTGGGATCGATGCCCACGTAAGCCGCCGTCATTTCTTTTTTAAGTTGTTCCTCCGTGCCGGGCATGATGTTGTGGAGCATGCCACGCCATCTGAGCTCTTCTATAAAATTCATAGATTTTCAGTTTGTCACAAAGATAATAATTGGCGGCAAAAATAAGAATGTCTTTGAAAAAGCCAAACACCCCGGTCAAACTTCTTTCCCGCCCTCCGGTTCACCGCCGTCGAGCTCATCTTTCAGCTCATCGAAACGCAGGTAGGGAAAAATGCTGGGAGCAAAGTCGGACAGGGGCTGATAAAGCAGTGAATTTTCTGTTTTTTCCGGCGGCAGGAAATTGTACTTTTCGTTGGCCTTGTTGACCAGCACCAGGATGATGCTTAAAATGAAAGCCGTCTTGGCAATGCCAAAGACAATGCCCAGGATGCGGTTGATGAACCCCAGGGCGATGGCCTGGATGAGTTTTTCAATGAGCCTGGCCAGCAGGTGGACGGCTATGACGATGACCACAAAGGTCAGGGCAAAGGCGATGATGCTCAGGTAATTATTGGAGATGCTGAAGTTTTCTGTCAGCAGTTGTGCTGTAAAATCAGAAAAATGGATGGCTCCGTAAATGCCAAGAAGAAGTGCCGCCAGGGTTGAAAGCTGCAGGATGAAGCCCTTGGTGAAGCCCCTATAGGCGCTCCACAGAAGCAAAACAATAAAGACAAGGTCGAATAGGTTCATAAGGGTGATTTTTGGGCTTTAAAAATATAAAATAAATTGGCTCGTACGTGTGGTTGAGTTTTACAGACTGTTAAGGGAGAATGGATCTGCAAATTTTGTTAATTGACGGATTTGTGATATTTTTGCGCTGAGCTTTCGGGCCCCATAGTTCAAGGGATAGAATAGGAGTTTCCTAAACTCTAGATTCAGGTTCGAGTCCTGATGGGGCCACCACAAAAAGTGCTACCGGGTTGTCCTTTGGGCAGCCGCCGGAAGCACTTTTTTTAATGCACGATCGTCATCATAAATAATTGATTTGCAGTCATAAAAATAAATCCGTCTTATGTGTTGGTTTAATCTATGGCCGTCGTATATAAAAATATAAATTTATTATACCATTGTCCTTTAGGTTATAATTAATTGTTTATTCAACCTGTACTATAAAATTTCATATCCAATTCTTCCTACGCATCCAAAGCAGCATGACGCCCGCTATGACAACCATGGCCGATAGTACCGCAGGATAGCCATATTGCCAGGTCAGTTCCGGCATGTATTGAAAATTCATCCCGTAAATGCCCACGACAAAAGTCAGGGGGATGAATATGGTGGCCACCACGGTAAGGGTTTTCATCACCCGGTTCATAGAGTGGTTGACATTCGACATGTTCATCTCGAGCAGTGTTGTTTGAAGATCCTTGGAGGTGACCAGCGCTTCATTGATGTGGAGGGCGTGATCGTAAATGTCGCGGATGTAAATTTTGACCTGGGGATCGGAAAACTGGATCTCGCTGCTCTGCATTCCGCTGACAGCCTTGGTCAATGATGTCAGGTATTTGCGCAGGTATACGATGCGCTTTTTTATCTGGTGGATTTTTTGAATGTGGTTCTTGTCGGGTTCATCCATTAAAAGATCTTCTGTTTTTTCAATGTCGTCGCGTATCATGTCCATGATGAAGAAATACTGGTCAACGATATAGTCAACCAGGGCATAAAGCAGGTATTCGGTATTTCTTTTTCTTATCCTTCCCTGGTTTTTTTGTATTCTTTCCCTGATGGGCGCGAGCAGGTCCTCGTTGCCTTCCTGGAATGACAGGAGGTTGACACCCGATAAAACCAGGCTTATATGGCGAAGTTCAAGAAAGTCTGTGTTGCGGTGGTAATAAGGGAATTTCATGGTAAAGAACAGCTGATTTTCCGAACTCTCAAACTTGGGAAGGTGGTCGGTGTTGATCATGTCCTCCAGTGTGAGGGGATGCATGTTGAAGTTGTGGCCGAGCTTTTCTACAGTGGTGGCATCCCTCAACCCCACGATGTTGATCCACCGGCATGCAGAAGTGTCGGTTTCGGGTGTCAGTAGAGAGCTGTCCTTCACCGTGGTTGATTCAAAGTGTCCGGGTTTGTATAGGGTCTCTTCTACTGTCGAAGGCTCGCGGCTGGCTTCCTCCACTTCAATGTCGCCGGGTATTTTTCCGGCTTTTCTCAGGAAAAAGCCCATTTCAAAAATGCTTTTAATCTTTTTTTTCA
>CAJXLE010000019.1 GCA_913055895.1 uncultured Bacteroidota bacterium | reverse complement strand
TTGCCATACGGTGCTTTTTTAGGTCTTTAGCCTGCCGGCTTCCTTGTTCCTGTCCTTGCGTTCTTCAGGCTTCAGGAAATGATAGCCCAGTACCTTGGAGAAGAAGAAGTACATCGAGCCGATGATCATGGGCATGGCATATTCGGAAGGGTTTTTCCCGAAATGGCCAATGATACGGTTGGCTTTCATCACATCTTTTTCGGCCAGGGCTTTGTTTAGCTCAAAAGGATTGTATTCCTTGCTGATCCCAATATTTTTCTCTATCACTGCCGGGGTGATCCGGTTCTCCCCTTTTGCCATAGCCAGCATGAGCTTGTCCAGCTCGTGGGTGATCTTATCCAGGTCGTTGCCCAGGAATTCAGCCATCAGGGTAGCTGCCTCCGCATCGATGGAAAGATTGCTCTGTCCCACATATTTTTGTATCCATTCAGGCACCTTGTAATCCTTAATCTTATTCGATTCAAACTCAGCCACCGGTTCCTTGAGGGATTTGTAAAGCTTGGTTCTTTTGTCGAGGCTGGCATATTTGTGGTTGATCACCAGGATGGTCGAATCCTGCGGCTTTTGTATGTAGAAACGCAGTTTGTCCAAACCCTTGAGGTTTTGTGCTTCCCTGACGATCACCACCTGCCGCTCGGCCATCATGGGATAACGTTTGGCAGTGTTGATCACCGTCTCGGCATCGGTGTCCTTGCCATAGAGGATGGTCTGGTTGAACGATTTCTGGGCATCGGGCAGGGCATTCGCCTGGATATATTCGGTCAGCCGGTCGATGAAGTAAGGTTCTTTGCCGTGGAAAAAATAGATGTGCCTGTAATGGCCCTTCTTGAGTTCCTTAACGATATCCTTGTATTCCATATTCGTGTTTTTTTCAGGTAAACCGCAGGTGTTTGACTGACCTTTTGTTGTGGATGATCTCTTTCAGTGCATTGATGCCCATCTTGACATGGTCCCTGACGTACTGGTCAGTTACCTGCTGATCGGAGGCAGATGTTTTTACCCCCGTTGAGATCATGGGTTGATCGGTCACCAGCAGAAGGGCACCGGAAGGTATCTCGTTGGCAAAGCCTACAATAAAAATAGTGGCACTTTCCATGTCGATGGCCATGGAGCGTGTCTTGCGGAGGTATTTTTTGAACCGCTCATCGTATTCCCAAACCCTTTTGTTGGTGGTATAAACGGTACCTGTCCAGTAATCGTAACCCATGTCGCGGATCGATCCCGAGATGGCCCTCTGCAGGTTGAAGGAAGGGAGGGCCGGCACTTCAGGCGGAAGATAATCGTGTGAGGCTCCTTCGCTTCGGATGGCTGCAATGGGCAGGATGAAATCACCTACGTTGTTCTTTTTCTTTAAGCCTCCGCATTTGCCAAGGAAAAGAGCTGCGTTGGGTTTGACAGCGCTTAACAGGTCCATGATGGTGGCGGCATTGGCACTGCCCATTCCGAAATTGATCATGGTGATGCCATTGGCCGTGGCGCAAGGCATCTGCGCATGTGTGTCCACAATTTCCGTTTCCTGCAGCTCCGTGAATATCTCCAGGTAGTGCTGGAAGTTGGTCAACAGGATGTGTTTGCCGAAATTTTCAAGGGGGTTCCCGGTGTATCGGGGGAGCCAGTCTTTTACAATCTCCAACTTGGTTTTCATACGATTATCTCTTATTTAATAATTTGGCCGCATGGAACCTGCATGATATAATCATGTCCTTGTTGTGTAGGTTACTGGATGCAGGTTTCATTTGGTTATATTTTGATTGATAAATTGCCAAATGGATCGTATCCTGCCACGGCGTAAAAGATTCAACACAATACAATTTGGCTTAATGCTTAATATCAACGCTTTATATTCATGTCCTTAACTGTTCGCACCCTAATTGTCTTCTCCTTACATTTGTCTACAGTTTAAAAAATAATTTTTAAAGCCTTTGAGGATCAATGATCCAAAAGATTTTTCAGGTTCAGACTGAATTGATCTCACCACAGCGGGGAGGTTTCATAGACAAGATGCGGCTGGTGGAACTGTTTCATGAGATGATGTTTTTTAGTATATTAGACTTCCTGTTTTGTAAAAAGTTCATGAAATCAATTGTTCAAAGATCATCGCGTTCCCCATGCAACCACTCAACCTGCCTTCCTATCGATTCAACATACAGACAAAGGAACAAAAAAAATACATTTTTGATGACTTTCGTAAGAAGTTTGTCAGGTTGACCCCCGAAGAATGGGTGCGTCAGCATTTTGTGCGTTACCTGGTGGAAGCGCACCACTACCCGGCGGCCCTGGTCGCCCTGGAGAAAGAACTGGACTTCAACCGGCTCCACCTGCGTGCCGATGCCGTGGTATATAGCCGAAAGGCTCAGCCCCTCCTGCTTGTTGAATGCAAAGCGCCGGATGTGCCCATCCGGCAGGAACACTTTGACCAGATCGTGCGCTACAACATGCAGCTGAAAGTGTCTTATTTGATGGTCACCAATGGTTTGCAGCATTACTGTGTGCACCTGGATCTTGAGCGGAACAATTATCGTTTTCTTGGTGAAATACCCGATTATGAGGAGTTGTAACCGTCCTTGTTGATCAGCTGCAGCAGCAACTCATCTTTCCACCCATTTTCTGTTCGTATCCAGTCCTTTTTGGTGCCGGTAACTTGAAAACCGTTGTTCCTGAAGAGTTTTATGCTGGGCTGGTTGTCGGCATCAATGTGGCAGAAGAGCTGATGGAGGAAAAGTACGCGGAAAGCGTATTTGATCATCACTTTCAGAGCCTGGTGGGCATATCCATGGTTGCGGTCCTCTTCCCTGTGAATGAGTATGCCAATGCCAGCACGCTGATGGAGGGGGTCGATCTCAAACATGTCGATGCTTCCAATGGTCCGCTCCGGCTTGTTTTGGTTGTCCTTCACATCAATCATCATACGCAGCTGTCCCGCCTGGAACAAATCCATGGAGGCATTGCGGACATACTGATTGATGATGTGCCGGGAAAAAGGCTCGATGGTGTTGCCGGCATGCCATACCGACGAGTCGTTTTCCCATTGATAGATCAGGTCGGCATCGGCAGGCTCCAGTGCGCGTAGCTTGATGTCTTTTTCCTCCAGGATGTCCAAGATTGGGTCAGTTTTTGTTTGGACGCTTTTTCTTTCTTCGCCGGTACATCAGGACCAGGAAGACCAGGATGGCCACACCTGCGAAAAGAAGGATTATCGGGGAGCGTCTGTCTTCGGTCCCGGTCTTGTCTTCTTTCGCCTTAAGGGCCAGCTGTTTGTCTGATCCCGGTTTTTCGCCGCTTATCTCGATGCCTCTTAACATGGCCATGATCTCCATCTTGTCGGGATGGTCGCTTTCGCGCAGCAGATCCATCATGTCCTGGATGGTCACCATATCAATGGCATCGGCACCCAGCTTCTTGAAGACCGTGTCGGCATTGAGCCTGGCTATTTTCAGGGCGGTCCGGTAAAGCTGGCCCGGATCGTATGAGCGGTCCAGATGTTTCATCAACAGATCCCGGAGCTCCTGTTCCGTGTAGGAAGGATCACCGGCGGCAGCACGCAGCTTCTCCAGCAGCTCTTTCTTGGTGGTGAGGCTCTCTTCCGGCATGCTTTCCAGGTAATCTTTAAGAAGGCCACCGGCCAGTCCTGTAAGGCTTTGGTGAAGGCCCACGGCATCCGTCTCATCGAGCAGGATAAGTGAGTACATCAGGGCATCCAGATCTCCGGCGTCAATGTCCAGGTCGGGATCGTTGTACAAGCGGGAAAAGAACTCCGAGGCCGTCATTTCTTGATTTTCCACTCCCGAGAGTTGATTTTCAATCTCTTCAGGGCGGTAACGCTCCAGTGCCGACAAGAGCTCCTCCAGTTGGGGGTTGACGGGTTCATGCGACATGACGATCTCTTTGGAGGTGACCCGTTGTTGCGGGTCGATGACCTTGAAGTTGATTCGGCTCTTGCCTTTGCGTGGCTCAAACTCGTAAGTGAAATCTTCTTGTTCAATGTCGAACTCCTCCTGGCTGACAAGCTCGTTGTCCACATAGGTGGAAACGATGAGTTTGCTTCCCTGTTCCATCTCCAGGTCGATGCGTACTTTCTTTTTGCCACTGGCAAAGGACAGCGATTGTTCCTTGATCTCCAGCCTGGCAGTATCTTTTTTACCGGTGGTGTCTTTTTCGTCCCCTGTTTCCTTGGTGGCCAGACCCCGGCCAAGTATGTCGACGGTTTTTGTATGGGTCTTGCCCTGGTCGTTGGTGAGTTCAAAAGTGAGCCGGGTTTTCTTCCTGCCGGGCTGGTACTGGTAGGTGAACTCCCCCTTGTCCACATCAAAGGTTTCGGTGTTGATAAGGCTGTCGTTGCGGAAGGTTTTGACATTGAGACTTTTCCCGCCTTCCAGGTAAAGCTTGATCTTGACATTTTCCCGGCCGGGTCCGGCGGCGATCACCTGCTCGTCCAGGCTGATGGCAGGATCCGGTTCTTTCAGTGCGGTGTCGACAGTGGCCTGAAGGTCGCGGGGGACAAGGAACCGTTCCTCGATGTCGATCTTTTGGGAGATCCTCAGTTGCTGGTTGTCTGCCAGGGGTGGGGTTTCCATGATCAGGTGGTCTTTTTCCCGGTTCAGCTTGTAATCATAGCGTCCGGTGGGATTGTCGGGATGCAGGGTCATCAGCGTATCCCGGGTTCTCTTGTCGATCAACCTGACCTGGAAATCCTGTTTGTTCCTGTCTTCCGGGTTGTCGTAGGTCATGATGCCCTCTACATCAATATAGTCCATCATTTCCTCCAGGTCGATGCGGTACTGGAAGATGTCCTTTCCGCCGGGTGGCTGGCGGTGGTGCTGGGCATAATAGGCCCTTTGGCCATTGTCAACCGGCAGGAAGAAACGATCGTGGTCGGTGGTGTTGATGGGATAACCCAGGTTGCGGGGTTCGGTCCATCCCTGGGGTGTGCGCTGAGAAACCATCACATCAAAGCCACCCATGCTGTGATGCCCTTCTGAGCTAAAGAAAAGCCGCTTGCCGTCCCTGGTCAGGAAAGGCGTATCCTCCCGCCAGGGAGTGTTGATGGTGGGCCCCAGGTTGGTGGGCTCTCCCCACGTGCCATCACTCTGGCGCTCGGCAACATAAATGTCCAGGTCGCCATAACCGCCGGGACGGTTGCTGGTGAAATAAAGCTTTGAAGTGTCGTGGCTGATGAAAGCATGGCTCTCCCAGTATTCGGTGTTGATGTTTTCACCCAGGGGCTGGATGTTCGACCAGCTGCCGTCGCGGTAATGACTCACGTAAAGGTTGCCGTCCAGGTCGTCCTCCCGGTATAGGTAAAGCTCCCTGCCATTGGGTGAAATGGAGGTTGTCTCACAGTCGCCGTCTATCCCGAGTTGGGGCAGCAGGTTGATGGGAGCGCCCCATGTGCCGTTCCTTTTTTTCGACATGAACACCCCCGTGTAGAATTTTTTCTCGGCAGTGAAGACCATTGTTTTGCCATCTTCGGTGATGACAGGGTTGTATTCGGCAAGGGGGGTGTTGATGGGGGAGCCTATGTTGGAGGCAGTAAAGCTTACCGGCTCGTTCATCATCTCCCTGGCCCGGCGGCATACCTCCATCTGTTTTTCCAGGTACTCAAAGTTGAAATCGCGGCTGCTCACCAGCAGGCCACGCTTGTCCTCCACTTTCTTTTTGAAGCGTTTGTATGCCTCCAGTGCTTTGTCGATTTGATTGTCGACAAGGTAGGCATTGCCAAGATAGAAAATGGCATCCACAGGTGCTTTTCTTTGGTAGAATGCTTCCCTGCTGAAATTGAAGGTGGTGTTTTCAGAGGCCTCCTTCAAATAAGGAATGGCCTTGTGTTTTTGTCCCTCGAGGTTGAGATAGCAAAAGCCAATTTTGAAGTTGACATTGTCGTGGTCGGGAAATTGTTGATGGACCCTTTGATATAAAGGCAGGGAGTTTTTATAGTCCTGAAAATAGAACCAGCTTTCTGCATCCATGAAAAGCTCCTCCAGCTTATAGGTTTCCTGCGCATGACAGGTAAAAGATAAGGCAGCAAATGAAAAGAACAAACCGGTAAGAAGGGCCCGGGCCGACCGGCTTGCGATGTGTTTAAAGGAGCTGATCATGGGTAAGGGTTTTGGCTTTAAATTGCAATCCTGCACTCAAACAAAAATAGAAAATAAATATGAAGTTTTGAAAATGATTGGATTAAAATAACCCACCACGAAAAACATGGTGGGTTGTAAGGCTGGTGCTTTTCCAGGACGCAGAAAGCTGTTATGGCATCGGCCTAGGCATTTTCCCGTATGGCCTCTGCCAGTTTTTTCACACCTTCCCGCGCTTTGTCTTCCGGTACATAGGAGAAGTTGATGCGCATGGTGTTTTTGCCGCTGCCATCACAATGGAAGACGCTGCCCATGACGTAGGCTACATTCTTTTCAATGGCTTTGTAGAAGAGCTCTTGCGCATCCATGTGTTCCGGAAGGCGCAGGAAAAGGAACAGGCCGCCCTGCGGCTCGGTCCAGGTCACTCCTTCCGGCATATATTCCCTGAAGGCTTTCAGCATGTTGTCGCGTTTGCTGTGGTACTGCTGAACCGTCTTTTTCAGGTTCTCATCGAAAAGCCCTTTTTCTATGGCCCTGGCTGCTATTTTCTGGTTAAAGGTTGGGGTGCACAGGTCCATCGACTGTTTGGCAATGACCATCTTGTCAATGATGTCCTTGTGGCCGATGGCCCAGCCCAGCCTGAAGCCGGGAGCGAAAGTCTTGGAAAAAGTGCCGAGTGTCACCACCTGTCCTGAGTTGTCGAGCTGGAAAAGGGTTTTTTGATGTTCCCCTTCAAAGCGTATCTCTCGGTATGGGCTGTCCTCGATGATGAGCACATCGTACTGACGGGCCAGCTCTATGATCTCCTTTCTGCGTGACTCGGGCATGGTGATACCGGCAGGATTCTGAAAATCGGGTATGATATAGATGAATTTGGGTTTGGTACCCTGTTCCTGCAGCTCCCTGAGTTTCTCCTCCAGCTTGTCGCTGCGCATGCCCTGCTCATCGAACGGTATGCCGTGCATGTCGGCACCAAAGGTGCTGAAGGCACTGATGCCCCCCAGGTAAGAAGGGAGACCGCAGATGATCTTGTCGCCCTTGTCAAGGAATATTTTGCCAAGGATGTAAAGACCCTGCTGAGAAGAGGTGATGATGCTAAGGTTTTCGATCTCTATGTTGAAGCCCTCTTTTTGATACCGCTCCAGAAGTATCTGGCGCAACTCCGGTACTCCTTCGGTGGCTCCGTACTGCAGGGCTCCCGGCCCGTCTTCGTCGAGCAATTCCTGGATGATCTCTTTCAGGTCTTCTACAGGAAAAGATTCAGGCGCGGGCAGCCCACCGCCGAAGGAGATGACCTCGGGTTTCTGGGTGAGCTTGAGTATTTCACGGATGGCCGAGCGTTTCATGTTTTGGGCACTCTCCGAGAAAACTTTTTGCAAATCGCTGATCATAAGGTTACCTCCTTTGTTTGAATGGGTTTTGGTGGTGTAAGCTGGTCGTATGGATCTAAAATTACAAAATAGATGGGCTGGTTGGCCGTAAAACAGATAAAAATGGATGGGGTAAATGCCTGTTTTATAACAGCTAATAAGCTCCCGGAGTGCTCGTGTTTACAAGGACAGCCTTCTGAGGATGAGAAACTGAGGGGTTCTTCTGAATGATATGTTTGATGGTTACTGTCCCTGTTGGTGTTTCCACCGGCGGTGCGACCACAGCCAGTACCTGGGCTCATCCCTGATCAGGTCTTCAAGGGCACGTACATAGTGCTCCGTTATTTCATGCTCCCCGGCCCGGGCAGCATCCTCGGCCAGCTTGTGAAAAACAACCTGGTAGGAGCCCCTTTTGACCTTTTTGACAGCTGTAAAAACGACGGCATGGTTGAATTTTCTTGCAATCTTTTCTCCCCCGGTGAAAAAGGCGGTCTCCTGGTTGAGGAAGGTGGTCCGGTAGTTGATGTTTTTGCGCGGAGGCGACTGGTCGGAGACAAAACCAGTGATGAAGGGCCCGTCGTTGTTTTCATATTCAATGATATGCTGGTAAACGCTTTTCATAGGGATGGGTACACCCTGGAAGCGCTTTCGCATTTCATAGATTTTTCTGTTGAAAAACTTGTTTTTCAGGGGCTTGTATACACTTAGTATGGTGTAAGGGGTGTGCTGGGGCAGGGTGGTCAACAACTCCCAGTTGCCATAATGGCCAATCAGGCCGGTGATGTTCTTGTTTTTGTTGTAAAGGTCTTCGAGTATATCCAGGCCTTTAACGGTGACCATCCTGTTTACCCGGGAAGGTTTCATATGCAGCATAGCCATGTCCTCTATCATAACATCTGCCAGGTGGCGGTAAAAACCCAGGGCGGTGGAGCGTCTCCACCTGCTGTCCTTTTCAGGAAAAGCATTCTTCAGGTTCCCAAAAACCACCTTCTTCCGGTAACCCACCACATAGTAGCCGATGAAGAACAGCAGATCAGAAAAAAGGTACATCAACCCCGGAGGCAGAACCGCCAGGAAACGGCTAAAGAGCTCAAAAATCAGGTATCCCGGATGCTTCATCGTGTTCAGGATGATTGCAGGTGCGACTGAATGTCTTTCAGGAACGGATCAAACACCCGTTCGTTGGCGGCAACCATCTCCTGGTTGAACAGATACTTATCACCGCCGGAGAAGTCAGAAACCCTGCCGCCTGCCTGTCGCACTATGAAAGAACCTGCTGCCACATCCCAGGGTTTGAGGCTGTATTCATAGAAAGCCTCGAACCTTCCGCAGGCCGTATAACACAAGTCGGTGGCAGCTGATCCGAAGCGCCTTATCCCGTGTGAGTTGCGCATGAAATACTCCAGCGACTGCAGGTAGGGCTGCAGGCGGGAGAAATCGTTGTAGGGGAAGCCGGTGGCAATGATGCTTTCTTCTATGGTGGGGGTTTGTGAAACCGAGATGTGCCTGCCGTTCATATAGGCCGGTGATCCTTCCCAGGAATAAAACATCTCATCAAAGCCCAGTTCGTATACAACCCCCATGATGATGTTTCCGTGGTGACTCAAGGCTATGCTGATGGCAAAAGGGGTGATGCCGTGTATATAGTTGGTGGTGCCATCCAGGGGATCGACGATCCAGTTCAGGTCGTCGCCCTTCTTTTTGATGGTTTCCTCCTCCACGATGAAGCCGGCCTCCGGCAGGATCTTTTTCAGACCCTCCACCAGCTTTTTTTCCGATTGCATGTCGACGTTGGTCACAAAATCATGCAACCCCTTGGCTTCAATATGTTCTTCGGAGAGCTTGTCCCATTCATCAAGTATGTACCTTCCTGTTTCTTTGCTCAGGTCCATGACCTGTTGGGTGATGTTTTCTATGTTCATTACGGGTTTCTTTTAATGCTGTTTAATGTGTTTTTCTTTTTTACTTGTTGATGTGTCTCTCTGTTTTACTTTTTGTTTTGCTTACCGGCGTTGCCCTCACCGTATCCCTGCCTGTAAGCTCCTGCAACTGTACTTTTTTGACCGAACCTGGAAGATCTTTTTCGTGGGGGGCCTCCACCCGGATATAATTGTCGGTAAAACCAAAATTCATCCCGTTTTTGATGGTCCCCTCGAAGAGCACTTCCCTTACCTGGCCCAGGTGTTTGCGGTAGAATTCTAGTTTTTTCTTTTCTGCCATCTCCTGGACCATACGGCTTCTCTCCCGGACGGTTTCCCTGGGAACCCTGGGCTTCATGGAAGCAGCCGGCGTGTTGGGACGGGGCGAGAAAGAGAACACATGGTAGTAGCTGGCTTCCAGTTCACTGATAAAATCCATGGTTTGTCTGAAACGTTTCTCATCTTCACCCGGGAAACCCACGATGAGGTCGACCCCGATGAAGGCGTCGGGAACAATCTGCCGTATGGCGCTGATGCGCTCACGGAAGAGGTCGCGGCGGTAGCGCCGGCGCATTTTCCCAAGGATCTCGTCGCTGCCCGACTGGAGGGGTAAATGAAAGTGTGGCAGGAACTTTTTCGATTGGCCAACCAAACGTATGATGTCGTCGTTCAGCAGGTTGGGCTCGACCGAAGAGATGCGGTAACGCTCAATGCCGGGCACCTTTTCGAGGGCGGCTATCAGCTCCTGGAACGTCTCGCCCGTGGATTTACCGAAATCACCTATGTTGACACCTGTGAGGATCACCTCCCTTATACCTGAGCGGCCCAACAAACGGGCTTCCTCCACGATTTCGGATACGGGCTGGTTGCGGCTCCCACCCCTTGCCAGGGGAATTGTGCAGTAAGAGCATTTGTAGTCGCAGCCGTCCTGTACTTTCAGGAACGAACGCGTGCGGTCGCCATAGGAATAGGCAGGATGGTAGGGGCGGTCTTGACCTGGCTGGCAGGTGTGTATTTCGGGCTTGCCGGATGGCGGTTGGTCTTCCAGGTATTCGAGTATCCTGAACTTCTCATTGCTTCCCAGTATCAGGTCAACACCCTGGATGCGTGCAATCCTGTCCGGTTGCAGCTGGGCGTAACATCCCACCATCACCACCCTGGCTTCAGGATTTTGATTCCTGGCCTTCTTAAGGGCTTCCTCGCTCTTTTTATCGGCTCGACCGGTTACCGAGCAGCTGTTGATCACGTATACATCGGCCTTTTCATCAAAACTGACACGCTGATAGCCATGCGCTTCAAAATTGCGGGCCATGGTCGAGGTCTCCGCAAAGTTCAACTTGCATCCCAGTGTATGGAAAGCTACTTTCTTCAATGGCAATGGTTTAGATGAAACATCAACGCCCTGGCGGGATAAGTTACACAAGGCCAAAAAATAAAATAATTATGATCAGATGAAAGGGCAAAATTACACAATTATAAGCAAAAACTATGCATCTGTAAGCTGCTTATAATTGTAATAAAGTTGTCGCACGATGCCGTCGGCTACCCCGAATTTGGGGACCAGGATGCTTTTGGCGTCCGACCACTGCATCACCTTCATGAATATATGGGCGGCGGGAATGATCACATCGGCCCGGTCAGGGTTCAGTCCCAGTATCCGTATCCGCTCGTTCATCGAGTAGGGCAGGATCTGTTCGTAGACTTTACGGATCTCGCGATAGGGGATGGGGCTCATGTATTTGATGCCGGTGAGTTTGGCAATTTTATTGATGTTGCCCCCCGAGCCGATGATCTGTACGGAGGGATAGTCCTGGCGCACTTTCTGAAGGAAACTTTGCATCCTCTCGTATTCCACCGCCCGGACCCTGTTCTTGAGGATGCGTATGGTGCCTATGTTGAAGGAGTGCGACATCACCACCCGCTTGCGGGCGAAAAGGGTTACCTCGGTGCTACCCCCACCCACATCCACGTAGAGGTAGGAGCGGGTGTTGTCGATCATATCGGCTATCTTGTTGGCATAGATGATCTCCGCCTCGGTTTGTCCATCGATGACTTCAATGTTGATGCCCGTCTTTTCCCTGACCTCCTCCACGATTTCATCGCCGTTTTCCGCCTCGCGCATGGCTGAGGTGGCACATGCGCGGAAATCAATCACATTGTGCACATTGATCAGGTGGTGGAAGGCGTGCATCGTGCTGATCAGCATTTGCTTTCTCACCTCCCCGATGCGCCCCTCATGAAAAACATCATAGCCCAGGCGAACGGGTACCCGCACCAGCGAGGCCTTTTTGAAGGTGAGCTGGTCGCCGTCCTCTGTGACATTAGAGAAGAGCAGTCGAACAGCATTGGTCCCTATGTCGATGGCGGCAAATTTGAGCAGTCGCATTGCCGGTGGTTTTTGTTATTTTTTCTTGGGGTAATCAACCCATTCGTCACGTAGGTTGGCTTTACCAATTTCCTGCCATTGGCCTGTTTCAAACTCGATGGCGACAATGCCTGACGTGGGCAGGTTGTCGAGTTCCTGCGACAGGAAAAGGTTGGCCAGGTCGGTGAAGGTGGGGTTGTGCCCGAAGATCATCACCGATGAGTTGCTGTCGGGTGTCTGGCGAACAACATCCAGCACATCCTGTTCATCACCGGTATAAAAGATCTCCTGCAGTTGTACCTGATCCAGGGGGTGGTTCAGCGTGCGTGCAAAGATCATGGCCGTGTGCAGGGCCCTGGTGGCAGGGCTGCTGATCAGGATTTCTGGATGGATGGTGTTGTCATTGAGTCGATTTGCCATCTTGTAGGCATCGTGGATGCCCCTTTCCTTAAGATGGCGGTCGATGTCCTTGATGCTCTCCTGTTTCCATGAACTTTTTCCGTGTCGTGCGATGATCAGTTGCCTTCGGTCTTGCATGATGGTGGCTTTTGGATTCTACAATAGGTCGCTGGCCAGCTCGGCCAGGTAACTTCTTTCTCCTTTTATCAGGTTGACATGGGCGAAAATATCCTGCGTGAGCATCTTGTCGGTCAGGTAGCTCAGCCCGTTGGATTTCATATCCAGGTAGGGAGAGTCGATCTGTTGTATGTCGCCGGTAAAGACCATCTTTGTGCCTTCCCCGGCCCGGGTTATGATTGTCTTTATCTCATGGGGGGTGAGGTTCTGGGCTTCGTCGACAATGAAATAAACATTTGAAAGGCTCCTGCCCCTGATATAGGCCAGCGGGCTGATGACCAGTTTGCCGCTATCCTGCATCTCCTCGATCTTTTTATATTCCCGGCTGTTGGACTTGTACTGGTTTTTTATCACGGCCAGGTTGTCGAACAGGGGGGTCATATAGGGGGTGATCTTTTCATTGACGTCGCCGGGCAGATAACCCAGGTCGCGGTTGGCCAGGGGAACGATGGGCCTTGCCAGCAGTATCTGGCTGAACTTTTTTTCCAGGTGCAGGGCCGTGGCCAGGGCCAGCAGGGTCTTACCCGTACCGGCCTTGCCGGTGAGGGCCACCAGTTCTACCTCGGGCCTTGAGAGGGCATCTATGGAGAAGGTTTGTTCGGCATTGCGGGGAGTGATTCCATACATGCGCTTTTTCTCCACCCGGGCGAACACTTCCTCGAAAGGGTCATAACGGGCCAGGGCACTGGAACGGTCGCTTTTCAGGATGAAGTACTTGTTGGAAAAGGTCTGCATCCCGAACTCGGAGGCCGGCACGCCCTGTTCATCGCTGTAGAGCCGGTCGATCAAACCGGCATCGACATTTTCATGGACCTCAATGTTGCGGTTGAGTGGCTCAATGTCGGCAACCTTGTCCGACTCGTAGTCCTGCGACTGTATGCCAAGCGACTTGGCTTTTAACCGCAGGTTGATGTCCTTGGTGATCAGGATCACATCCCGCTTTTTATATTTGCTTTTAACATGTTCGGTTATCGAGAGGATGCGATGGTCCGGGGTGTTCTCTGGAAAGGATTCCTTTATGTTTTCGGAAAAGGGCTGTCCGGTTTCAACGGTTAACCTGCCCAGTCCTTTACCTAGAGGAAGACCACCATTGAAGAGCTTGTCACCCGCTATGTTGTTCAGCTCCCTGGTGAACTCCCGTGCATGAAAATTGATGATGTCGTTGCCCTTCTTGAGTTTGTCCAGCTCCTCCAGCACCACGATGGGAAGAACAATATCATTTTCCTGGAAAAAATAAATGCAGCGAAAATCATGCAGGATGACATTCGTGTCTATCACAAAGATTTTTTTGGTCTGCGGCATAGAACGAATTAATTTTGTGTAGTTAAATGTAGTAAATTTTTGGGTCAACTGGGATTAATAAAATTTGAAGTTTTAACCAAATTATCAAAAACAAGCTATGGAATTATATGATGGACTCATCACACGGCGCAGCATTCGTTCCTTCAAACCCGACCCCATCGAAAGAGAGCAGGTAGAGGAACTTGTCAGGGCTGGTATGTACGCCCCTTCTGCCGTTAATTGCCAGCCATGGCATTTCATTGTCATTGACGAACGCCAGCTGATGGACCAGGTCATGGAAATCCATCCCTATGCCGGTATGCTCAGGGAAGCACAATATGCGGTTATGGTCTGTGGTGATGAGAAACTGGAGCATGCGCCCGGATACTGGGTGGTGGATTGTGGGGCGGCCACGCAGAATATACTGCTTGCTGCTCATTCGAAGGGTATTGGTGCAGTGTGGCTTGGCCTTCATCCGCGTGAAGAAAGAAAACAGGGCATGAGCAAACTTTTTGGGCTGCCCGGTCACATCAAGCCCTTTGCCATGATCGCCCTGGGATATCCCAATGAAGAAAAACCTGTTCCGGAGCGTTTTAAACGCGAGCGGATACATTACAACCGTTGGTGATGGGCAAGACCAAGGGGCGATATGAGGAGATCCTGGAGTGGATGTATACACGCATACCCATGTACCAGCGCCAGGGAAAGGCAGCTTACAAGAGCGACCTGGCCACCACCGAGGCCCTGGATGCCTGCATGGGACATCCGCACCGTTCTTTCCGGTCCGTCCATATAGGGGGGACCAATGGTAAAGGATCGGTATCCCACATACTGGCTTCCGTCCTGCAGGAAGCCGGGTATAAAACAGGACTGTATACTTCCCCCCACCTGAAGGATTTCCGTGAACGCATCCGTGTGAATGGGAGAATGGTAGAAAAAGAGTATGTGGTCTCTTTCATTGAACGCCACCATGAGGATATTGACCGCCTGAAACCATCATTCTTCGAGATGACAGTGGCCATGGCTTTTGAATATTTTCGCCATGCTTCGGTCGATGTGGCTGTCCTTGAAGTGGGGATGGGTGGCAGGCTCGATTCAACCAATATTGTCGATCCCGACCTGAGTGTGATCACCAACATCAGCCTCGATCACACCCAGTTCCTGGGCAACACCAAGGGAGAGATTGCCCGCGAAAAAGCCGGCATCATCAAAGCAGGCAAGCCCGTGGTGGTGGGGGAGACAGACCCGCAGACAGCCCCTGTTTTCCGCCAGAGAGCTGACGAAAAAAGATCCAGGCTGTATTTTGCCGACCACAACCGGCAAATCGTGCGCCGATATAAGATGGAAGCCAATAACACCTGCTATGATGTCTTCGGCAGAGGGCAGGTCTTGTACCAGCATTTGTGTACCGACCTGATGGGATCCTACCAATCCAAAAACATGCTCACCGCCATCAGAACTTTCGAAATATTACGTGAACTGGGATACAACCTGAATGAGCAACATCTGAGGAAAGGCATCAGCCAGGTTGCCTTTGCAACAGGTTTTATGGGTCGTTGGATGATCCTGCAGCGCAACCCCGTCATCATCTTCGATACTGCCCACAACCAGGCAGGACTGGATGAGAACATACGGGAACTGAAAAATATTGCCCGTGGTCAGCTGCATTTTGTGTTGAGCTTCGTCAACGACAAGCAACTCGATGACATCCTGGGGCTTTTTCCTGCCTCCGCCAACTATTATTTTACCAAAGCCACCATACCCAGGGCCCTTGATGAAAAAAAACTGGCACGGTGGGCTGCAAAATACGGTTTGAAAGGCAGGACATACCCCGAATGTCGCGCTGCCCTGGAGTCAGCCCGTCAAAACGCCGACCCGGGCGACCTGATTTATGCGGGTGGCAGCACTTTCCTGGTCAGCGACCTGATGTGAGAAAGCAAATTTAAACTTTGCCGTTAAGCGATTCTCCTTTTTTATTCATAAATTTAGTACGCTTTTCACTTCATGTGTGGATCAAACATTCTTCATGCAGCTTTGTAAGAGAAAATAAATCATAAAACAACAAAAATATGAGCAAGCAAGTACTGATTACAGGATCGACCGATGGAATAGGAAGACAGGCGGCCATTGACCTGGCAAAAAAGAACTACAATGTGATCGTACATGGTAGAATTGATGAATCTGTTAACCAGGCGCTTGAAGAAATACAGCAGGCTTCAGGAAGGAATGATCTGAGGGGATTCTCCGGTGATTTTGAGTCGCTTGGGCAGGTCAAACAACTGGCCGACAAGCTGAAGGATGAGCTGGACCATCTGGATATACTGATCAACAACGCAGGCATTTTTCAAAAGGAGAGAAGGTTGACCCAAGATAATTACGAAAAGACATTCCAGGTGAACTACCTGGCCCACTACCTGTTGACCCTTCTTTTGATGCCGTTGTTGCGCAAAAGCAACGGTGCAAGGGTGGTCAATGTATCCTCTATGGTACACTCCACTGCCATTGACTTTGATAATCTGCAGGGTGAACAGAATTTTGTGGGTTCCAAAGCCTACGGCATCTCCAAGTTGTGCAACGTACTTTTTGCCTATAAGCTGGCCCGTGAGACGGAGAATGAAAACACCACCTCCAACTGCCTTCATCCGGGTGTGATCAGTACCAAGTTGCTGAAACAGAATTACGGGGACATAGGCAGTGCCGTGCAGGAGGGGAGCGACAACATCGTTTATGTAGCTACCTCCGATGCCGTTGAGGGCGTCTCCGGCAAGTATTTCGTCAACCAGATGCCCCAAAGTTCGGCTACTGTATCCTATGAGCCGGCTGTACAGGATAAGCTCTGGGAGATCAGCGAGCAGATGGTGGCCGGATATCTGGATGAAGCGTAAGTCAAAAGAAATATAGAAAAATCAGGCTTTCATGGAGCAGGACAACCCAAGGGAAAACCCCAGGAATAGCGATCACCAGCAGCATAACCATTCGTCAACCAGCCAGGGACATGATTCAGCGCACCAGGGCAGCCAAGGCAATCATGGCAAAGATCCCCGGAAAGGTGAGCCTTTAAAGGGCATAAGAAAACATTTTGACATTCATGCCCCGGTGTTTTGGCCGGCCACCATCCTGCTGGCCCTTTTCATAACCGTAACCATTGTGGTCGGAGAACCCATGGAGCGGGTCTTCGACAATATACAGAACTGGATATCGGGTCGTTTTGGCTTGTTTTTGGTGCTTGTGGTCAACTTCTATCTTTTTATAACCCTCTACTTTGCTTTTTCCCCTTTTGGAAAAATACGGCTGGGAGGAAAAAATGCCGTTCCTGAGTTTAGTCGGGGTGCTTGGTTCTCAATGCTTTTCAGCGCAGGGATGGGCATTGGCATACTGTTTTGGAGCGTGGCCGAACCCATCTTTCATTTCACCGAACCGCCTGTGGCAACAGGTAGTGCACAGGCTGCCGCCCAGGAGGCCATGAAAACCACCTTCCTGCATTGGGGCTTGCATGCATGGGCCATCTATACGCTGGTGGGACTGGCCCTGGCCTTCTTTTCCTTCAACCGCAAGATGCCCCTGGCTTTTCGTTCGGTGTTCTATCCCCTGCTGGGGGAAAAAGTATACCGATGGCCCGGTGATGTCATCGATGTGCTGGCCGTACTGGCTACCCTCTTCGGCCTGGCCACCTCGCTGGGCCTGGGAGTCAAACAGGTGAGCGCCGGACTGTCCCATCTTTTCAACTCCCCCGACACCCTGACCACCAGGGTGATACTGATCGCAGCCATCACCGGCGCCGCCACCATCTCGGTGGTGCTGGGCCTGGACAGGGGCGTGAAGAAGCTCAGCGAGATGAACATCAACCTGGGAGCCATCCTTTTGGTCTTCCTCCTGGTCATTGGTCCCACCCTCTTCATCCTCGACTCCTACACACAAAATTTGGGGAACTACCTCAACGACTTTTTTCAGAAAAGCTTCTGGACGGAGAGCTATCAGACCGATAACTGGCAGAACGACTGGACCATCTTTTACTGGTCGTGGTGGATCTCCTGGTCGCCCTTCGTGGGTATGTTCATTGCCCGAATATCACGGGGACGTACCGTACAGGAATATGTGCTGAGCGTGCTGATCGTGCCGACCCTGCTGACCTTCTTCTGGATCACCGCTTTTGGAGGTTCGGCACTGTACCTGGAATTTCAGCAGGCAGCAGGCATAGCCGCCGAGATCAAGCAAAATGTGGCCACCTCCATATACCAGCTATTTGAACAATTTCCGCTCGCCGAGGTGACCAACTTTGCTGCGGTGGTGCTGGTCATCAGTTTTTTCGTCACCTCCAGCGATTCCGGCTCGCTGGTGGTCGATGCCTTCACCTCCGGCGGCAAGCTTCGCTCACCTGTCACCCAGCGTGTCTTCTGGGCCTCCATGGAAGGACTGGTGGCAGCCATACTCCTGGTGGGTGGCGGACTCAAGGCCCTGCAGACGGCAGCCATCACCACCGGTTTGCCTTTTGCCGTGATATTGATCATCATGGGGGTCAGCCTGAGGAAAGGACTTAAGAAAGAGTATGAGAAAGAGGAGCTGCGTCGCAAAGCCAGGGAGAGAGAATCCTACAAGGAACTGGTGCAGGATCTCATCGAGCGGGATGAGAAAGACGGCACCTATAAAGACAGGGAAGACACAAGCAAAGACAGTGGTAAAAACGACAGGGAGCAGGAAAGCTAAGATAACAGAAAAGGGACCGGCGAATAGAAACCAGATGGAAAAGGTAAAGAAGGAGAAAAAAACAGGGAAAGAAAACGAATAGAAAGGTGAGAGGGACAAAGCAGGAAGGGAAATGCAATACTAAAATTTCAAACCATGGAAAAAGTCAAAGAACTCGACACCCTTTTGGTGTGCCTGGATCTGACAGACATCGACCAGCATCTCATACAATATGCTTCATTCTTGAGCGAATCACTGAACACACGTAAGGTGATTTTCCTCCATGTCATCCAGGCATATGATCTGCCAGACAAGAGCAGCAAGCATTATCCCGACCTGGAAAGCTCCCTGAGTCAGACCATACGGAAGGAGATCACCAATGCCGTGTCTGAACGTTTCCGCAGCGGAACCCATACAGAGGTGATCACCAAGATTGAAGATGAGGACGCCGCAGAGGTCATCATCGATTTTACCAGGAAGGAGGATGTGGATCTGACGGTGATAGGGCAGAAATTTGGCGAAGACCGTGCCGGACGCTACGGCCAGAAAATAGCCACCCGCGTTCGCAGCGACCTCCTGTTTGTGCCGGAGAGCCCCGGAATGTCGGTGGATAAAATCCTTTGTGCCATCGATTTTTCCCGTCACTCAGAACGGGCTTTTCAACGGGCTCTCGATATTCAGCGCTTCACCGGTGCTCAGATCACCTGCCATTATGTTTTCGACACCAGCAGGAGTTATTTCCCGGCCACCACCCTTCGATCCTCTTCGGCCATGGAGAAAAACCTGCAGAAGAAGTTTCGGAGGTTTCTCCGCAAATTTGACCTCACACCGGAACAGGTGCCCTGCCGGTTTGATTTGAACGACCAGATAGTGGGTCACGCTGAACGCATCAACCGCCAGGCCGGGGAGGAGGAATCCAATATGGTGATCATTGGGACCAGGGGGCAGACAAGCGTCGTTACCAGCTTGCTGGGCAATGTCACTGAAAACATAAGGCGTATGGATGTCGACATGCCGGTGATGATCATGAAAAACATTAAAAAGTAGGATACAAAGTTCCCCTTTCTAACGGAACACCACCCAGCCGCGGTCCTTCGAGATGGAGTTGATGGCCGAGGTAATGGTTTGGTATTCCTGCTGCAGCTCCATAATCTGCCCGGATTCCCTGTTTTCCTGCTGGGCCTCCTGTATCTCCTTCACCTTGTCTTTCTGGGCTTTTTCCAGTATCTTCCTTTTATAGGCAATGATGGCCTCCGGCACCAGCATCTTGAGTTTCATCTCTTCCGGCTCGGTGTATATACCGCTTTTCTTCCTGAAGAACTCGCTCAGCTCATACCCGGGACTCAGCAGGTCGGCTGCCAGGCTGCTGATCTTCTCGTCGCTGTGGTAGATGAAATGGTTCTTGTCGGGATGCTCCCCTTTGTTAAGTGCCTCCAGGTATTCTTCGAAGATTTTCTTGTATATCAGGTTTTTGAACTCCAACTCGTCGTTCAGGATTTCTTTTATGATATACTGGGCCACGGAGAGTGACTTGGGGTCCTCGTATTTGTCGTCCTTATAAGTGTAGAGCTCCTTCTCACCGTATTGCAGCAGCAGGCGGATGATCTCTTTCTCCTGTGTTTCTGAATATACCTCCTGGATAAATGAGGGCAGGGTGGTCAGGTTCTGGTTGTTTTTCTCCTCTTTTTCCCGGTGCCCCTGTTCCTTTTTGTATTTCTGCCTGGCCCGTTTGTTGCGGATCTTGTTGGTCTCCTGGTAAAGGATCTTTTCGTCGATGTCGAGCATGCCGCTGCAGTTCTTGATGTATACCGAGCGCATGATGCCGTCGGGTATCACAGAGATGGAGCGGACAATGTCGTTGATCAGGTTGGCCCTTTTTACCGGGTCGTTCTCAGCCTCACGTGCCAGCAGCCGGGTCTTGAAATGGATGAAATCGGTCTCGTAGTCCTGTATGTATGTTTCCACTTCAGAGGCGCTGTGGCTGCTGGCAAAAGAGTCGGGATCCTCGCCGTCGGGCAGCGGCAGCACCTTCACGTTCATTCCCTGCTCCAGCACCAGGTCGATGCTCCTGAGAGAAGCCTTGATGCCGGCCTCGTCGCCATCAAAGATGATGGTGATGTTGGCGGTGAAGCGCTTGACCAGGCGCACCTGTTGTTCTGTGAGCGACGTACCCGAAGCCGCCACCACATTTTCCACGCCCGACTGATGCAGGGCAATCACATCGGTGTAGCCTTCCACCAGGTAGCACTTGTCGCTGCGGGTAATGGCCTTCTTGGCCTGGTAAATGCCGTAGAGGATGTTGCTTTTGTGGTAGATATCCGACTCAGGGGAGTTCAGGTACTTGGCCGTCTTATCGTCTTTCTTCAGCGTTCGTCCTCCAAAACCCAGCACATTGCCCGAGAGGCTGCGGATGGGAAACATGATGCGGCCCCTGAAACGGTCGTAGCGTTTGTTCTCTTTGGCAACGGTAAGTCCGGCTTTCTCCAGGTATTCCTGTTTATATCCCTTCTGGATGGCTGCGCGGGTGAAGCCTTCCCACTGATCCAGGCTGTAACCCAACTCAAAGCGTTCGATCATGTCTTCGCGTATGCCGCGCTCCTGCAAATAGCTCAAACCGATCTTTTTGCCCTCTTCGTGATGGTGCAGGTTGTGAACAAAATGCTTTTTGGCAAAATTGCTGACGATCAGCAGGCTGTCGCGCAGATTCTTCTCTTCCACCTCTTCTGCCGTCAGCTCCTTTTCCCTGATCTCAATGTTGTACTTGTTGGCCAGGTACTTTAGGGCTTCCGGGTAGCTCAGGTGTTCATGCTCCATGATGAAGTTGATGGCATTGCCGCCCTTGCCGCAGCCAAAACACTTAAAGATGCCCTTGGAGGGAGATACATTGAAAGACGGGGTTTTTTCATTGTGGAAAGGACAAAGCCCCATGTAATTGGTACCCCGTTTTTTTAGGTTCACAAAATCCCCTATGACATCTGTAATCTCAGCTGTCTCAATAATTTTTTCTTTTGTTTCCCGATCTATCATGGATGCAGTTCCTTTTCATTCATTATCAGCCGGAAAGACTGTTATAAGCTTTCCTCTAATTTAAGAAAAATTAGCTTCCGTTAAGTGGCACTCATATGAAAGGTGAACGGTTTTAACGGAGGGTGAATGTTCATTTGGTTATGTTCTAATTATATTGGTCAAATGGAACTTAGCATGCCAAAATAACCAATCAAAAAAGGAGATGATTATTTTGGCATGGACATTTTTAACGGTGCAATTCTTTATTAATTTTATTGGTTGTTAAACAAAAATGGCCCTGAACAGGTTGTTCTGAAAAAAAAGATACCAACCATGGACAAAATAAAGCTAACTACCGGACCGCTCAGCGACAAATTGAGCCTGAACGAAACATTGAAAAAACGGGGATCGTGCCGCAATTTTTCCGACAAACCTATTTTTAAGAACCAGCTCGCCAGCATTTTATGGTCGGGGCAGGGGGTGCTGACCCGAAACTACGATATGCGGCGCACCACCCCTTCGGCAGGTTCCACCTTCCCCCTCGAGTTGATGGTGGCTGTCAGGAAGGATGGTGTTGAGGACCTTGCCCAGGGCATATACCATTACCTGCCCGGTCAGCACACTCTCAAGAAGATTAGCGAGAAGGATATCAGCGAAGACATCTCGGCCGCCTGCTTCAACCAGGAATACCTGAAGAAGGCTCCTGTAACCCTCCTGGTGGCATCCGAAGAGACGCGGACAACACGCATGTATGCCGAACGGGGCCAGCGATATGTCTACATGGAATCGGGAGCTGCCATGCAGAACATTTCTCTTGAGGCAGTTGAGATGGGACTAGGAACAGTAATCGTAGGGGCTTTTGATGACGCTGCAGTTAAAAAGCTCTTTGAGCTGGAAGAGGTGAAGCCACTGGCCATCATGCCGGTGGGTTACCCCAAAGACAAGGCTTTTTATGCATAAGCCGCAGAAAATGATGCTGTAAGTCAGCACCAAACTTTTCCAGAACCCTCTTGAAAAAAATGCCGTTGTTTGCAAGTTACCTATGTCGCTGTGAGGCATTTCGGGCCCCGGTTCATTGGTTGTTCCTGAATCATTTGCCTTCGTGGTTGCAATGATTCATGGATCATGCTCGTTTCACATAATGTTTGTAATTTCGCAGCTGTTTGAGCATTTTTTTATATGTTATCCCGGCCTTGATGGCCGTTTTATTACCGGGTTCGTATGTAGATCCGTTGACTTTATGGTTTTTTGGTGACACACTCCTAACCCCGGTATATTAGTGTTTGAATGAAGCAGGGCCCGGTTGTTATAGAGCGATGCGGCCCGAAGAAAAGAAGGAGGTATGATGATGCATCCCAACACATATCCGATGATTACCCTTACCACGGATTTCGGCCTGAAAGACGAATATGTGGGTCTGATGAAGGGAGTAGTTAAGAGCATCAACCCCATGGTGCCGGTGGTGGACCTTACGCATTACATACCCCCGCAGGATGTCAAATGGGCCGCTCACCTGATTTATTATTCTTACAGCTATTTTCCGGCCGGCACCATTCACGTGATCGTTGTCGACCCGGGGGTTGGAAGCAGCCGGCAAATCAAGTTGCTAAAGACCGCAGGCCATTATTTTCTTTTTCCCGACAACGGGGTTATGAGCAAAATAGTGGGCAAACATGAGCCGGAAGAGATTTGGGAGGTCAACAACGAGCAGTATTTCCTTGATGACATCAGCAGCACCTTTCATGGCCGGGACATCTTTGCTCCTGTAGCAGCTCATCTTAGCGTTGGAATACAACCCGCGCAGTTGGGTATCCGCACACATGAGCTTTATGCTGTTCACATACACGAGCCCGAAGTGCTGGAAGACAGGGTGGAAGGACATGTGATTCATGTCGACCAGTTTGGCAACCTGATCACCAACATAGAGGAGGGTTTCCTTCGCACGTTGCACACACGGTACAAGGATCTTGTCATAGACGTGGGAGGCCGGCGCATACATGGACTCTCCAAGTCATATACCATGGTCAGACCCGGTGGTTTGCTGGCCAACCTTGGATCCAAGGGATTGCTTGAGGTTTCTGTCAACCGCGGAGATGCCTCCTCATCACTGGGTGTCTATGAAGGAGATCTGGTTAAGGTGTCTTCATGAACCCAGCCTGAACAAGTTGATGTTGGTCCTCGTTCACCAGTAAATCATTCATATCTGAAAAAACGCAATATGATCTGTTCCAATGAAAATAACACACGGCGGTTTTTTTCCCTGGGGTGTCTTTTTTCTATGAAAAGACCCCTGATCCTCATACAAGCCCTGTTTTTGAGCTCATTGCTGCTATTTGTCGCCTGCACGCCCGATAACGGCAATGGAGTGAATGCCGGGAAAACTGATGGCGTTGGTGAAGACGATGGGACTTCCGGCACCGATACGGCAAGGGTAAGCTACCTGGCCCTGGGCAATTCCTATACCATTGGAGAAAGTGTGCCGGAGAGTGAAAGGTGGCCCCTACAGCTGGCCAACCGCCTTTCAGACGAGACTTTCGTGGTGGAACCTCTTCGCATCGTTGCCCGTACAGGTTGGACCACCCAACAGCTGCTTGATGGCATAGAACAGGCCGACCTGCGAGCCTCCTATGATGTGGTCTCTTTGCTGATTGGTGTCAACAACCAGTACCAGGGATTGGATATCGGAATTTACCACACCCAGTTTGACTCATTGTTGCGAAAATCCATCGACTTTGCCCGGGGAAGGGAAGAAAAGGTTTTTGTCTTGTCCATACCCAATTATGGTGTAACACCTTTTGCCGAGGGCAGGGATACTGCACGTATCCGCAGGGAGATAGCCCGCTACAACGCGGTGGCCGACTCCATCTGCCAGGACTACGGGGTGCGTTTCTTTAATATCACACCCATCTCACAGCGGGCTGAAGATGATCCCTCACTGGTGGCCTCCGACGGCCTTCATCCCTCTGGCAGGCAATACCGCCTGTGGGTGGAAAAGATCCTGGATTCGACCCGGACCATCTTTACTGAGTGAAGCCCTATAGAAGGGAAGCCCCATTGGCTTGATTTCGTCTTGTCAGATGCGGTTTTTAATACGCCGAGATTTTATATCGTATTTTTTCAAATGTTTTGGGTCCAATGCCTTTCACCTCTTCAATTTCCCGTATGTCATTGAAAGGCCTGGCCTCTATGATGCGGCCGGATAAAACTTCGCCTATTCCCGGCAGCGACTTCAGTTTATGACGTGAAGCTTCGTTGATGTTGATGCCCCCGGAAGATCCTGTACCTTCATTCTCATAATGGATGCCGGGCAATCCCACCGTGATGTAATCCTCTATCCGGGAGAGGCTCACCTCACCTATTCCTTTTGCCCGGGTAAGATCCTCCACACTCTGATAAGGCCTGGCCTCTATGATGTTTCCGGCTTTGGCGGGACCAATGCCGTAAAGCCTGTCGAGCTTAGCGGCTGAGGCTTCGTTGATGTTGATCTTGTTATCCCTGTCGGTATGGTATTCCTTATCGCCTGCTTCGTCGCTGTAGTGCTTAACGGAAGCATCAAAATCCCAGGGCTTCAGGTTCACGCCGTTTTCAAGTCTTTTCTCCTTTGCCTCGGGCAGGCTGTGGAAAAAATCATGTCCGGTTTGTTCTTCCACCTCATCGATGGGTGTGGCATAACTGCGAAGAGAGCCGTTGCCTTTCTCGTTTACCATGATGAAGGCCAGGGCGTTTAAAGGCTCTGACTGATCCATGATGATCTTATAGTAAGCCCGGGGAACCGTTACATCGTTTGGACCAATGTCCCTGTAACTTCCCGCCAGGATGCCGCCGGTGATGATGTACAACGGACCTTCATCCTGAGCCCAGGCCCGTACCTGGCTTTCCAGCTGGCGCCATATGCCCCTGTTGAACGATGCTCGCTGGGGCGAGATGTTCGACAGGTAAAAACTCTCACTCATGGCCTGGTGGGAGAAAGCCATATCTCCTGCCGGAGCCAGGTGTCCACGATCGTACCCCGACCCCCGGTAATCGGCCAGGGAGGCCGATCCGGTGGCTATCCCGGGATCCTGGCGGAAATTATCGGTGCGGTCGACATGTCCCCGCACCTCGGCTGGCGTAAGCTCATACGCCACCCATTGGGCCTGTTCATGCTCTTCCGACCAGCATAGTATATAATGTTCATGTTCCACCTTTTGTTGAGCACAGGAGGCGGGCAGGTACCGATCATCCTGTGCAGCTGTTCCTGCTGCATTTAAAAGCATGGCTGTAAGCAGCAGCCCTGTGCTGAATGGTTTCATCATATCTCAAATTGCTTTTTGTCGTTTTATCCTTTCTACGGCATCTCCGCATTGGGGTTCCAACAGGCGGTTTTTGTCAGCCTGGGAAATTTCGGAACTGTTGCCGGAACTCGTTTTCTGCCTTTTTCTGCCTTACCGTGAAAATAAAAAATCATGACGGTCGGGCCTTGCAGATGGCGGATAAAAATTTTTTTCTCTACAAACAGCCAGGTGTTTACTTCAACTGGATTTTTTCATAACTTGTTCGTTCCACGTTTAACCCTTTAAATCTTAAACAAAATGGCTAATGAAGCATTTAATCTGAACCGCCTTTATCAGGACTCCAGAAAGGCACTCTTGCAACCCAAAGCATATTTTTCTACCATGCCTGTTGAAGGCGGCCTGGGCGAACCTCTTTTAAAAGCCCTGGTATATGGGGTGGTGGCAGGTATTTTTGTGCTATTGTGGAGCCTGTTGAATCTTTCCGGGTTTACTGGAGGTATCCTGGGCGGAGCGGCTGGTATTGCCGGTTTTTTTGGTAGTGTAATCGGGGCTGTTGTTGGTGTTTTCATTGGTGCGGTGGTGGTGCTGATTGTATCTGCCATATGTGGTGGAAATACCGAGTTTGAGCCCAATATGCGTGTTGCAGCAGCCATTATGGTGTTGCTCCCTGTCAATGCCTTTTTAGGCTTTTTTGGTGCCATCAGCCTGACCCTGAGTTCGATCATCTCCCTGTTGGTCAACCTCTACGGCATATACATGCTTTATTTTGCAGTGCAGGGTGTTCTGAAAGCCCGGGAGCAAACCGCAAGGGTGGTTTCATATGTACTGGGGGGTGTGCTGGTGCTGTTTTTGATCATTGGCATGGCCACCCGTACAGCAGTAAAGCAGGCAACCGGACTGAGCGAGAAAAAAATGAAGGAGGTGGTCAGGGAGTATGAAGAAGAGATGGAGAAGGCCCAGGAAAAGATCAAAGAACAGGCCGATGAAAAAATGGATGAGGACGAGTAAAGCGGAACTTATATCTGTCTCCATACAAGGACGCTGCCTGCTTTTTGAACCTGCGGACCAGGGGTGACCAAAAAACCTGGTTTGGATAAAGACCATGAGAAACCTGGTTTGGGCTGCCAAACGTGAATGTATAGGATGTATAGGTTAGTCCCTGTCTTTGACCACTCTGAAACCGTAGTTGTTGAAGGCATAGGTGGGAGCGCTGCTCCCCCTGTTGGAAACCCGGGTGAAAGACCCATAGTATAGCCAGCTGCCGCCCCTTACCACTGCACTTTGACCCCTTCGCGGGCCACGGGGATCGTTTTTGTGCGAAGCGGTGTAATCGCTGTACCAGTCGAAGCACCATTCCCACACATTGCCGCTCATATCATATA
>CAJXLE010000018.1 GCA_913055895.1 uncultured Bacteroidota bacterium | reverse complement strand
CCTCGCAGATGCCTACCTGCGTACGCTCACCCCAAAGCGGTCGCCCGAGCCGATGGGTTGTACCAGCGGGTCGACGTAAATATTTTCCAGGGGCACATTCTTCTGCACCAGGTTGTTGATGAGTTTACTGGCAATCTTCAGCCGGTCGTCCCTGGTATAGGGCATGCCTTCATCACTCATGCACAGTGCGATCACTTTCATGTCCTTCCCGCTGACCACCGGCAGCATCTTTTCGTAGCGGTCTTTCTCAAGCGAGATGGAGTTGAGCATAGGGGTGCCCTTGTGCTCTGTGATGGCCTCCTCCAGGACGGCGGGATCGGGGGTATCGATGCAACAGGGTGCATCTACATTTTCCTGCACCGTGCGGATGAGCCACTTGACGTAGTCGGCTTCCTGACCAACGAAGATGCCGGCATTGACATCGATGAAGTCGGCACCATGCTCGTGTTGGTCTCTTGCCACCTGAGCGATGGCATCATAATTTTTCTCCTTGATTTCGTTGCGGATTTTCTTTCGGCTGGCATTGATGAGTTCACCTACTATTTGCATGTTTACTGTCCTCCTATTTTAAAAAATCTCTTTGTTGAACAATACTGTTATGGGGTACATGGATAAAATCGGGGTTGTCGTAGGGTCCGAAAAGGATCTTTTGAAAAAAAACGTCGGATCCCTGGTATTCTATAAATTTCTTATCAAAGAACCGGGCGTTTTCACGGGCGCGGGAACGGTATGATGATCCGGCGGCTGAGGGGGTGTCGACATAGCTGATGTATTGATAATTTTTTATCTCGGTGCGGATGGTCTCTTCTGCCAACTCACGGCCCACGCGCCGGGTGTATTCATTTTCCATAAGTCCCAGGGGGTCGGTTTGGTTGTCGATCCAGCTGCGCGTGAGATGGTATGTCCCCGGGTGTTTGCCGAAAATTGCGTGGTAGGCTTCCCTGCTTCCCAGGTAAAAAGCAATGCAATCGTGCACTTTGGGGATATAAAGCCCCTGCCGGGGTGCCTTGAGCCCCACGATGCCGTTGGAACAGAGTCCGTATCCCAGCACAAGGTGGGTGACAGACTCCGGTGTCTCGTCGATGGCTTTCTGCAGCACCTCCTTCAGCTTATGGGGCCGGCGATGCAGGTTTTGCGGCATATAGCGGATGCTCAGCCCTTCGGCTTCGCCCGAGAGTTGTTCCAGTTCAGGTTTGATGCTGCCACAGGCTATTACCTTCTTCATAGTGTTTCCTTTTGCATGGTGGGTTCACGAAGATCCGACAAGCTGGGATTTCCAACTGCGCGGGCCACGTATCGGGTGAGCGACCCTTCCACCTTATGGTTGACATCCACGTAGGGATCGGCTGCCCCGGCTTTCAGGGCTGCCTCGCGGGCAAGCCTTCGGGATACCTCCCCGGCATAGTCGCACGCCTCGGCATATTGCTCAAAATGCCTGCTCTGATCCCCGTACTTGGTCACATAGTGATGCTGTTCTTCGTTTTCGCGAACAAAGACGATGGCTTCGCGTACCTCGGTGACCGAGCCAGAGACGGCACCTACGGCATTTGCGACATCGGCATGTTCAGGAAGGATGAACTTGGCATGAACCAGTTTGGCGGCTTTCCTGAGAAAATGGCGGGCGGGTGCGCCCGTGCCGATCAGCGGGTAACGGCTGTCGGCGTCTATGGAGAGGTATTCGTTGTCGCTGTGGATGATCTCCTGCAACATCCATTTGCCCCATTCACCGTCGATGGATGCAGGCATCTTCGACTGGTCGATGTTTTGACAGGCCAGGAAGATGATGACCTCTTCAACGATGATGTCGACCATGCGGTTGAACACCTGTTCGATAAAATCTTTGCGGTTTCTGCCATATATCTGGCAGAAATAGTCGGCAGCCGCAAAGGCTGTCTGGCTGTCCCACATGTCCATCCCCCCTTCCACATGGAGCAGGTCGGACGGGGTCAGGGATGCACACTCTATCTTTCCCTGCTGTATAAGCCCGTCCAGCTTCAGGTGGCTGGGATGAAAAACGCCACATTCTTTCAGCAGGTCGCTTAAACGGCAGGGTGCAGACATCCGCCCGACGGCCCTTTTTTGTTTCTCGCTGAGAGCATCCAGCTCATCCTTCTCCAGGGGCTTGTGGAGGTACCAGTACTCGATGTCAAAAGGATTCTTGCGAACCAGGGTGGTACGGTTGAGCGAGCGCATCTCATCGCCAACGTGGGGATGGTGGATGGCCATCTGCGAGAGGGGTCTTACACGTTCGGGCCCGATAACAATTTCTTTTTTATGGTTGAAGGAGATGCGGCTGTCGCAGCCCACCGAGATGGTTCGTATGCGTGCGGCTTCGACTGCCGTATCGGTATCGCCTACCCGGGCTCCTTCCTCGGAGACGATCACCCGGGAGTCTTGCACCAGGGCCATGTCGGTGGTGGTGCTTCCCATGTCTATGACCAGGGAACTGTTCTTGTTTGACAGAAACCGCCCGCCTATGGCACTGGCTGCGGGTCCGGAGAGAACGGTCTCCACCGGTCGCTCAACAGCCTCGGTGTAGGGCATGAGGGTACCATCGCCCCTGACGATCATCAGGGGAGCCTGGATGCCCATCTGTGCCAGGGAGGTCCTGACCGCCTGGATAAAATCGTTCATCACGGCCACCAGCGAAGCATTGATGGAGGCAGTAGCGGCCCTTTTTATGGAGTCCAGCTTGGTGGAAAGCTGGTGTCCCATCACCACCGGCAGGGAGGTGTGCTCCCTTATGATTTTCATGGCTATCTCTTCGTGCTGTGGGTTGAGCGGGCTGAAATAGCTGGAGACGGCAATGGCATCGTAATCACCGGCGTGCTCACGTATCCAGGTCTCAATGCCTGCCTGGTCCAGCGAAGCCAGCTCTGTTCCCTGGGCGTTGTGTCCGCCCTGGAAATAATAGATGTTCTGTGCCGGAAGTTTTTCGGTCAACCCATAATTTTCCACCAGCTCCTGGTCGTAACCGATCAGAAGAAGGGCCACCTTCCTGGCTTTTCCTTCAGCAACTGAGTTGGTGGCCAGGGTACTGGATATGCCCACCAGCTTGATGCTGCAGTCTGCCTGAAGGTTCAGTTTCTTGAGCACCTTGATGACCCCACGTTTTAGGTCGTCGCGGGTAGTCAGCGATTTGGCTGCCGAGACCACCCGGCGCGAGCCATAGTCCAAGAGCACTCCATCGGTAAAGGTACCCCCGGTATCAATTCCTATCACGTAATGATTCATGTAACGGTCTCTCATTTAATTCATTGATCGCACGAAACGTCCCGGCCTGGCGGTATAAGTCTCACAAGTCCAGCCCATCCGGTAAAGCATAACCTGGCGACCCCTGTAAACCCTACAGCAAGGCAGTGAACCCCATATTTGATAGATCTTCTAATCAAGATCCTTACTGTCTGACCATGACCTTTTCATAATGAAAGCAGCATGATCCTGTTCAGGCCCTCAGGCACCATTCATTCCTCCTGCTTTGCACAAAACGGTTGCAAAGGCACTAAGGGACGAAAGGGGGCGTCATGGAAAAGCCATGTTGGATGTTAAGCCTTATGAGATATTTCTCATAGATAAGTAGAAGATCTCCGCAGAGATATCGATGACAGGCCTTCCATGGCCCCCTTTTAACCTTCTAAGCTTGTTTTTGTGGTTCTTCCTTGCGAATTCTCTCTTCAGCTTCTTCCAGGATGTGTTCGATCTCTTTATCGGCCTGGGCCGGCACTTTACCCCTGGGACCTTCATGGTTTTTAATCAGGTCGCGGGTTTTCTCCAGTACCCTGTCCTTCATTGTTTTGCGGCCCTGCGCTTCCCAGTTCTCATAGCTGTTGCGGTCCATCAGGGTGGGCATCCAGTGTTTGCGGAACCATTTCATGGTATGGTCTTCATACAGGTAATGGCCACCTGGTCCCACGTTGTTGATCTGTTCCACGGCCAGGGTCTCCTCACTGACTTCAATGCCTCTTTCAATGACCCGCGCCATGGAGATGATCTCGTCATCCATCACGGTTTGGAAGATGTCGCCGGTAAGGCCGGACTCGGTATAACCGTTGTCGTGTACAAAGTTGGCTCCGCTCATCATAGCGGCATTGATGGAGAGGCTGGCTTCCATGGCCGACTGCACATCCATCTTCTTGGTGTCGGTACAACCCGAGGTGGAATACATTGGCAACCCGCAATAGTGAACCACTTCAGTCAGGGCTGCACTCAACAGGCTCAGCTCGGGTGCTCCGTATGAATAAATTGAAAAGCGCATGTCCAGTATGGATTGTACCCCGCCAATGATGACACATGTACCAGGGCTGATGAGCTGTGCAGCAATGACGCCCACCATCGACTCAGACAGGGCCACCACGAGCTGTCCGGCATGGGTGGCGGGAACGGTACCTCCCCCTATGGCACAGGGACTGTACACCTGGGGGATGCGGTTTTCTGCGCAGTAGATGGATTTGTCAATGGCGTGGTAATCGCTCACCAGGGGTGAAATGGGCTCACCATAAAAGATGTAGTTGGGGCGCTGGCGGAATGCTTCCTCCCCGCCGGCCATAGCTACACCCATCCGGTGGATGTCGCGACACCCTTCGCGGGTGAACGACCAGCTCATGATGGGGGTGGTGGTGTTGCGGACCATGTCGGCAAACTCATATACGTCGGCCAGTCCGTTGGTCACATCGCTGATAGAGCCCAGCGACTGCACATAACCCATATTGGGCAGGGCATCGCACACACGGGCCACCAGCGAGGCATCTTTGCGCAGATAAGGCCGCCGCTCCAGGGTTTCCGTATCTATGAAGTTGGGGGGTGTGGGCCCGGGTCCGAAATAGCTTCTTTTCTTCTCCACAACGATCTTTTTCGATTCATCGCCGTCCCATGGAAACACTTCGGTCACGGAAGGAACGGTGGACAGGGCTTTCCGGATAACCTCGGGAGGGAAGTACACGCGAATACCGTCAACCTTGCAACCGGCATTCTTAAAAATCTCCCGGGCACCTTCATGATGAACATTGGCGCCGGTATATTGCAATGTCCGCATCATTCCATTGAAGATCCGCTCTTTCTGGTTGTCGGAAAGTATCTCAAAAAAGGGACTTTCCTGTATGGTATAATTCGTTCGGTTGTTTATCATAATGGATCCTTTTTAAAAATTCGTTGATCGGCTGCCATCAGGCATGTCTTTTGTCGGCATCTTCCACAATCTTGTGAAGCTCTTTTTCCAGGCCCTCCTCTATGGGTTCGGGCTGGTAGTTGTCGAGCAGATCCTGGGTCTTCTCCCGTACGCGGTCGGACATCGATTTGGAACCGTTCTTCTTCCAGGTCTCGTAATCGCTCCGGTCCTGCAGCTCGGGCATATACCACTCCCTCCAGTACTCAAAGGTATGGTCGGTGGTGACATATTCACCGCCAGGGCCCTGTTTTTCTATCAGGTCGAGGGCCAGGTGGTCATCATCGGTGTTGATGCCTTTGCCAAACTGCCTGACCATGCCCATCATCTCCTGGTTGAGCACAAGGCTCTCCAGCGAGGCATTGGTGCCGTGATCGATGTAACCCACATCGTGGATCAGGTTGGCACCCGACAGGTAGGCGTAAAAAAGGTTCATCATCTGTTCTGAGGCGGCCTGTTCATCGAGCACTTTGGCATCGGTACAGCCACCGGTGGAGAACATCAGCAGGTTCAGCCACTTGGAGATATCGGTGTTGGCAGCTGAGGCCAGCGACAACTCGGGTGCGCCATAGGAATAGGTAGACATCTTCATGTCGAGCAGGGTGGTAACCCCTCCCATGATGAGCGGCATCCCCGGACTCTTCAGGTGACAAAGTACGGTAGCCAGCAGAGTCTCAGCCAGCGACTGTACCAGCATGCCTGCCATGGTGGCAGGGGCTGTGGCACCCGAACTGGGGCAGGGTGTGTACATTGCCGGTATCTTCTTCTCGGCGGCAAAGAGCAGCTTTTCCACTGCCGTGCGGTCGTTTTTCAGGGGTGAGATGGGTTCAATATAAGCCACAAACAGGGGATTGAGCCTGAACTCTTCCTCGCCGCCCTGGATCAGGCATCCCATCTTCCAGAGATCTTCCAGTCCTTCCCCATCCACACTGGTCAGGACCATAGGCTTGGTGCACCCTTCCAGCATGGCCATAAACTGGTGGCGGTCGTAGGTCTGGGTGTTGGGTGCATCACCAACGATGCCGTGCGACATGAAAAAATCGTAGTTGGACAGGGCATCCACCAGGCGACCGGCGTCCTGAACATCTTTGTATTTGGTTCGGCGACGTTCTCCCGTCTCGCGGTCGTGGGTGAAAGGCAGGTCGGATCCGGTACCGAAGGTGACCGTATCTTTCTGCATATGCAGGGAGCGCCGGCCATTTCTCCCTTTGAGGGTGATTTTCCTGGGGTAGAAGTTCAATGCTTCCTCTACCATGGTGGTGGGTATGCGAACGTTGTTGCCGCGAACCACTGCATTGCTGTTTTTGAACAGCTCCAGTGCACCTTCATGGTAGATGTTACCACCGGTACGTTCCAGGACCTCCAAGGCAGAATAGAAGATCTGCTCTATCTGGTCTTCGGACAGCACCCGGAACCGGGTGGATTTATTAATGGTTTGGTTCATTTTCATACGATTATTTTTTATTTATTATTTGGCCGTATGGAACCTGCATGAATAATCATGTCCTTGTTGTGTAGGTTGCTGGATGCAGGTTTCATTTGATAATATTTTTTTCATTTTTTGCCAGATGGAACTTCCATGATCAGACCATCATTGTCGTTTGAGATGATAATGATTATTTGATCATGCACGTTTCATAGGATACAGGTTTCTGATTTTTTGTTTTCAGCTCGAAGATGTCACAAAACGGGCCAATGATCCCTCCGCAGCTGCTAAGGGCAACCGAAATTCGACTGACTATAAATATCTTGCCCGGATTGTACCCTTTGTAGGGGTTATACCCTGATCTTCCCCTCTTGTGAACTCAGTTTGGATCCTGTCATTGGGGGTAATCTCAGGATAGAGAGGGATGGGGTCAGGCTTTTTGCTTTTCGAAATACTCCTTTGCTATGTCAACAGCACTACCGGCGTTGGGTGCATAAAGGTCGGCCCCAATTTCACCGGCAAAATCTTCGGTTACAGGAGCGCCTCCAATGATCACAGCGATCTGGTCGCGGATTCCTGCTTCCTTCAGGGAATTAATAACCTCTCCCATGCGTGGCATGGTGGTAGTAAGCAGGGCCGACATACCCAGCAGGTTGGGTTTGTGCTCTTTCACAGCCTTAACAAAATTTTCATTTGGCTGGTCAATGCCGATGTTGATCACTTTATAGCCTGCGCCTTCGAACATCATAGCTGCCAAATCTTTACCAATGTCATGCAGGTCGCCTGCGACAGTTCCAATGACAAGGGTCCCTGCAGTACCCATGTCGCTTTCGGCAAGTTTGGGTCTCAGAATGTCCATGGCTCCGCTCATGGCTTTTGCACAGCGCAGAACTTCAGGCATAAACATATCGCCATCCTTCCATCTTTGTCCCACGTTATCCATTCCCGGAAGCAGGCCATGATTAAGGATGTCACCAGGATTGGTATCTGACTGGAGCGCCTCTTCGGTCAACTGCTTCAATCCTTCTACATCACCTGAAATTAATTTTTCAGAAATTTTACTAAGATCCATACTCATAATTCCTCCTTTGATTTTATATAGACATAATATTTTCCATACAAATTTTTTGAATTTGAATGAAAGTGTGCTTCAAATGACAGAAAAACTTAAAATACCTTTAAATGGCAATCAACGTGAATTTTACCAGTCATAAAACAGGAAATAAAGGCATCGGCCGGACGTTTTTTTGCAATTTGTTTTCAGTACAATTTTTTAACTGCTATCATCAATTTCCTATATATCAACTACTTAATCAGTCGTTCAAAATATCTCCAATGCAAATATCATGAATATAATGATAAGATCAAAATAATTCGGAACAGAATCTTTCCTGCAGATCCAAAAATGTAAGAATTTCAATAACTTAATACTGACAAACAGCAATTTACATACAACCTGATTTTAATCATTGTCCTTAATATTTACTGACAGAAAGGATTTCCAGGGTGTTGCAAAGGCTTCACCAACACAACCATTGACCACTATATTTCAATATCTTACGAATATTGAAACGTCAACCCATAAAAGGATGTTAAATATATGGAGTACGATATATTTTTGCAAAAAAAAGGTCCAAACTGAAAGGGGTATGTTTTTATTGTCGATTATATTGCTTACTTTTGTCCCAGATGAGGTACCCTCACGGGTTTAATAGGGAATCCGGTGTTGTTCCGCCCCTGGCGGGATAGTCCGGAGCTGTACCCGCAGCTGTAATCCCACTTCCGCTTTTAAGCGGGATAATTGCCCTGGACACATTAAGCCACTGTACCGCTCATAGCGGCACGGGAAGGCGTTCCAGGACAAGGGAAAGCCAGAAAACCTGCCAAATCTCAACAAATGCTTTCGGGATTAAAAGCGACACATGATGAACAATCGACAATTTGCCCCCCTCTTATTTACTGCTCTTGTATTGCTCAGCCTCATCACCGGTTGCTCGGGAGGAAGGCCGGGCGATCAAAACCATTCAGCTAAAGACAGTCCAAAGAAGAAACGGCCAGCACCCACACATGAGGCCCACCCCCGGTATGCCCGTTTGTTTTCTGTTGAATATAAAAAACGGGCCAAGGTGGTCAGGCTTCTCAATCCCTTCGATACCACCAGGCAGTTGCAGACTTACCTGCTGCTCCCCAGGGGCGTCGAACCGCATGAAAGTCTGCCTGAGGGCAAAGTGATACGAATACCGGTGAAAAGGGTAGCCCTGGCTCATGCCACACACATTGGCTTTTTTAGTGAACTGGACTTGCTGCAGACCATACAGGGAGTATCACAGAGGAGGTATGTAAAAAACAGGCAGGTCAAAGAGGCCATTGAAGATGGCAAAATCCAGGAGTTCGGACCCTCCCACAACATCAACATAGAAAAGCTTCTGCAGGCAAATGCCGGTTTGCTCTTCGCAGCACCCTTCAAGGAAAACAAATACCAGAAAATAAAGGATGTGGGCATTCCTGTAGCGGTCAACTCCAGTTATATGGAAAACAGCCCACTGGCCAGGGCCGAATGGATCAAGTTTGTGTCCTACTTCTTCAACCGCGAGGAACAGGCATCGCGCCTTTTCGACACGATAGCCGGGCGATACAACCGGTTGGCCGGGCGGGTTGAAAACATAGCTGATCAGCGACCCACCATCTTTTCCGGCAAGAAGATTGGCCAGGTATGGTATGTACCCGGAGGCAAAAGTTATATGGGCCGCTTCTTTGAAGATGCCGGAGCCCGCTATTTGTGGCGCGACAACGAGAAAACCGGCTCCCTGCCACTGGATTTTGAATCGGTATTCTACAAAGCCGAGCATGCCGACTACTGGAGCATCAAGGAAAACCTTCAGGGATCCTATTCCTATGAAAAGCTCAGCTCAGAAAACATACACTACCAGGAATTTCAGGCCTTCCAGGACCATCAGATCATTTTCTGCAACACCCACAAGACACCTTTTTATGAACAGGGCATCCTGGAGCCCCATATCATACTGGCCGACCTGGTAAGCCTGCTTCACCCGGACCATCTGCCGGACCATCAGAACAAATACTACAAAATGCTGGGGAGGAAAAAATGAGCACCCACCACCCAAAGACACCCGGCAAAAGAGCCTGGCTCCTGATCTTTTTTGTTGCAGGCATCCTGTTGATGTTCCTGCTGAACATGGCCTTTGGATCGGTGAGCATTCCCTTCGACCGGGTGATCGCCATTATGACGGGGGCCGGAGATGGACACCAAACCACCTGGTCGACCATCCTGATGAAATCCAGGCTACCCCAAACCATCACGGCAGCGATGGCCGGTGGGGGACTGGCCGTGGGCGGCTTGATGATGCAAACCCTCTTCCGCAATCCCCTGGCCGGTCCCTCTATCCTTGGCATCAGCTCGGGTGCCAGCCTGGGGGTGGCTTTTATCATGATGTTCATTGGTCAGCTCCACGTGGCAACCGCAACCCCTGTTAAGCTTTACGGCGATATGGCCACCATAGCAATGGCCATCGCCGGTGCCGTGGCCACCCTCTTCCTGATTCTCTTCTTTGCCCGTAAGATAAGAGACAATGCCATGCTGCTGATCCTGGGCATCATGATCAGCTACATCACATCGGCCCTGGTGGACATCCTGAAGTACTACAGCACCTCCGAACACCTGCATTCTTATGCCATGTGGGGACTGGGCAGTTTCTCCAATGTTGCCTGGCCACAACTCGAGGTTTTTATCCCGGTGGTGTTGGTGGGATTGGGACTATCCTTCCTGCTTATGAAACCGCTGAACATCCTGCTGCTTGGCGAGCATTACGCTGCCAACCTTGGATTGAATGTTCAAAGGACGCGTTTTTACATCATCCTGACCACGGGCATCCTTACCGCCGTCATCACGGCTTTTTGCGGTCCCATTGTTTTCCTTGGACTGGCTGTACCCCATATCACCAAAATGGTGTTTAAAACATCCAACCACAGCCTGCTGATACCCGGTGTCATCTTAACCGGCATCCTCCTGGCACTGGCCTGTAATTTTATAGCCCGGTTGCCGGGCTTCGAAGGTGCCCTGCCCATCAATGTGGTGACCTCCATTTTTGGTGCCCCCATTGTCATTTCTGTCATTCTCAAACAACGAAAGCTTAAGCTGAGTGTTTAACCCCAAAAACACAACGAGACCATCGATCATGAAAACACACCTTCTGCATACCCAACAACTCACCATCGGTTACCGCGAAAAACGGAAACAGCCGATGACCGTCCATTCCAATTTAAACCTACAGCTCAGGCCAGGGGAATTCACCTGTTTGCTCGGACCCAACGGCTCCGGCAAATCGACCTTGATCAAGACTTTCGCCGGCTTTCAAAAAAGCCTGGGGGGAAAGATTTACCTCGACAACCGGGAGATACAGCATTTCCGGGAACGCGACCTGGCCAGGCTGGTCAGCGTGGTGCTCACCGACAAAACCCACGTGGGCAACATGACGGTCTTCGAGTTGGTGTCCATGGGCAGACATCCCTATACCGGCTTCTTTGGAAGCCTTACCGATGGCGACCTGAAGAAAGTTTACCATGCCATTGACTCGGTAGGCATGGTGGGAATGAAACACCGCCTGGTCAACGAGCTGAGCGACGGTGAGCGTCAAAAAGCCATGATCGCCAAAGCCCTGGCCCAGGAGACACCCATCATCATCCTCGATGAGCCCACGGCCTACCTCGACCTGCCAAGCAGGATCGAGATCATGCAACTGCTGCACAACCTGTCTTCGCAGATGCAAAAGGCGGTGCTCCTGTCCACCCACGACCTGGAACAGGCCCTGCGCTTTGCCGATAAGATATGGCTTCTGGGACTCGACCAGCAGGTGCAGGCAGGCAGTCCGGAAGACCTTATACTGGCAGGTGAATTCAAAAAGTTTTTTGAACGCAAGGGCATACGATTTGACGACCTTTCGGGGACGTTCAAGATCACCAACCCGCGAGCCAGGAAAGTGAAAATTTCGGGCAAAGGCCTAGAATACAACTGGCTGCTCAACGCCCTGAGGCGCAACGGTTATGCCGAAGCCCAGGACTCCGACCTGAGCATAGAGATACGCAAGAACGGCTCGCTCAATTACGTGCTGAGAAAGCAACCCGGCAAAAGCATCGAAACCGGTTCTATAGAAAATTTAATTCACCATATAAAATCTTTGGAAGGATGAAATAATTCGTTACATTTGCCGTGACTTTTTGGTGAAAGCCCGGTCACCCGGCCGGCCTTTTTAAAAGGGAATCCGGTGAAAATCCGGAGCAGTTCCCGCTACTGTAATCCCCTCCCGCCCCGCCGGGAGATATTCTGCAGAACCCCAGCCACTGTGCCGCCTTTAGCGGTACGGGAAGGCAAGGCAGAAGGGAAAGCCAGGAAACCTGCCAGAAAGCACCAACATCATGGCTTGCGGGTTAAAAGCTATGGTCAGGAGAAACCAACCCTTCTCTTAACTACTTTTCCCCGTTTCAGATGGTCATGATGCCTGAGTGGTCGCAGCAGACCCAGGATGTTTTGTACACAACATGTTGCCAAAGGAAACCTCCCCGCCAACAGGGGTGCATTCCATGTGGCTGTCAAACACAAACCAATCAAATGATATCATGAACCATTTGCACTTTCACATAAACATACACCCTCTCCGCCATACAGGCTGGCTTGTTGTCATGTGGCTGTTGGTCGTTCTGGCTGCACCGGCCACAGCCCAGCAGTTCTCCAAAAAAGTGCACAAGGTGCCGGAGGTGCACGTCACCTCACACCGCAACCAATATTACGTTGAAGACCAGAAGATCACCCTGGTCGATTCAGCGGAGCTTCAACAATACCAGGCCATGGAACTGGGTGAGATGATTGAGGCCACCACGCCCCTGCACATCCGCTCCTATGGGGCCAAAGGAGCCATCTCTGTTCCCAGCTTCCGGGGCAGCACTGCCCAGCACACCTCGGTCACCTGGAACGGTTTTCCCATCCACAGCATGACCCTTGGTCAATGCGACCTTTCCCTCACGCCGGCCTCCTTCACCGACAAGGTACAAATACGCCACAGCGCTCCCGGATCGCTATATGGCAGCGGCACCTTTGGCGGGGCCATCGCCCTGAGCAATGAGGCCGACTGGGACAGGAAGCAGAGCCTGGGACTGACCAGCGAGATGGGGAGCTGGGAGAGCCGGCGCTACGGGGTGCAGGCCAACCTGGGCAATGAAAAGCTCCATTACCGCGTGAAAGGTTTCTACCAGAAAGCCCGCAACGACTTTGAATACCGCGATTACAACCAGTTCGGCCAACCCCTGAAGGAACGGCAAAACAACAGTGTGCGCAACCTGGGCATCATGCAAAACTTCTACTACCATCCCACCCCCCGCAACCGCTTCGAAGCGGGAATATGGTACCAGAACCGGCTGAAGCACCTGCCCGACATCATGGGAGTCTCCGGCCAAAATCATGCCAGCCAGAAAGACAGCACCCTGCGTGCCTATGTCGGCTGGAAACGCATCTTTGACCATGCCAGTGTGCAGGTAAAAACGGGTTTCTTCCACCACTACCAGTTGTACAGGGAGAAAGAAAACCCCGGCGACCAGCATTATATGATCTACTCTCCCCTCGAGACGAAAAAATGGCTCAACGACATCAACTACCGCCACCATTTCAACAACCGGATGAGTTTCGACCTGGGGCTGCAATACACAAGGATACAGGCTGATGTGGACGACTACCCGCGGCTTAAAAAAGAATACCGGGCCGCTTTGATCGGGGCTTTCAAGTACCAGACACCCCAGATCACCACAAATATATCGGTAAGGCAACAGTTCAACAATTACACCAACCCCCTGCCCCAGATCAGTCTCGGGGCCAACTACCGACCCCGTGGGACCCAACTGTTTGTTCGCACCCACTTTTCCACCAAATACCGCATGGCGACGCTCAACGACAAATACTGGCAACCGGGGGGGAACAAGGACCTGAAACCCGAACACGGATGGACCGGCGAGGTGGGCCTTGGTTATGTACTGGAGCATGATTATCTGCCTGATGCCCAAAGCAGGATTGAACTCACAGGTTACCAATCCAACATCTTCGATATGATCGAATGGCTGCCGAAGCAGGGAGCATCTTACTGGCACCCGGTGAACAATGCCCGGGTGAGAACCACCGGACTGGAGGCAGGCTTCCATCACCGTTTACAGTGGAACCAACTCCGGCTGAAGCTCCATGCCCTCTACAACTATACCCGGGCCCTGAACATCAACACCGGTCAAAGTGAAGCCCACCGCCAGCAACTCAGATATACCCCCCTGCACAGCCTAAAAAACAGCATAAGGGCATCGTTCAGGAAATACTCCGTGACTGCTTCCCTCAGGTATACCGGCGACCGTTACAGCACTGCCGATAACGATCCTGCGGGCAAACTGGAAGGCTACACCCTGCTCGACATGCACCTGGCCAGAGAATGGAAAATGGAAAACCTGAAGGGCGATATCCAGGTGAGCATCAAAAACCTGCTGGACAAACAGTACCAGGTGATCGCCAACTATCCCATGCCCGGCAGGGCCTTTTATGTCAACCTCAACATACAGATCAATCAATTATTTAGTCCATAAGTCAAAATCAAACCATAAATCAAAATCAAATTCAAAATCAAACCATTATGAAAAACCAAACCTCATTCCTGAAAAAAATGTTATCAACCCTGGTGGGACTGGGTATCATCGCCTTTTCTTTTGTTTCATGTGAAGAGGATGGCACCACCAATAAAAACCTTGAAGTTGAAGGCATATACATTGTGAACGAAGGCAATTTCCAGGAAAGCAACGGATCGATCACCCTTCTCAACCCCGAAACAGGCAAAAAGATCGACAATTATTTCAACCAGCAAAACGGCCGCTTCCCCGGCGACGTGGTGCAGGATCTTGCCTTTACCGGTGACAAGGGGTTCATTGTTGTCAACAACTCAAAAAGGGTTGAGATTGTGGACAAAGACAATTTTTCGGAAATCGATGTGATCCCCCAACTGAGCTATCCCCGTCAATTCATGCAGGTAAGCAACAATTATGGCTACCTGACCAATGGCAGCTCGGCCGACGGATCCAATGGCCATCTTTTCAAGATTGACCTGGACAAGCACACCATTGTCGACACCATTGAGGTGGGCCGGGGACCCGAAAGCATGCTGATGGCAGGCAACAGGGTTTACGTTGCCAACAGCGGGGGCTTCGGTGCGGGCAACACGGTCAGCATCATCGACCCGGGAAATGACCAGGTGGTAAAAACCATTGCCGTGGGTGACATGCCCACCGATATGGTGGAAGATAAAAATGGCGACATCTGGGTGATGTGCAAGGGGCTGACCTCTTTCCTACCCGACGGACCCACCAACTCATCGTTGGTTAAGATAGACGGTGAAAGCCACAGCACCACCTCTTTCGACCTGGGCAAAAGTGCCAGCTACGGACTTTACCTGCTGTCTGTCTCACCCAATAAAGGCCATGTTTATTTCGTGGGAGAAGAGGGCATCTACCGCATGTCCATCGATGCCACCGAGCTTCCCGGAGAACCCGTAATCGGGCGTGCCCCCTACGGACTTGACATCAACCCGGAAAACGGCAGAATATACTGCCTGGAACCTGGCAGTGGCACCAAAGGATATGCGGTGCGCTACGACAACGAACATCGTCTCATCGATTCGGTGCAGGTGGGCTATTCACCCAACGCCGTGGTTTTTCAATAGTGCTCTGTCCCTGATGGCTAAAGCATATGGATTAGAGGCACATGTAAAACAATCGGATCAAAAAACATGTAGAACACCAAGCAACCAGGCCAAGACCAGATACATAAAAAAAATAACAACCCGGGCAACCAACAGACACACCACATAACAGACAGGCCAACAAACAGATACATTACAAACCTGTCAGGCCCCAAACAATTTATAAAAGCTGCGGATTTCTGATCCATACTCATAATTCCCCTTTTTCCGTCAGTCTTTCCGCAGCTTTTTTCAACTTTCCCACCGCTTCACTGTTCAATATTTAAGCGCGAATGTTTAGCGCCAATCATTGAAACAAAAAACCATGCACATATACCTGCTTCGGCATACCAGGCCTGATGTTCCGCCGGAAACCTGCTACGGGCAGTCGGATATTGATGTGGTGGAATCCACTTTCCGACAGGATCTGGAAAAACTCAGGGAGACGTTGCCTTTGGATCAGATACAGGTAATTTTCACCAGTCCGCTGCAGCGTTGCGACAAGCTGGCCCGGTCGCTTCACCATCCCAGGGCCACATACATCACCGACCAGCGCATCAGGGAACTGAACTTCGGAAGATGGGAATTGATGCCATGGTCGCAGATCAACGGAAAGGAGCTGCAGCAATGGATAAATGATTTCCGGCATGCCCCGGCGCCCGGTGGAGAAAGTCACATGGACCTTTACAAAAGAGCCGAAGCCTTCTGGCAGGACCTGATGCGCCGTGAGGAGCAACACATCCTGGTTGTTACACACGGCGGGGTCATGAAATCCCTTCTGAGTCTCATCCTGGAAATGCCCCTTGAAAAGAGTTATGCCATCAAGCTTTCCTACAGCGCATTGATTTATACCCATTACCATGAAAATGCCCCCCAAAAGGTAAATTTTCTTTGTCGGGGTTAAACTTTATCCCCTGCCTTTTGTTTGGCTTTGTATGCTGCACGTTCCCCTTCGACGCTTCCTTTCTTTATGCAGCATTTTCTTTGGACCCTCTTTCTAAAAGTCTTTCAGGGATCACAGATTAGAATTGATTCTCAGGCATTTTTTCTACCTTATTCATTATTCATACCACAGTTATGGTCATCTACCTGTTTCGTCATTCCCAGCCCGACCCGCCGCCTGACGTTTGTTACGGTCAGTCGAACATACCCCTTATTCCCTGGCATTTTGAACACACGGTAAAAAGGCTCCGAAGGCTCCTGCCCGTTCAGCCCCGCGACACCATCTTCTCCAGTCCCCTGAAGAGGTGTGTCCAGCTGGCAAAATCCCTGTCCAGGGGCCCGTGCCGGGTAAAGGTCGACAAACGGCTTTCGGAGATGCATTTTGGTGAATGGGAGATGAAAAGGTGGAATGATATTGATGACCGGGGACTTCTCAGGTGGTGTAAGAATTTTATCGATGAAAAGGCACCGGGGGGAGAAAGTTTTACCGAGCTGTACCGGCGTGTTTGTGATTTTTGGGACAGCGTCACCAGCGGGGATGAAGAACGGGTGTTCATATGCACCCATGGGGCAGCGATGAAAGCCATACTGACCCATATCTTTGAGATGCCGTTGAAAAACAGTTCCTCATGGCAGCTTCATTACGGCGATGTCATACGTATAGAAAAAAACGACCACCATCCCTACCTGGTTGAATTCCTGTCACAGTGATGGGTTTGAAAAGTAACCGGCAGTCTCCCAATGGGTATAAGCCATGGACTGGATCACAGCCATGACCGCCCATGTGCATGTAAATCATTGCAAATGATGGGCTGCCCGGGCAAAGATTTTCTCGAATGCCTCGTCCACATCCCTCTGGTGATCTTTCAGGTTGGGGGGAAAGACATTTTCGTGGCTGTAGGAATAGGGAAGGTCCATCACCCCGACCAGTTTTTTCAGGCCCGTACCCAAGCCTTCGAACGTTTTCTTCACCGCTTCGGGGGGTATCACCTGGTCTTTTTCCAGGGTGATGATGCTCAGCTGCTTGGCCAGGTCTCCCATCCTTTTTTTGCGGTATTCACCCAGGCCCAGGGCATCGATCATGGAACGAAAATATATTCCCGGGTCCATCTTTTTGATCAGTCTCTTGAGTTGCCCATCGCTGCTGAGGTAATCATCCAGGTGGGTGAAGTAGGACCGCAGGGTATCGAAGGCAGCGCTGTCAAGAATAAAGCGTGAAACGCCCCTCATGCGGTCGAAGCTGGCTCCACCGCAAAACAAAAATGCCTTGCTTTCCTTCAGCATGTTTTTCGGGTTGGCCATCAACAGTATTTGCGTCAGCAGGGCGCCAATGGAGTAGCCAAAAAAATTTACCTGCGACTTTTTTCCGAGAAGGGGATGGTTGCCTGACTTTAACTGCCCAATCAACTCTTCCAGGTCGTAATAGGTCTGCAATCCCGAAGTATAGAAGCGCTTGGGAAGCATCTGCAGACGCTCACTGATGGCTGCATTTAAAAAAGTAGAATCCTGTATTTCCTTGTTCTTTTGCATGCGTTGTTTGGCCAGTCCGGCCATCAGCCTGGGATCCTTCCACGCATCGGGACTTCGGTTCACATGGAAGGAGATGGGAAAGAGAATGACCGGCTGTTGGGTTTGCATATGAAGGGACCTTGCCCATGGCAGGTACTTGTCCCAGTCCCTTTCATTGAGCCCGTGCAGCAAAATGATGACCCGGTCGCTCCCTGTTTGCTGATGGTTGATGAAAACGGGATAAACGAACCGCTGGTTTTCTTCCACCTGGTTGTCGGGCAACAGGTGATAGCTGTCCTGAGTTGTATGCTGGCATTCTTCTTTGGTAGGCAGCATATCTGTTTTTGGAGAAGAAAAGGGTATGTTGCAGATGGAAAAGCCCGATTCCGGGAAAGAGTTTTCATATTGTGAAAGGCTGTAATGCTCTTTCATCTCATAGTAATCGTGGTGATGCCCCATGGTCTTTATCGTTTGTTTGCACCGGGATTTGGAATATAGAAAAGCTGGTACAGACTTTCAAATGTATTTCAAAATACAGGGAAAATCAAGATCAAATCAACTTTTCGTAAATTCAGGCGGTAAAGATGATCATTTGGTCATTGAGAAAAGCTATGTCTGAAAACCCCATTTTATAAGCTATCCATTCCATAGCCCTGCGGCTGTAGAAAAATACATGGGTCTCATCGTTCTTATAGTCCCACGAAGCAAAATCGATGTGGGGCTCATACAGGCGGGTCATCAAATAGAGCTTCCCACCGGGTTTAAGGAGGCCGCGGAGCAGCTCAAACTCTTCCCGGGGTTTGTGAAAATGCTCGGCCACCTCACAACAGGCAATGTAATCGTATTTTTCCAGGAGCAAAGAGGTGTTGTTGTCGAAAAACGGATCGAAGGTCTGAACCTGATAGTCCTGGTCCCTGAGCAATTTGGTGATGACAGGTCCCGTGCCCGAGCCAAAATCCAGTCCCGACTCGGCGGAACTGTGCCCGGAAAGGATCTGTCGCACCAGGGGAGCAACAAAGTTCTGATAACGCGGGTCTTCTACATCATTGTTGTGCGTCTCATAACGGCTTTTTTCCTCCCCGGGGGTGACATAATCACGGGGATCCATCATAACCGAGCCACAGCCGGGACAATGCCAGTAGTCTCTTTTGCGGGCCTTACGGAACGGCTCTACAGAGTGGCTGCACAGCGGGCACCTCATCGTGTGATGATCTGCAATATGCCTTGGGGCTGAGCTCATAGATAACATACCACCTTATTTATAACTGTCTTTACCGGCAAAATTTTATGCCGTGGTTGCTGACAGGGGACTTTGCATTTATTTGGCCGGTATGTGGGGGGTGAAACTCTTTTCATAGCAGTTTTTCACCTCTTTAAAATCTTTTGCCAGATTCTCATACAGATCGACGGCAGCCCGTGACTTGTTAAGGGTATAGAAATGTATCCCGGGAGCGCCGTTGTCCAGAAGGTCGCGGCATTGATCAATAGCCAGTTCCAGTCCCCTTTTATAGATCTCCGATGGATTGTCCTTGTAGGGTTCCATCTTTTTGCTGATCTCCTGCGGGATGTTGGCCCCGGTCATGCTGGCAAATTTCTTAATGCTTTTAAAATTGGTGATGGGGATGATGCCCGGAATGATACGGCAGCGGATACCTTTTTGTTCGGCTCTATTCAGGAAATCCCAGTAATATTTGTTGTCAAAAAACATCTGGGTGGTCAGAAAATCGGCTCCCGCATCCACCTTGATGCGCAGGTTGATCAGGTCTTCTTCCACGGAGGTGGCCTCCACGTGTTTTTCAGGGTAAGCGCCTGCACCGATACAAAAGTCATAGTTGTCGTTAACAAACCGTATCAGATCGCTTCCATAATTGAAACCATCCGGATTTTCAGGGAACTCTTCGGCTCCTTTGGGCGGGTCGCCCCTGAGGAGCATCACATTTTCAATGCCCATATCCTGGAGGATGCGCATATCGTAGGCAATCTTCTCGCGGGTGGCGTTGACACATGTATAATGGGCCATACATACAAAGCCCAGGTCGTTCTGGAACAGCTCCACCAGGTTGAAAGTATTTTCCTGGGTGCTGCCACCGGCTCCATAGGTAACTGTAACAAAGGAGGGATCGAGCTTCATCAGCTGACCGGCGTTGATCCCAAATTTCACCGCAGTGAGGTAATCCTTGGGAGGAAAAAATTCGAACGAAAACGTTGTTTTTTGCCTCTCAAAAATTTCAGTGATCTTCATATGCTTTACATTTTTGATTTTCCTTTTTTTCTGGTCAGAGCACGGGGGCAAGCCATTTTTCGGCCTCCTCCGGGTCGACGCTGGCGCGGCGGGCATAGTCGCGCAACTGATCCTCGCCAATCTTACCAATACCAAAATAGCGCGAGCGGTCGTGTGCCATATAGAATCCTGCAACGGAGCTGGCCGGGTTCATGGCATAGCTGTCGTTCAGGGTGATGCCGGTGCGCCGCTCCACCTTCATCAGGTCGAAAAGGTGGCCTTTCAGGGTGTGATCGGGGCAGGCCGGATAGCCGGGTGCCGGGCGTATGCCTTTGTAGCGCTCTTTGATCAGGTCGGTTTGTGAGAGTTTTTCACCGGGATCATATCCCCAGTATTTTTTGCGAACGGCTTCATGCAGCACTTCAGCAAATGCTTCCACCAGGCGGTCGGCTAAAAGCCTCACCATCACACTGTTGTAACTGTCGCCCTGGCTCTTGAAATGCTGGACCAACCCATCGGTCTCAAAACCCGATGTCACGGCAAATCCACCCAGGTAGTCGCGTTTGCCTGAGTCGGCCGGCGCTATGTAATCGCTCAGGGAAAGGGTAAACCCTTCCTGATCCCTGAGCTGCTGTTGACGCAGCATAGGTATTCGCCTGTGTACTTTTTTTCTCCTGTCGCTGGCATATATCAGGATGTCATCTCCTTCTGAGTTAGCAGGGAATATGCCTATGATGCCTTTGGGGGTGAACATTTTCTCTTCGATGATCTCATCAAGCATCTCCTGTCCCTCGTTGAACACCCGGTTGGCTTCCCTGCCTACTTTCTCTTTTTCCAGGATGCCTGGAAATCTACCTTTTAGTCCCCACCCATGAAAAAAAGGCGTCCAATCGATATACTGGCGAAGGATTTTCAGGTCAAAATCTTCAAAAACTTTAACTCCCAGCAGTTGGGGAATGACCTCAACAGAATCTTCCCGGTAGTTATAATAAAACCTTTTTTTGCGGGCATCTTTCAGGCTTATAAAAGTAGCTTTCCTGGGCTGCTTTTTTGCCGACGGGGGCTGTTGTTGCTTGTCACCTAAAAAGCCCAGTGCACTTTTTATAAGCGGTTTGCCCCATAAATTATCAAGTTTCGTCAGCTTATATCTGATTGAGTGATGGATGTCCATATAATATTTCCTCATTTGATAAGACACATTTTCATGTAAGGCACATTTGATCTATCCACAGCAGGCCCTTTAGGGCATAAAAACTTCCTGTACAATCTATTAATCAGATTTAAGATGGATTAAGGTGAAAAACGCACAGTTGCGGGCTAAAACACTCATCAATTCAGATGGTGGCGCAGAGTAGATTGCGAGCTGTTTAAAATAGAGCAGAGCATGAAGAATGCTTTAAACATTTCACAATAGGGGCTTTATAAAAAAATTGCCCTTTTGGCTTCAAAATTATTTCTATGCAAACTTAGGGAATATAACATTAAATTCAAAGTCAAAGTTGGATTAATAAAACATTATTTATCTTAACTTTATACATATCAATCATATAAGGCAGCAAAAAATCCCTTAAATATGTTGTATTGAAAATAATTTATCGACCACCCGGCAGCGGTAAGAGAAGAATCATTTTGGGCATGATGGCAGATGAAAGGTGAAGGTGGATGATGGGTGGATAATGGATGATGGATGGATAATGGATGATGGATGGATAATGGAAAGTGGAAAGAAGATGGAAGGGAAGGTCTGACATGTCCTGGCAAAAGTCTGCACAACTTATGTGGATGTTCCAAAAGACAATTGATCCAACAGATGCTAGAGTGAAAGCTTCAAACTTAAAATCCTCTCAAAAACCAATGAGATCGAAAAGCCGAAAACAGGGTGCCTGCTGCGGCAGGCACCCTGTAGATTATCCAAAAATCAGGTTTTCAAAGGAGTAGTAGTGTTAGTAGCAGGAGAAGAAACATCGGTAATGATATCCATGCACCGGATCACGGGATGGTTTTACATTTTCTCCAGTTGTTTGCGGATGTTTTCTTCTATACGGGCTTCCACATTGCCGGATTCGGTGTACTGGAATTTCTCGCCGGTAATCTTTTCAAACAGTTCGATGTATCGTTCGGAAACCTTCCGGATAAAATCATCGCCCATGTCGGGCACATTTTGGCCTTCCTGTCCCTGGAAGCCTTGTTCTACCAGCCATTCCCGCACAAACTCCTTGGAGAGCTGGTGCTGGGGCTCCCCTCTGTCAAAGCGTTCCTGGTAACCGTCGGCATAAAAATAACGTGAGCTGTCGGGGGTGTGCACCTCATCGATCAGGTAGATCTGTCCGTTCTTTTTGCCGAACTCATACTTGGTATCGACCAGTATCAGACCCTTGTCCAGGGCCATGCGGGTACCCTGTTCAAAAAGCTGCAGGCTGTATTCCTCGAGTTTTTCATATTCATCTTTGGAGACCAGGCCCTGGCGGATGATCTCGTCTTTGGAGATGTCCTCATCGTGTCCCTCATGCGCCTTGGTGGTGGGTGTGATGATGGGACGGTCGAATTTCTGGTGTTGCTGCATGCCTTCGGGCAGTGGCTCTCCGCATATCTGTCGTTTACCTGCTTTATATTCGCGCCATGCATGGCCGGTGAGATAGCCCCTGACCACCATTTCCACCGGGTAGGGCTCCGTCTTGTGGCCTATCATAACGTTGGGATCGGGTGTGGAAACCTTCCAGGTGGGCACGATCTGGCTGCTGGCACCCAGGAAGCGGTCGGCTATCTGGTTTAAAACCTGGCCCTTGTAGGGAATACCCCGGGGCAAGACCACATCAAAAGCTGATATGCGGTCGGTAACAATCATCACCAGATGTTGATCGTTGATGTTGTAAACATCCCGTACCTTCCCTTTGTAAAGATCTTTCTGTCCGGGAAACTGAAAACTGGTCCTGAGAATAGGTTTTTGCATGGTTGATGGGTTTTATTCTTTGTTATTCATATACTGACTGTATGCCTCCACGATTTGTTTAACCAGGTCATGGCGAATGATGTCACGTTTGTCAAAATAAACCATGGAGATGCCTGAAATGTTTTTGAGTATGCCCATACCCTCAATAAGTCCGCTTTTTTGTTTCCTGGGCAGGTCGATCTGGGTGATGTCGCCCGTTACAATAAATTTGGCGTTCTTGCCCATGCGGGTGAGAAACATCTTCAGCTGGTTGACCGTGGTGTTCTGTGCCTCGTCGAGTATCACAAAGGCGTTGTCGAGCGTCCTTCCCCGCATATAAGCCAGCGGGGCAATCTCAATGATGCCCTCCTCGATGAACTCGGTCAGCTTCCTGGGATGAAACATATCGCGCAGGGCATCGTAAAGGGGCTGCAGGTAAGGGTCGAGCTTCTCCTTCATGTCACCGGGCAAAAAGCCCAGGTTCTCCCCCGCTTCAACGGCGGGACGGGTAAGGATGATTCGTCGAACCTGCTTTTCCTTAAAAGCTTTTACTGCAAGGGCTATGGCGGTATAGGTCTTGCCGGTGCCGGCCGGTCCCACGGCAAAAACCAGGTCGTTGCCAAGATGGGCCTCCACCAGCTTACGCTGGTTAACAGTACGGGCTTTTATGGGACGGGCATCTATGCCGTAGACCAGCGAATCCTCCGATTTCTCCTTGGCCTTCATCATCTCCTCGCCCTCCCCCTCGTCGGTCAGCAAGGCTTCAAACTCACTCTCTTTCAGATTCTTGAATTTGTTCAGGTATTCCACGATCAGGTCGATCTTCTCTTCGAACTCCTGCACCTCCTGCTCTTCTCCCTGGACCTTTAGCTCATTGCCCCTTGCTATGATCTTGAGCTTGGGGTAGTGTTCCTGGAGTTTTTCCAGGCGCTTGTTCTTCACGCCAAAGAGGTTGACAGGCTCTATACCCTCTAAATATATCACCTTTTCCATCATATATTCTGATAAATATTATGTACTTTTGAACTCAACATCGAGTTGTGCAGTCAACAAATCTAATAATTTATTTAATATTAAACACAAGGGTCAATCAAATCATTACAGGCCACAGGAAGTAATCGGTCCATATGAAGCCAATTATTACGCTTACAACGGATTGGAACAAGCACGACTACTACGCCGGGGCATTTAAGGGACGCATACTGCAAGCCCATGAGGATGCCAGGATTGTGGAGATCACCCACAGGATCAGACCCCTCAACATACCCGAAGCGGCTTTCATACTGCGCAACACTTACGGGCATTATCCCAGGGGTACCTTGCACATACTTGCGGTAAAGAGTGTTCCCGAGAAGCAACAGGGTCACATCCTGGTTGAGAAGGACGGGCATTATTTTCTGGGCACCGACAATGGTGTTTTCGGCCTGATGTTCCCCAACGCTCCCGACAGGGTCATCCGCATTGAAATGCACAATGCCATGCCCACTTTCCCTACACTGGGGGTTTTTACCGATGTGGCCAGACGTTTTCTCAGCGGGAAGGCACCCGAGTCGATGGGCAGCGAACAGACCGACTACTACAGGCGTATACCGCTGCGCCCCACCATCGATGAGTCGGTGATCATCGGGCGTGTCGTATACATCGATTCGTTTCACAACGCCATCACCAACATCTCGCGTGAACTGTTTCAGCGGGTGGCCGGCCAGAGAAAATACCAGATCTTCGTTCAAAGCAACAGCAACAAGATCAACCGGATCAGCCAATCGTACCACGACGCCCCCGAAGGGGAGCTGCTGGCGTTGTTCAACTCACTCGAACTCCTGGAGATAGCCATGAACGGGGGCAATGCCGCGCAAATCCTCTCGCTGGATACCGATTCCACCGTTCGGATACGTTTTCACTGAAAACCAGTCACCAACATGCAACAACACAGAAAATATTGCAATAAAACAGAAGATAAATTATGAACAAACAACTGGAAGCATTCGACAGGTTGCTGAAGATCATGAACGAGCTCAGGGAGAAATGTCCCTGGGACAGAAAGCAGACGATGGAGAGCCTTCGCAACCTGACCATAGAGGAGACCTACGAGCTGGCCGATTCTATCCTGGATGAGGACTTGCCCGAGATCAAAAAAGAGCTGGGCGACCTGTTGCTGCACATTGTCTTCTACGCCAAAATAGCTGAAGAAAAGCAGGCCTTCGACATCACCGAAGTCATACACAGCCTTTGTGACAAGCTGGTAGACCGCCATCCCCATGTTTTTGGCGACACACAGGTACAGGACCACCGCCAGGTGGAGGAGAACTGGGAGGAGATCAAACGCAGGGAAGGCAAGCGATCCATTCTCTCGGGTGTTCCCAACTCACTGCCCGCCCTGATCAAGTCCAACCGCATACAGCAAAAAGTAAGGGGTGTGGGATTCGACTGGGAGAGGAAGGAACAGATCTGGGATAAAGTGCGGGAGGAGCTCGACGAGCTGCAGCAGGAGGTTCAGCACGAGGAACAAGACCAGATCGAGGCGGAGTTTGGCGACCTGCTGTTCTCAGTGATCAACGCGGCCCGATTGTACGATGTGGATCCGGAAAATGCCCTGGAGCGTACCAACCGTAAGTTCATCCGGCGGTTCAGGTACCTGGAGGAGCAGACCCTTCACAAGGGTCGATCGCTCAAGGATATGTCGCTCGACCAGATGAATGTGATCTGGGAGGAAGCAAAGAAGACGGACGGCTCCTGATTCATCGCCTGTGGTTAATCCTTTTCGGTTTCGGAACTTCCTTGCTCTTCGCTATTGTCTGTATCTTCACTGGACCGCTCCTGGTCGCCGCCTGACGGATCCTTTTCGCCTTCCTCTTCACTCAGGTCGATCATGTCCAATTGCTGGAGGGTGTTGTACCAGGTGAGAATTTTTTTCATGTCGGAGGTATACACCCGGTCCTCGTCATAATTGGGAACTACCTTCGAGAAGTACTCCTTGAGCTCTTTGCCGCTGGTCTTCTTCGGGTTAAAGCTTTTCTGCCCGTTCTCATGTTCATGGATGGCCTTGAAAACATCCTTCAACTCCATATCCCCTTCGTCGGTATATATAGAGATATCCTCCAGCGAGTTGATACGGGCTGTGGCATCGGCATTCATCCGCTTGCCGGTTTCCAGGTTCTCCACGATGATTCCGTTCCGGCTGTTTTTAAGATACTTATAAAGGCCCGGATAGCCTGCTATGGATAGAATGTCTTTTAGCATGCTTGTTGTGTTTTTTGATACCATCTGCAAATATAGAACAAACTTCTGCCCCTGATGGAACAAAAGCAATAAAATTCATCCCCCGGCCGCAACAGCCAATGGGTCAGTTGCAACAAAAAAGTTCCATGTGGCCGGCCGCCAGGTTCCACTCGCTGCCGATGATTCAACCGTCTTGCACTTAGATGGCAAAAATCCCTTATTTCATGTTTCGCTCCTTGCGGATCTTCTCGTAAGCTTCGTTCACCTTCTGGAATTTCTGGTTGGCAGCCTTTTGAAAATCTTCGCCCAGGTGGCTGACCTTATCGGGGTGGTACTTGTTGGCCATCTGGCGGTAAGACTTTTTCACCTCCTGGTCGCTGGCCGAAGGATCCACTTCCAGTATGCGGTAGGCATAATCGGTATCCTCGATGAACATGGATTTGATCGACTGGATGTCCTTGTCCGACAACCCCAGGCCGGAGGCAATATTCTCGATGGTGTTTTGCTCTTTTTGATCAACCTTGCCGTCGGCAGCTGCCACGCCAAAGAGAAAGTGCAACAATTGCAGCCGGCTGCTGTAGTCCAGGTTGTTGCGGATCTGTTGGGTCACCTCCTCTACGGGAATGTTTTGCTTGAGTATATCGCGCAACATATGTATGGCCTCCTCTGCCGATTCCTGCCCGAAGTTGCGGACAAAATAATCTTTGACATAGTCCAGTTCCGAGCGCATCAGCTTTTCATCGGCTTTCATCACGGCAGCCACCAGCACCAGGAGGCTGGTAACAAAACTGCCGGTGGTTGTCATGGAATAACCACTGGATTTTTGTCCCTGGGCTTCATCCACTATCGAGCCAAGAACAAATCCCATGATACCGCCGATGGGACCTAAAAAGGCCCATCCCAGTCCACCTGCTATCCATTTGGTAAATTTTCCCATATCGCATTATTTTCTGATGAGATGTTTGTGAATGTCCAGAATTTGTGGGATAACCATACGTGACCCGTCGTTGTATATGACAAAACCAGCCCGGGCAATTTTTTCTTCGTCATCCACCTGGTGTTTCATCCTATCAAGGACGGCCTGGCGTGATACACCGTCCCGCTCCACCACCCTGTCTATCCTAAGCTCCCGCGGGGCATACACCAGGATGGTCTGATCCAGTTCCCTGTCGCCCCCTGATTCAAAGAGGATGGCTGCCTCCTCCAAGACATAGGGCTGTTGGCTGTGTTGCCGGCACCACCCATCAAATTTATCACGAACGCGTGGATGAACAATGCGGTTGACCGTTTTCAGGGCTTCGGGGTCGCGAAAAATCCGGGATGCCAGTTCGGCCCTTTTCAAACCCTGTTCACCGTATATTTCGGGACCAAAATGGCTTATGAGTTGCCACCGCACCTGGGCGTCATGATCATACAGCCATTTGGCCCGGTCATCGGCATAAAAAACCGGCACACCAAGTTTTTCGAACACCTGGCTCACCAGGCTCTTGCCACTGCCTATGCCCCCTGTAATGCCTACCCTTGTCATTCTTGCTTTTCAATGATGTATTCCACTTCCCTGGGCGCATAACTGTATGATTTCAGGTAATCGGGAGCCTGGTCTATGTACACCGGCAGCTTCTGGTCTCCATCCTCTACATCCCCATAGTCCACCCTTGCCTTGAACAATTCCGGTATCACCTGCTCATAGCGGCTCAGCCCCACCAGGTAGGTTATGGTAACCGATTGGGGGAAGGTCCTTACCACCAGGGAGTCGGGAACATTCTCCACCACGAGCTGTTTTTGCAGCTCGCCTTCAGTATATTGTTCCACGGGGATGGTCAGACGGACCCTCTCCCGGGTAAACTCCACCTGGTGATGGGTTCGTTTTAACCGAACAGATACCTGGACGGTCTTGTTCAGCTCATCAAACGAATGTTTGGTGGTTGGCACCACATCGATGGTGTCGACTACCGGTCCGGGACCGGAAATGCCTACAGAATCGGGTTCCAGGCGAATATCGCCTTTAAGCATCATCTGGTTGGCAAAATCATAGGTGATATTGGGTTTGACTGGGACCCTGCGGGTCATTTTTTCGGCAAACTCAAAGAAAAGGGT
>CAJXLE010000017.1 GCA_913055895.1 uncultured Bacteroidota bacterium | reverse complement strand
AGGGGACCGCTAAGGGGACCGCTAAGGGGACCGCTAAGGGGACCGCTAAGGGGACCGCTAAGGGGACCGCTAAGGGGACCGCTAAGCCCTCCCTTTAAAGCCAAATAGCCAGGCAAGGCATCAATAGAACATTCCTTATTATTTAGTTGTTATATAATAAAAATGAAAGCTATACTATATACAACTATATTTTTGACACTTACATCTATGGGCATACAAGCGCAAATACAACCATTCCCTGAAATTCCGGCAGAGACGCTTTCTAAAGAAAAGGTTATATTTCCCCACCATACCCGCGGTAAATTTGCTTTTCTAATGATTGCCTTCAGACGTCAAACTCAAGGCGAAGTAGATTCCTGGCTTAATCCTTTCATAAAAGATTTTGCTGAGGAAAAAGAAATTACATTTTTTGAAATTCCTATGATTTCTGGGAATTGGAAATGGATGTCGGGATGGATAGATTCGGGAATGCGATCAGGTGTTCCGGATGACAAACACGATCATGTAGCCACCTATTACGGTCCACTCCGAAAATATTTTGATTACCTGGACATCCGCGATCCCAGCACAGTATATGTTTTTTTACTTGATAAAGATGGCCGCATTATCTGGCGGGAGACCGGTCCTGCCAACAAACACAATTATGAAGAGTTAAAAAAACTTCTCGAAGAAAAATTAGATACCTAACTGGCCAAAAACAATCACTTACGAATAGGTCAAGTTTATTCCAGGAGTAGATAAGTACTTCAGTTTCTATTTAATATTTCAACTTGTTATCATAGAGAACTTACCAGATCTGTTTCATTCTATCCTCATCCAAATGTTTTCGGCATTCGAGCAAAAATGTTTCTTCTCGGATACCAATGACATCAAAAGCCAAATGTTTATTGATTAAATCACTATCTCTAGTGCCTACAAACTCATTGAATGAAGAAAATTTCCAATCTTCTATTTTTGGTACCAACCCGGCACGAAGTGGATTTTGATGAATGTATTGGAAACAAATCAATGGATAATTATCTGAATGGCCATTCAACATTTTTGCATTAGTATGATAAAGCCATAAGGGTCCTTTAGCATCATTACGCCGGTTGAAAAATTGAGTATAACAACTCAGTAAGTTCCCTAAATTCTTAGCTAATTCTTGTGTATTGGGACGGTGAGATTCCTTGACATATTCTATACTATGACTATTAGCCCTTATAAGAAAATGAAAATGATTTGGCATCAAACACCAGGCTAATATATCACAGCATGGATAGATATAATACTTTATCTTTTTCAGAAAATAAAGATAATAATCATCCAAGACAAAAACCTTGCGGTAGCTTTTGTTATAAACATGATAAATACAATCTTTCTCAAAATGCATCTTTTAAAAATATAAGTTATTAGAAATCGACTTTTATTCTAATAAAAGGAAAAAATTTATAGATCTATATTTACTCTATACAAGTTAATACAATTCTCTGAAAATTGGAAGTCTATAATGGAAACAGTTCTTATTTTTTACCTAAAGCAGTAAAAGTTAGGTTTTACCTAATGTATAGAGAAATCACTAAGGAGTAAAAAGGAAAGGCTCCAGGAAAATGCCTGTAAACATCTGTATGTCTAACACATAAAAAAAGCACCCCCGCTAAGGGGACCGCTAAGGGGACCGCTAAGGGGACCGCTAAGGGGACCGCTAAGGGGACCGCTAAGGGGACCGCTAAGGGGGTTGAAATTTTACCAGCTGCCGCCGGCGCCGCCGCCGCCAAAGCCGCCACCACCGAAGCCGCCGAAGCCGCCACCGCCCATTCCGCCGGAGAAGCCGCCGGAACCGGAGCTAAAATCGCTAAAGCTTCCTTGCTGGCGATGTGAAGCAGCTCCCATCATGGTGAATGCTGCCAGGAAGGGGATGCCATGGCCCATGGAGTAGTGGCGGGCGCGTTTAATGCGACCAACGACACCGACGATGATCACCAGCAGGAAGAGCAGGCCAATTGGATAGGGGGCTTTTGATCCGCGGTTGCCACCAACCTTCTTGTTGTATTGTTGCGCGGTGTACTCTCCCCGTGTAAGATCGAAAAGCACGGCAGTGGCTTCCTGCAGTCCTTTATAGTAGTTGCCCTTTTTAAAGTGTGGCACCATTTCATTGTCGACAATTTGTTTGGCCGTGGCGTCGGGTACGGCACCTTCGAGTCCGTAGCCTGTTGCAATAAATACCTTTTCCTGTTGGGGGCTGACCAGTATGAGGATGCCATTGTCTTTCTCCTGTTGTCCCACTCCCCATTTATGGGCAAGCCGCACAGCGTAATCGGAGATGGCGTAGCCCCTGAGGTCGTTGAGTGTGACCACTGCGATCTGGGTACTGGTTTTCTGGTTAAAGCGTACCAGTTCCTGTTCCAATTGGTTCTTTTCGGAGGATCCAAGCACCCCGGCAAAATCATTCACGATGCGTGGTGGCCGGGGGCGTTCCGGAAAGTCGGTTTCCTGTCCCACAGTGGGCAGGATCATCATACTCAGCAGGATAAACAGTATATATCTATAAAGCAATCTTTTCATGGCTATCATTTTTCCTCCTTTCCAAAGGAGATTTCGTTGGATAATTCATTGACATCGTCTGACTGGTAAGGGAATTTTTCCTGCAGGGCTTTGCCTGCCATGCGGATCCCCCTGGCCAGTCCGTCGGCATAGTGGTTTTCACTGAAATGAGACAACACTTCCTCTTTGATATCGTCCCAGAAGTTATCGGGAGTAACGGCATTTATGTCTGCATCCCCCAATATGGCGAATTTACGATCGTTCAGGGCCAGATAAAACAGCACACCATTGCGTTTTTCAGTCTTGTGCATTTTCAGTTTACGGAATATGTATGCTGCGCGATCGAGCACGTCGATCCTGCAATTTTTTTCAACATGCAGGCGTATCTCCCCTGAGGTGTTCAATTCGGCATCACGGATGGCATCGGTGATTTGTTTCTTTTGTTCCGGGGTAAAAAATTTGGATGGTTTCATAGTTAAAACTCCACGTTAGGTGCTTCTTCTGCCCCCTGATCGGCTTCGAAATAGGCTTTTTCCTCGAAGTCGAAAAGGTTGGCGTACAATTTTTGGGGAAACTGGTTGATGTAGGTGTTGTAGGACCGGGCCTGTTCATTAAAACGTCGTCGTTCAACACTTATCCTGTTCTCGGCGCCTTCCAGCTGTGATTGCAACTGTTTAAAATTCTCATTGGCCTTCAGGTTGGGATAACGTTCCACTGTAACCATCAAACGTGAGAGCGCCGAGCTCAGGGCGCTTTGGTTCTCCTGGAACTGCTGCAGTTTTTCAGGAGAGAGGTTGTTGGCATCGATGTTGGTCTGTGTGGCTTTGGAGCGTGCTTCAATGACACCTTGAAGGGTTTCCTGCTCAAAATCGGCATATCCCTTCACCGTTGAGACCAGGTTAGGGATCAGGTCGGCCCTGCGCTGGTATACATTTTCCACGTTCGACCATTGGGCCTCCACGTTTTGTTCCATCTCCACCATCTTGTTGTAGGTATTTTTGATGGATCCATAGACGATCAGGGCAATGATCACGATAACGCCAATAACGATCCAGGACTTTTTGATCTTCATGTTTTTTAACATTTGGGTTTGTGCTCCAAAGGTAACATGTTTTTTTGTTCAACATGCGGTGGGAGTGTTAAAATTTCCTAAACGGAGATTAGACAATGATGGGTAAATAAGGGGGCTATCCAAACAAAAGTCGATTGAATGTTTTAACTTTACCTTTCAAAATTCAATGAAAAAATAAAGGATATGACACGAGAAGAATTCCGAAAGGCAGTTCTGGAAGGCATACCTGAGGAATTGCCGGAACACAAGCCATATGACAGGAACATCAATCATGCTCCCAAGCGCAAGGATGTGCTCAGCAAACAGGAGAAGCGTTTGGCTTTGAGGAATGCCCTGAGATATTTTAACAAGAAACACCATAAGCTACTGGCCCGCGAATTTGCTGAAGAGCTCAGGGAATACGGGCGTATTTATATGCACCGGTTCAGGCCAGATTATGAGATCAAGGCACGCCATATTGATGATTTCCCTCACCGTTCAAGGCATGCAGCCGCCATCATGCTGATGTTGAGCAACAACCTGGACCAGGTGGTGGCTCAGCACCCCCATGAGCTGATCACCTATGGGGGCAACGGGGCTGTTTTTCAGAACTGGGCCCAATACAGGCTTACCATGAAGTACCTGGCCGAGATGACTGATGAACAGACCCTTGTTTTGTATTCGGGTCACCCCATGGGCCTTTTCCCCTCCCACAAGGAGGCTCCGCGGGTTGTGGTGAGCAATGGTCTGACCATCCCCAACTATTCCAGCAAGGAGGAGTATGAAAAGTTCAACGCTTTGGGTGTTACGCAATACGGGCAGATGACAGCCGGCTCGTTTATGTACATTGGTCCCCAGGGCATCGTGCACGGCACCACCATCACGTTGCTCAATGCAGGGCGCCGCACTTTAAAGAGCGGGGAAACGGATCTTTCGGGCAAAGTATATGTAACCAGCGGACTGGGGGGAATGTCGGGTGCACAACCCAAAGCCACGGTCATTGCAGGAGCCATATGTGTAGTGGCCGAGGTCAACCCAAAGGCCAGTCACAAGAGGTACCAGCAAGGCTGGGTAGATGAGATCTACGAAGACATGGGACAGCTCATTTACCGGTTGCGCGAGGCCATTGACAACAAGGAGGCAATATCGATTGCCTACCAGGGCAATGTGGTGGATCTGTGGGAGCGCCTGGTAGATGAGGAGATCCACGTAGATATGGGTTCGGACCAGACTTCCCTGCACAATCCCTATTCAGGTGGATATTACCCGGTGGGTGTAAGCCTGGAGGAGGCCGACCGCATGATGGCCGAGGAGCCTGAAAAGTTTAAGGAGAAGGTACGTCAGTCGCTCAAGCGCCAGGTACATGCCATCAACAGGATGGTAGACAGGGGGATGTATTTCTGGGACTATGGCAATGCTTTCCTTTTGGAATCCAGCCGTGCCGGGGCCGACATACTCAAGGGTGACGGATCATTCAAATATCCCTCTTATGTGGAGTCGATCATGGGTCCCTTGTTTTTCGACTATGGTTTTGGACCCTTCAGATGGGTTTGCACCTCCAACGACTCCAAAGACCTGGAGGTCACCGACAAGATTGCCGCCGATGTGATGGAACATCTGGCTGAAGAGGCCCCCCATGAGATAAGGGGGCAAATGGAAGACAACATACACTGGATCAGGGAGGCCGGGAAGAACGACCTGGTGGTGGGATCGCAGGCCCGCATCCTCTATACCGATTCGGAAGGACGCATTGAGATTGCCCGGGCATTCAACGAGGCGATCAGGGAGGGTAAGATCTCAGCTCCCATTGTGCTGGGCAGGGATCACCATGATGTTTCCGGCACCGACAGTCCCTATCGAGAGACAGCCAATATTTACGACGGATCGAAATATACAGCCGATATGGCTGTCCAGAATGTCATCGGGGATTCGTTCCGTGGTGCCACCTGGGTCTCGCTCCACAACGGTGGTGGCGTAGGCTGGGGTGAAGTGATCAACGGTGGCTTCGGCATGGTACTGGATGGTACAGAGGAGGCCGACCGCAGGCTGGAGATGATGCTCCACTGGGATGTCAACAACGGCATTGCCAGGAGGAGCTGGGCCCGCAATGAGGGTGCCATCTCTGCCATCAAGAGAGAGATGGAGCGGACCCCCAATCTACGTGTTACTTTGCCCAACCTCGCCGATGACCAGGTAATAGATGAAAACATTGATTAATTGAATCCCGGATATGACCGAGATTGCGGTTGTCATTTTAAACTGGAACACCCGCCGGCAGCTGGAGACTTTTCTTCCGGGAGTCATTGAGCATTCGCAGGAGGAAGGCACAGAAGTCGTAGTGGCCGACAACGGCTCGACCGATGATTCGGTGGATTATATAAAGAAGCATCATCCCGGCATCAGGCTCATTGAATTCGATAAAAATTATGGTTTTACCGGGGGATACAACAGGGCCCTGCGCCAGATAGATGCAAAATATTACATGTTGCTGAACTCCGACGTCGAGGTAAGTGCCAACTGGCTCCGGCCGCTGAAGAAGTGCCTGGAAGAACATCCCGGAGCAGCTGCCTGCATGCCCAAGATGAAGTCGTACAACCAACCCGAATATTTCGAATATGCCGGCGCCGCCGGCGGTTTTATCGACCGCTATGGTTATCCTTTTTGCAGGGGGCGCATCCTTGAGACAGTAGAAAAGGACACGGGACAGTATGATGTTTCTTCGGAAATTTTCTGGGCCACGGGTGCCTGTATGCTTGTCAGGGCCGATTTTTTCCATGCCGAAGGAGGGTTTGACGACGATTTCTTTGCCCACATGGAAGAGATTGACCTGTGCTGGAGGTTAAAAAATGCAGGCTACACGATTCGCTACACATCTGAGTCGGTTGTATATCATGTAGGTGGCGGCACCCTTTCCAACGACAGCCCTTTTAAGCTCTACCTGAACTACCGGAACAACCTGCGCCTGCTTTATAAAAACCTGCCAGGCAGAAAGTTGCACCGGATCATGTTCGTCCGCATGGGGCTTGATGTGCTCTCCTCCCTGGTATTTTTGTTCCAGGGCAAGCCCCTGGGATTCCTGGCTGTTTTCAGGGCACACCGGCACTTCTTCAGTTCCCTGCCAGGTCTGAAGAAAAAAAGAAGAGGGCATCGACAATTCACATCGAATTATCCCACGGGGGTATACCAAAAGAGCATATTAATGAGTTATTTCCTGAAAGGACACAAGCAGTTTAACCGGCTTAAATTTCCCGGCAGAAAATAACGATGGACAGGTTATAAAGTGATTTTACCCGCCCCTGTATGCAAGTGGGCTCATAAAATGAGGTATTTTCACTCTATGTCCCATCAATAATCATCATTAATTTAGCCCTGATAAAATTCACTAAGATGAAAGAAGCACCCAACATACTGATCATCGATGATGTCTCTTCCAATCTTCTGTTGCTGCAATCCATCCTGGAGGCGGACGGTTACGAGGTTACACCCATTGACAATGGAAGAGAAGCCCTGGAGGTACTGAAGAACTCGAACAGCATTGAGTTGATCCTGTTGGACATCATGATGCCGGATCTGGATGGTTATGAATTTCTGGATCTAAAGAATGAGACCCTTGGCGGGGAGATACCCGTAATCATCGTTTCGGCCAAGACGGACACCGACAGCATCCAGCAGGCCATTGACAAGGGGGCTTATGACTACATCAGCAAACCTTTTAATACCCGCAACATTATCAACAAGATCCGCACGGCTTTGGGCAACCAGGATCACTGAGTTTCGGAGCTGCGCAAACACTTGGAGATGACCATTTTACAGGCATTGGTATTGCCCAGCTCGCATGCCTTATGAAAGGCATCACAGGCATTGCGCTTCTCTCCCTGCTTAAAAAAACACATTCCCACATTATATTGAGCCACGTGGTTGTTGGGGTCAAGCTCCAGGACCATCTGGAAATCGCTCAGAGCCTGGCTATAGCTTTGTTGCTTATAGTAAAGATTTCCGCGGTATATGTAAACATTGGGATTCTTTTTGTTGATAGACAAGGCCTTTGAATAATTCTCCATGGCTTTCTGGTTGTTGCCCAGCTTCTGATAGGCAGCCCCCCTGGTCACATAAACCTTATTCAGAAGCAGGCTGTCGGTCTCATCGGCAAGGCTGAGGGCCATGTCCAGGTGGCCCAGGGCATCCTCAAAATGGCTTCTTTCGATCAGCACCTTTCCCATATACATTTGAAGGGTGGCATTCTGCGGATGTTTCTCTATGGCATTGCCGCCAACTTTATCCGCCCGGGAGTATCTGTCCATCATCAGCAACACATCAATCTTCCCGAGAATTGCAGGCAGGTATCCTTCCCTTTTATCCAGGGCCTGATCGTAGGTTTTGTTGGCCTCCCGGTAATCTTCAAGGCTGGCCAGGTCGTCACCCAAAGCAACAATAGAGTCGAGTTCATTCTGGGAGAAAAGCACGGTGGATGAAAGCAAAAGAACCACAAGGTTCAGGAACACATACTTGATTCTGTTTTTTTGCATCATAGGGTTCTGTTATTGGGACGATAAAGTATTTTCAAAGAGGGTCCGGTTCATGATCGATTTGCCCAGGGTGAGCTCGTCGGCATATTCCAGGTCGTCGCCAACCGAAACACCACGGGCCAGGGTTGTGATGCTCAGGTCATACTGTCTGAACTTTTTATAGAGATAAAAATTGGTGGTATCTCCTTCCATGGTGGTGCTCAGAGCCAGTATGATTTCGCGTACATCACCTGCGTCCACCTTATCCTGCAGGCTCTGAATATTCAGGTCGCTGGGACCTATCCCGTCCATAGGCGAGATGATCCCACCCAGGACATGGTATATGCCCTGGTACTGGTGGGTATTTTCAATGGCCATGACATCCCTGCTGTTTTCCACCACGCAAATAAGGGAATGGTCTCTGGATGAATCGCCACATATGGGGCATAAGTCGTTGTCGGAGATGACCTGGCAGGAGTGGCACCGCTTTATTTCATTCCGAAGCCGGATGATGGTGTTTCCAAACTGATTGACCTCTTCCTTGTCGCGGTTGAGTAAATGGAGCACCAACCTGAGTGCTGTTTTTTTTCCTATCCCAGGCAATTTAGCAAATTCTTCAACAGCCTCCTGCAGCAGCTTAGAGGAAAAGTTTTCAAGATCCATCTGTCGATCTGTTTTAGCCCAAAATTAATAATATCCGGTCAATACATTGATAAGTTTTCGATGTTTTTATTAATCTTGCACCCTATTTGAGAAATAAATATACAAAAACGCTGCCATGCAACCAACGACGGTACTGATAATCATCATTGGATATTTTGCCCTTTTGCTGGGCATCTCACACATTACCAGCCGCCGGGCCACGAACATCACCTTTTTCCTTGGCAACCGCCAATCGCCCTGGTACATAGTAGCCTTTGGTATGATCAGTGCCACCCTTTCCGGGGTAACTTTCATTTCTGTCCCGGGATACGTTATGAACAGCCAATTTTCTTACATGCAGATTGTTATTGGCTACCTGCTTGGCTATGCGGTTATTGCCAATGTCTTGATGCCGATGTATTACCGGCTGAATCTCACCTCCATCTACACCTACCTGGAGAAACGGTTTGGTAAAAGCTCCTACAAGGCGGGGGCTTCCTTTTTCCTTCTTTCACGCACCATTGGGGCGGCGTTTCGCTTGTTCCTGGTCGCCAACGTACTACAGATCACCCTTTTCAACCAATGGAACATACCTTTTGAGGCCACGGTGGTGATCACGATTCTGCTGATATGGCTGTACACTTTCAGGGGGGGTATTCGCACGATCATATGGACCGACAGCCTTCAGACCCTTTTCATGCTTACGGCCGTAGGGGTTACGGTTTACCTTATCAGCCAGCAGCTGGACTTAAGTTTCGGTGGTTTGGTGGAGACGGTAGCCGAGAGCAAATATTCGCGGGTTTTCTTCTGGGAAAACTGGAACGGTGAATACCATTTTATCAAACAGTTCTTTGCCGGGGCCTTCATTGCTATTGTCATGACCGGGCTGGACCAGGATATGATGCAAAAAAACCTGAGTTGCCGCAACATCAAGGAGGCCAAGAAGAACATGTACTGGTTCAGCATCGCGCTGGTGCCGGTGAACCTTCTTTTCATGTCGCTTGGCGCCCTGCTGATCATCTATGCCAAAAAGGAAGGCATTCCCCTGCCCGATCAGTCGGACGATCTTTTCCCAATCATCGCCACCCAGGGTTACCTGGCACCGGTGGTGGGCATTTTCTTTTTGATCGGACTGGTGGCGGCTGCTTATTCCAGCGCGGATTCCGCCCTGACTGCTCTGACCACCTCCTTTACGATGGATATTCTGGACTCAAAGGGTATGGAGGAAAAACCCCTGAAAAGAAGGAGGAAGAAAGTCCACGTAGGGGTTTCCCTGGTTCTGGCAGTGATCATACTGATATTCAATGCCGTGAACAACCAGGCTGTTATCAGTGCCTTGTTTACTATTGCGGGATACACTTATGGTCCGCTGCTGGGGATGTACACATTTGGTTTGTTCACCAAATACCAGGTGCGCGACAAGTGGGTGCCGGTGGTGGCAGTTCTTTCTCCCATCATCAGTGGTTTGATCAGTTTCAACTCCAAAACCCTTTTCAACGGCTACGAGTTTGGATTTGAACTGCTGATTCTCAACGGGCTGATAACGCTCATCGGGCTGTTCCTTCTCAGAAAAAAAGATGGGGCAAAGTCTCTCGCAAGTGAAGCAGAGGATTGATGTTTATTGCCCCTTGATTTTTAGACAAATTTAAGGCAGAAGGCGTTTAAGGCAGAAGGCGGTTAAAGTTGAAGGCGGTTAAGGCTGAATGTGGGGTGCTGTCAGGGTGTTTCCGGCAGGGTGGCCAATGCAAACACCAGGGTGATGAGGACCAGCACGAGGGCCACCACCATGACAACCCTCAATTGAAGGGGGACATTCTTCAGGCCCGGGATACGGGAAGTAAATAATTCTATCCCTTTGATAAGCGCACTCTTGCGAAAGGCTCGCCGATCGTCCTTTAAATAACCGCTTTCTTTCAGTATGCCCACAGCCCTTTCAAGGTTTTCCTTAGCAACCTGCAGCTTGACCGGTCCTGCAGGCTCAGAAACATAGGGTACGATTTGTGATATTTGCTCGTGTTGGATGTAACAATCGATCCCTTCCGACTCAAGTTTGGTTCTGATCAGGTGTGCCTCTGCCGAATGCTGGAAAGTGAGCAGGGTAATCCACTGGTCCATCATCGCACAATTTTTGTGAAAATACAAAAAATTGCCTGGCATCCAATAATCCGCATGCCCTGACTTCTATTCAAGGGCAGAGCGTTTTTCCAGGAATCTGTCGAGTTGATACAGGATGAAGGAAACAAGGAAGATGAGCAGGAATAAGGGGGAATAAAGCAGGTACCCGTTTATTTGCCCAATAATCTCCTGGAGCACTGCCATAAGAGCAATCGTCTCCCCATTTACCACGCCCAACAACCAGTTCATGAACGGTACAATGGACAGTACAACGAGAAAGACCATCATCAGTATGGCGGGAGGGTTGAAAAAACCCGGTACTTTTTCAGGCTGGCCCGGCGTTTCATACCCAAGCCGTGCCATGATATTTTCAGTAAAGTTTTCGCTATCGGGACAACGAACACCTTTTTCCATAATATCCCGAATGATCGGTCGATCGGATTCATCTGGTTTCATAAAAGATCGTGCATTTCTGTTTTCAAAGCTTTTTTCATTACCTCATACAGTCTGAGCCGGGCACGCTGTATTTTCACCTTTGCATTGCTGTAGCGGATATTCAGGACCCGGGCAATTTCCTTCAGGGGTTTGTCTTCATAGTAATAGAGGGTTAAAATGGTAAAATCCGTCTCATCCAACTCATCAAGTGCCTCCTGAATGAGCACTTTGACCTGTTTATCGGATATCTGCTTCAACGCATCATCCAACTGATAAAAATCGGCACGATCCTCCGGCACATCATCAAGGGGAATACAGGAGTTCCTGTTTTTCCTTACCTGCGAAATGCATGCATTGTAGACGATGCGATACAGCCATGTGGAAAATTTGCCTTCACCCCGGAACTGATGTATCGCATGATACACCTTGATAAACGCTTCCTGCACAACTTCCTCGGCATCAGCAGAATTTTTCAGTATTTTCCATGCTATGGAAAAAGCCGGCGCTTTATACCGGTCGACCAGAAAAGCAAAGGCCTCCCTGTCGCCCTGCTTAACCCTTTCTATATGGTTTTGCTCTAACAAGGTTACTGGTTAACAATTTCATTTCTCTGTCGCTGAATGACATGATATGATATCAGGGCCAGGCCTCCAAAAAGCAATATCATGGAAGGATAGGTAACCCACTCATGCATCTGTGTGGATATGTAAAGCACATATCCCATCAGGATTCCCAGGGCAAGCCCGACAAAGAAGAGACCCGTTTTAAGATGACTGGGGTTGTGGCCCGTTCTTCGGGGTGCTTTTTGATTGGCCAGAGAAGGATCCAGGCCTTTTTCAATCAACGCCATTTTTTCTTTGCTTTTAACTTTTACAGCATAGAAGATAATATAAAGCACCATAAAACTCAAGCCGATGCCCAGAAAAGGCATGACGAGTTCAACAACATTATATACCATTTCCTCTGTCATAATGGATAAATTTATAGCGATTCGACAAATATTAATCTTAAGCGACAGGCATTGGCTATTTACACTCTAACTGTTTGACGTATATAATCCAGGAAAAGAAACAGAAAAATCATTATTTCTTTGGAAAGTTTGATGCAAATGGGCTTAAATGGCTCTAACGAGGAACAAGTCTGGAACGGTTCAGAATCAGCATCAAACCCTTAACGGGAAAAGGGGAATTGCCATTTGGTGGCGGTTGCCAGGAAGGGGGAAGTGCTATGTAAGGGGATTTACAGAGAAAGGTGGATTGCAAAGCAAAGTATAGGCGTTTGCCAAAGAGGCACTCTTCTAAGAAGAGGTAAGTGAAAAATAGCAGCAATTGTTAAGAAGGAGCATACACCAATTCATCTGCGAAATTTCAGCAGTTTGGCTTTGACCACCAGGCGGTCATCCTGTTCATGCTCAATCCGTTTGACTTCAAAATCGGTGAAGACCAGGGCATCGGCCCCTACTTTCCGGGCTTTTTGAATCATCTGTTTCTTGATCTGTTCGGGGTGGTATTTTTTAGTCTGGTCGTTGGTCATTCTTCCAATCACGCTGTAAGGCTCATCAATCCGCTTTTCGTCATAGAACACCTGAACAACCCTTGTTCGTCCGTATTCCTCACCCAGGTAATAGATGGAGGGACCGCATGAAGCAACCAGCAGGCTTAGCATGGACAGGAGCAATATTTTGTGGAGGCCAGGCATATAAAAAATGTTAAACCGAAATAAGAGCCATAGATTCCAACACAAAAAACAAACCAAAATACTCCGAATCACATAAATGGCCCTATAAATGGTGCCATGTGCCATGTGCCATGTGCCATATTCCCATCCTGGCACCATAACGCCATAATGATAAAAAGAAACAGCCTGGCGGGAGTCGTCTGGTGATCTTCCGAAGGTTGTGCAATAATCTTCCGAAGGTTGTGCAATGGTCCTCCGAGGGTCCTGCGACAACTTTCGGAAGATGTTGCGATGAGCCGATGCTGGTCAGACAACGGCGGGTTCATTTGTGAAGCCGGAACTTATAAAAGGTTCTACTTGCAATATGACACAACCCAAAGCCTTAAAATTCTAAAAACCAAATACAGGAAGTTTAGAATTTATAGGACAAGCCAGCCCCAAAGACTTCCTTAAACTGGATTCTTGGTCCTTTCTCAACACCCCGGGCATTCACATAGTTGATGTTGTCGTCGTACACCAGCTGGGTGTTGAATGTAGCAGAAAGGTATTCGTTCACCTTCATGGAGATCATCACTTCCCAGTTAACATCCACGTTTTGGGGCTCCTTCAGGTAATTACTGAAAAGGTCAAGCTTGGTGGAGAAAGAGACATTTTCCCATACGTCGGTTTTATAAGCCATTTTAACAAAACCACCAAACTCGTTGCGAATCTTATTGCCTTTCTTGACTCCAAAAGCACCACGGCTGGAGAGGGTATCGTCGAGAACAAAGGTGGTTTTGCCGGTCACCGGCGATATCATCAGGGAAAAGGCATCACTGGGTTTATAATCCATACCTGCCGACAAAAGGGTATAGGCCGGTGCCATAAAGGTGGAGATCTCCCTTTTGGTGTCTTCTTCCTCGTTGTACTTGTAACCTTTGTCGAACTGTGTTCTGAAAGTAAACGATCCCGTGTAATACCAGTTGGATGATGACTTATAGCCATACTTGGACATCACCTCCAGCTTGTCGTCGCTTTTACGCACACCGCGGCCGGCCTGCTTCACAATACCATAACCCAGGTCCAGTGAATTTTCCCAGGTGGTACGATCCTTTTTATAGTTGGCATTGAAACTGAAAATGCCGTTCAGGGTGTAGGAGTTCTCACCACCGGCCGCCCAGTTCTGGAACGATACCTGGGAGAAGGTCAGCGAACCCACCCCTCCGGTTGTCCAGTTTTTTACCGTATCCTGGTCGCTTTCCTGTGCAGAAAGGACAGATGTGCCCAACAAAGCACATATTAAGAAAAAAATGTTTTTAGAGGTCATAATTATTTTTTTTGAGTTGATAAATGATTGACAGATTTATACAAGCAACCTTAGAAACAGAAAAAGCGGGTCTTCCAGGACAGGATGCTATAGCTGTGATGGCTTCCACATCCTGCTGGGGGTGTACTTTTATCCATGCCCGCCGAATACGCATAAATTGTTTACCTACCCTGAAAAGACCGGCATCAGTGGTTGTAATCAGCTACATCTTCTTCCGGTAGCTGGTTTTCCTAAGGCTGAAGCAATAAATCAAAGATATGAAAACGGGTCCAACGATTCAAGCTGGGAAGCAAAAGAATACAACATCCAAAGCAGCCTTTATGTTTTGTGATAGACATACCGCATCACCAGGGTCAGGGCAATGGGAACAAGAGAAAGGATGCTCCCGCTGATAAACACATATTCCAGGCTGGAATAGCTCAGGATCATACCGAAGAGGGGTGGGGAGACGGTTTGGCCGATATAGGTCATGGTGGTAAAACCACTCACCACACCTGCCCTCAGTTGGGAGGAGACCAGTTGGGTGACAATGGTGTTCAAGGCGGGAAAAACGGTACCAAAGCCCATGCCCCAAATGATGATCGATGGAATGAGAAACAGGTAGCTTTCGGTAAAAGAGATGAGCAGCAGGGCCAATCCGCACAGGGCAAAACCCATGATCACCAGCTGATGGTTCAGGAAGCGGTAAAACAGCTTTCCGGCCTGTGTAGCAGTGATGGCTGCCACGGCCGAACCAACAGAAAGGGTGAGGCCGGTATACATGGTGGACAACCCCATCTCCTTAACAATGCATATGGGCACATACACGATCAGTCCGTACAGAAGGATGAAGACAAAAAGGTTGGAAACATACACCCACAGGGTTTTCCTGTCGCGCATCACCAGGAAGATCGCCCGGAAGTAATCGCGAAGCCCCGACTGGCTGGTCTTCTCCTGAACATCGAGGTATTTGTAGGTGATCAGGGCCAGTGGCAGGGACAGGATGTATATATAGAAAGGGTAGAACCAGGCGACCGTGGCCACGGTACCCGAGATAAAGGGAATGCCTGCATTGACGAACGACTGGCTGCTGCTGCGGTATCCCATGGCCTGGGCACGTGCACGGCCCGAAAAGATGTCGCCCACCAGGGTCACGCCCAGGCCCATCATACCGGCCCCGCCTATCCCCTGGAAGGCCCTGAGCACCAGTACTGCCACAAAACTGTCGACCATCGAGATGGTGAAACCAGTCAGGCCATAGAAAACGATCAATGGCAGCAGCACCTTTTTCCGGCCATAGCGGTCGGCCAGCACACCGATGAAAGGTGTGGAAATAAGGGCAGCAAAGGTATAGACGCTCATGACCAACCCGATCATCTCCTCGGTGGTGCCCAGTGGCTTGATCATAGAAGGCAGGATGGGTGCCACCAGGCTGCCGCCGATAACGGCCATCACCACGATTCCCAGCACCACCCGAAAATTGGTGTTGCCCATGATCGGTGTTTTCTCTTCTTTGTGATTCATCTAATCATTGGTATTTCATCACTGGCCATATGAGAGCAACCATAATCAAAAAATCGTGTACTCCTGTGATCGTCTTGATGATGTGATCATATGCATTTTATGAATGCTCAGCTGCCTCCCGGGGTTTTAAAAACAGAAAGCGAAATTAGAAAAAAACAACAGACACCACAAAGAAAAGATGAACAACCCTCAAATGGAACCGGACATCATTCATCATTCGGGAAAAGCCGCAGAAAACTAAAAGTATTAATCATACGTGTACTATGCTTGTAAAGTGGCAGAAAAAAATCCTGTTATCCGGTAAGCCGGCAGCCAACCGGAATGCTGTAAAGTCCCCCGCAAAGGTTCCCGCTTCGACGATAAAAAAACACCGCAGACCTTTATTAAACGTATCTGCGGCATTTTTTAGGGACAACAATAAAACAGAAGCCTTTAAAAAAGAATCAATTTACAACAGCAACCATCTATTCCACCAGTTCGTAGCCTTTTGTCTCGCCCTTCTTTATGGCGGGGATACCTTCTTCCATCCATACCGGGGCGGGCTGGTCCTTCAGGTAATGGTCGAAGAACTGTTTCATGCGAATGCTCAAATCTCGGCAATTGGGACTTTTATCGCGTTCGTTATGGGGTGCATCGTTGTAGTTGAGCATCCACACCGGTTTGTTCAGTCTACGGAGCGCTACAAAATATTCGATGCCCTGGTACCAGGGTACAGCGCCGTCGCCGTCGTTGTGGCGCATCAGCAGCGGGGTGTTCACCCTTGGTGCATAAAACACGGGTGAATTCTGGATGTATTGAAGGGGTTTCTCCCACAGGCTGCCGCCGATGCGACTCTGGGTTTCTTCATATTGAAACATGCGGCTCATACCCGACCCCCAACGTATGCCACCATAGGCACTGGTCATGTTGGAGACGGGAGCCCCGGCCGAAGCCGCAGCATACATATCGGTCATGGTGATGATGTGGGCCACCTGGTAACCACCCCAGCTTTGTCCTTGCAGACCCACACGTTCCTTGTCGATGTAATCCTTTGAGTTGATGAGCGACAGGGTACCGCTGGTGACGTATTCGTGGGCACTCTCCCCCGGATAGCCGATGTCGTAACGGATGTTGGGCACGAACACCAGGTACCCGTTGCTGACGTAGAAGGTACGGTTGATGACCGATCGGCTGGGTTTGGGGACATAGTGGCGGTGTAGTCCGTCTGAGCTCAACCGGTAGAAATAAACCAGCATGGGGTATTCTTTGTCGGGGTCAAAGTTTTCAGGTTTGTAGAGCAAGCCTTCTGCTTCACGACCGTTGGGGGCGGTCCAGTGCACCAGTTCGACATCGCCCCATATGTATTGATCCTGTTGGGGATTGGTTTCAGATATCTTCCGGGCGTTGCTGAAGTCGGCTTTGCTGTACCATACATCGGGGTATTTCTCAAAGGTGGATTTGCGCCATATGATGTGCCCGGCATCTTCGGCTTTTTCGGGGGTATAAAAATAAGCATCTTTCATGACCAGCTTTTCCGGCAGATCCCGTCCCTTTAAATCAACCGTATAAAAGCCTGTAGCCTTGGTATCTTCATCCTCTGCCTTCAGCAAGAGTTCCTTGTCGGGGTCGATAAAGCGGGCATCTTCATCCAGTTCCACATATCTCAAACGCATGTGGTTTTCCCGGCCAAAACCGCCGGTGAGGTTCTGCGGCTTTTCTTCTCCGTCGGGGTCCAGTTTCCAGATGTCGTAGCGGTCGTAGACCAGGAAATATTCATCGCCCTGGGTCCATCCGGCGTAATAATAAGGACCGGGCTCCTGTGGATAATCGTGGTCCTCGTTATAGAAAGCCACATCCAGGCCGCCCGTCAGGTTGCGGGTGGTACGGGTTTCAATGTTGTGGGCATACCAGTTGCTGTCGGCGTAGGCATACCAGAAGAAGTACCTGCCACTGGAGGAGATGTCGATATGCGACTGTATCTCCTCCCTGATCAGCTCTCTTTCCCCGGTGTTGATGTTGACCAGGTAGACATCCTCATAGGGTGGCATCTCCCACGACATGCGTCTCATGTATGGCTGGCGGTTGGTCCCGATGGCCACATCACCATCCCCTTCCAGCACGGGCTCCACTTGCCTGACTGTTGTGTCGGCCAGCTGCACCACCTTATCCTGATCGGGGTGGTATACAGCCAGGTAGGTTCGTTTCTTTTCCCTTTCCAGGTTTTCCAGTTGCTGGGGTTGAAGAAGCTTGTCCTTCCAGTTCCATACGTCCACTTTCACTTTCTCTTCTTCGAGGAGGGTGTCTTCGGGTTCGGGTTCCGGGCGGAGGTCGGTGCCAAAGAACAGGCGTTCATCATTCCTGGAGAAGTAAATCTCTCCATGCTCACCGACCGTCCATTTTTCCGGTATGGATGGGGTAAGGGTGTCGACAATTCTTTCTGGTGCTGCTGCCCTGCCATCCCAGTAATAAAGCTCATAAACCTTGTTTTTGATGGTATCGGGTGAATGGATGAAAGAAAGCTGCTCCCCCCGGTGATCCGGCACAAGCTTTTTGGTCAGTCCTGTTGCTTCAAAAAGTGAGCTGGTCTGCTGATCACCGGTATCAAAAACCTGCACCGTCGACCTGAGTATGGTATCGTTCTGCAGCTGGACAAAAGCAATCATTTCACCATTTTCCGAGATGGTATACTCAGAAACATCATCAAAACGGTACTCTTCACCTTTTAACGGGTTGAAGATAACCATTTCACTGGTTTCCGGGGCGCTTTTATCAAACCTGCCGTTTTGCCCTTTTTCTTCTTCCTTTTCTTTCTTCTCTTTCTCTGAAGCTTCCCCTTCTCCACCTTCTTCTTTCTTACCCTTCTTTTTTTCTTCCTCTGCCTCATCGTCCTTCTCATCTTCCCTTGGCTTTTCCAGCTGATAGACCATCCAGTTGGATCCTTTTTCAGGCAGTGAGAAGGATTTGACGCGGCTGTGGCGAATCAGCAAATCCTCATCAAAAAGATAGATGCCCAGCGAATCTTTGGGAAGCTTTTTGTCCGGCACCTCATCCAGTTTCATTTGCCGGACGGTGTCGTGAAAAGGCTTGATGGTGAAAGCAACAAATTCTGAGGTGGGGGCAAATACGGCCCCGGTACCCCGGGGGAAGATCTTCTGTTCGGGCAGCTCTTCCGACCAGAGGTACAGGTTGCCGTCCCCTTCATAGGGATGGGCCTCAAAAAAGACCCAGTGGCCGTTGTTGGATATTCCTTTATCCTCTATGGTTTTCCATCCGTCATAGACAGAAAAGTCCAGGGGCTTCTTTTCCTGCCCCTGGACCCAGATAACAGACATTGCAAGAGATAAGGCGATCAAAAAGATTTTTTTCAGCATATGATCAAGTTTTAATGGATAAATAAAAAACGACAATGAAATTAATAACAAAATGCGTAAAGAACAATTTTTTTTATTTTAGACATCTCGATTTAACCAAACACATGCTTATGGCTGACGCAATACAAACGGGGCTGACTTCTTTCGGCCTGTCGGGGCAAGTTTTTCATGCTCCCTTTTTAGAAGCGCACACAGGCTTTCAACTTAAAAAAGTATGGGAACGGACCAAGAACCTGTCCACCCGGAAATATCCACATGTTGAGGTGGTGCGTGAATACGACCATATGCTGAACGACGATGCCATTGAGCTGATCATCGTGAACACCCCTGACCATACCCATTATGAATTTTGCAAGCAGGCGCTGCAGGCCGGCAAGCATGTTTTGGTTGAAAAGCCTTTCACCTTGACCACCAAGGAGGGCATTGAGCTGGCGGGTCTTGCGCGCAAAAACAAAAGACTCCTGGCCGTTTTCCAGAACCGCCGGTGGGATGGCGATTTCATGACCGTCAACAGGGTCATCGAGCAGGGGCTGCTGGGACGACTGGTGGAGTTTGAAGCCCATTTCGACCGCTACAAGAGTGGTGTTGATCCCAACAAGTGGCGTGAACAGCCGGGGCCGGGCACAGGCAACATATACGACCTGGGGGCCCATATGATCGACCAAGCATTGGTTTTGTTTGGCTGGCCCGACTCTGTGACGGGCGATCTGCGCATCCAGCGCAGCGAGGGGCAGGTGAACGATTACTTCAACGTAAGGCTCAACCACAGTGATGTGGTGGTGACAGTCAAAGGCGGCTTCCTGGTACGTGAAGCGGGTCCCCGCTACATCCTGCATGGCACGGAAGGTTCGTTTATCAAGTATGGCATCGACCCCCAGGAAGAAGCCCTCAAACAGGGCAGAAGTCCCGTGGAAGCAGGATGGGGAGAAGAAGACGAGCGTTACTGGGGCACCCTGAACACGCACCTCGGCGGGCTTCATTACAGGGGAAAGATCGAAACCCTTCCCGGCAACTACATGGCTTTCTTTGACAACCTCTACCAGGCGGTTCGTCACGACAAAAAGCTGGAAGTTCCGGCTGAACAGGGTATCAACGTGGTCCGCATCATAGAAGCGGCCAAAGATAGCAGTGAGGGCAACCGTGTGGTGAAAATGTAGCGTTTGTGCACGAGGCCCGAGGGGTATGCCTGCCATTGACAACAAAAGCAAAAAAGCGTAACTTGAATTTCAAGGTGTCAGGGCCAAACCACACACCTTTTTCAGCGGGATATGATAGTTTGATACGGCCAACACTAAAAAGGCCAAGCATCGTGAGAGTATTTGCAGGCAACAGGACAAAGGTATAATCGGTTCACATTCTAAGGAACATACAACGATGGGAAAAACTTGTATCCTGTGTATACTTTATCTGCTTTTGTCACTGGAGACTCATGGCCAGCCAAATTTCTCTGAAAATTTCTCCGACACCCTCCATCCTTCGCGCCTGAAAAGACTCATACTTACCGAATCGGCTTTTTACACGGCGGGTATTGGTTTTTTGAACTTCATCTGGTACCGCGATCATGAAAGGGTTGCATTCCACTTTTACAATGACCTGGAAGGATATCTGCAAATGGATAAGGCAGGACATGGCTTTGGGGCCTATTATCAAAGCTACCAGGGATACTACGGTGCCCGCTGGGCCGGGCTGGATCATCAAAAAGCCCTGATCTACGGGGCTCCTTTAGGCATCCTGTTTCAAACCCCCATCGAAATATTCGACGGGATGTACGAGGGTTATGGCTTCTCCTGGTGGGATACCTGGGCCAATGTTGCGGGTACGGCCATTTTCACCATCCAGCAGGCCATCTGGGAGCAACAGTTTCTCATGATGAAGTTCTCCTACTCTCCAAGCGGTTATCCCAAATATCATGACACACTGGGAGAAACCCAACTGGAAAGCCTCTTTCTGGATTACAACGGCCAGACATACTGGTTTTCAGGAAACATCAAGGATATTACAGGATGGGACCACATTCCTCCATGGCTAAACCTGGCCATAGGCTATAGCGCAAACGGGATGATCCATGAATTTGACAACCCCACCAGTTACAAGGGCGAACCCTTTCCCCATCTGCCCAGATACCGGCAGTTTTTGTTTTCGCTGGACCTGGATCTTTCCAAAATACAGGCCCGCAGGCCATGGGTGAGAAGCCTCCTGAAACACCTGAATTTTATTAAAATACCCTTTCCCGCACTGGAAATAAACCGGATGGATGGACTCCGGTTCAGGCCGCTTTACTTCTGAAACATCCGGCTTTCAATCATTTGCCGGTCCCACAAAGGGCTGCAGGTGGAACTTCTTTTTGCTGGCAGGGCATCACTCCCACACCATATGTTGTGCACGGCAAAAGGAGTAAATTCCTGCTCATTTGAATGTATGCCAGCGTGAAAGTCTTTTGCGTTTTTTAACATAATGAACAGCGGTTCGAATAAAGAATACCCGCTTAACAGGCTAGAAACCAAAACTTATAGTTAAAGAACCTGAACATAAGCAGCCGCAATCCATAATGCTTCACTTTGATCATTAGTTAGTTAATGGGGCGATGCACAGGTTTTCATCATCCTGCCCGGGATGAAAAGCATCTTGATATTGAAAAAGTATTACCTGGAGGCTTACATATCAACCCGATCTGCCATGGGTTTGCGGAAATTCTCCAGCATCTCCTGGTTGTTCCAATCCCGGATGAAATCACGCAAAACCTCAAGTCTTTGGGGAGTGATGTTTTCGTGTTTCTCAGTATGGATGCTATTGACCAGTTTCAGGGCCTCCTCCTTACGGCCGAGCCAACACAACACGGAGATCTGTTCCAGCCAGGCATCCTCCCGGTCCGGATCCCTTTCCAACCTTTCATCATACATCTGACTGGCTTTTTCCAGGTATACCCTCCAGGTACTTTCCTCATCGCGCAGCATTTCAAGAATAGCTGCCATCTTGTAAAAGTGAGGTTTCAGTTTGTGATCCTTCAACTCTTCCTGTTGCAGAGCCCTTTGAACGGTTTGACGGGCCGAATCGTGCCAGGACAGGTTCATCTCAGCCACGAGCTGGTAACGCCAGGCTTTCATATTGGTGGAATCCAGCCTGACGGCTTTCCTGAAGGATTGCCTCGCCTTGTGGTAATCAAAGTTTCGGGATGAATCCCTCTGGAGCATGTAATCCATACCTTGCTGAAAGGCTTCCTGGCTTACTTGGGGTTGAACTTTGTTTTGACAGGCAAAGAAAGCCAGAAGCAGGATAAAGGCAACAATTTGTTTCACCTGTTGGTTTTTTAATGGTTTCGCTCGGATGGGACTTATCCCACTGTGGCAGGAACGTTTCATCTTATGCGGGTTTGGGATCCGAAAATTTCGGAAGAAATGCCGAATGAACCCGAAGGTAGGGATTTTTTTACAAAAAATTAAATAAAACAATCTTGTTAAACGGCCTTTGCCATCAGCCGTTATTTTTTCTTCGCCCTTGGTTTGGCAAAGGAAGGAGCAACTTACAGGTTGCCCCGGGCTTTTTGGTATTCTTCTTTCAACTGATCAAATACTTTTCGCACCGTGGAGATACCCTTCACCTTTCCGGCATTCACCCCGGTAAAGGCAAACCCTTTGTCCATATTTCCATTATAGGCATTGATAAGGGCATCGGCGATGCAATAGGTAGTGGTTTTGGGATTACAGGATTTGATACAATGGTGGCGGCATACAGTTGGTCGGCGTTTACCTTGTTCCGCCTCACGGAGGAAGCTGTTGGATAGTGAACGGCCGGGCAAACCCACCGGGCTTTTTATGATGCGGATGTCCTGTTCATCGGCGTCTACAAACGCCTTTTTAAAAGCATCCGATGCATCACATTCCTCTGTGGCGACAAAACGGGTACCCATCTGCACAGCATCAGCACCCCGGTAAAGAAATTGATGCATATCGGCACCGTTGTATATGCCTCCTGCAGCTATAACGGGTATCTTCTGACCATACCGGACCTCTACACTGCGGGTGACTTCCAGCACATCATCGACCAGATGCTCCAGTTCGTTGGCTTCATCATGCAGGGCTTCAGCCTTAAAACCCAAATGCCCTCCTGCTTTGGGCCCTTCTACTACAATGGCATCGGGCAGATAATCATAATTCTGCTTCCACTTTTTGCTGATGATCGATGCTGCCCTTGCCGAGGATACGATGGGCACCAGTTTGGTTTTACTCTCTTTATCGAGGTAGCCAGGCAAATCCAGGGGCAATCCCGCTCCGGCAAAGATGATGTCAATGCCCTCGTCTATCGAGGTACGCACCATATCCCTGAAGTTGGTGATCACCGACATGATGTTAACCCCTAACACGCCCCGGGTACGTTCCCGGGCCTTACGTATCTCCCTGCGGATGGCTTCAACGTTGCGCTGCCTGTACTGACGGTGTGTCTCATAGCCGATCAGTCCGATACCAACCGACGAGATGACCCCGATGCCGCCCATATTGGCAACCGCCGAGGCAAGCCCTGACAGGGAAACACCAATACCCATCCCCCCTTGTACAACGGGGACGGGTATGGTAAGATCTCCTATTTGTAGTGATCTCAAATCTTATGGGTTTTGTGGTTCTACAATCTATTCAACTTGCACCGCTTTCAATCCTTTTTCTCCCTCCTCAATCTCGAATGTCACTTCCTGATCGGGGATTAATCCTTTGCCGGGGTTAACAAGCCCGGTGCGGTGAACAAAAAGATCTTCACCATCCTGCTGTCCAATGAAACCATATCCTTTGGTTTCGTTGTACCATTTTACTTTTCCCTGTGGCATGGCTTGTCGGATTAGCGGTTAAAATCTTTTTTGGGCCGGGCTTCATTCACCTTCATGACCCGCTCTTCATAAGTGGCTCCATTGAGCTCTTCAATGGCGTTCTTAGCTTGTTCGTCATCTTCCATCGTAACAAAACCAAAGCCTTTGCTTTTGCCGGTGAATTTGTCTGTAATGACTTTGGAAGACTCAACGGTTCCAAATTCCTGAAAGACATCTTTCAGATCATTTTCATCTACCTTGTAATCAAGGTTTCCTACATAAATGTTCATGAATAATTTTTGTTAATGGTTGGCTTCAGCCGGTCAAACTTTGGGTGACTGCAGAAAGCTTCTGCCAGTGATGCTTTCCAAACCAGGGTTGGGATGGTTGCCCTGCCGGGCTCCAGCGCTGCAAACACAAAAAAATGCCGCTAAAAAGCTTAAAAATGCAGATTTAAAAGATGAGGGCGGTTATAAACTAATGTGGCAGGGTAGGATTAATCAATAAAGGCACCTGTTCTTAAATCACGGCAAAGATAATAAAATAATTTGACACGGGAATGCTTTTAACTCATAAATTCAAAAAAAACAAGACTGCATACCATCTAGGCATGATCGCCATCTTCATCCCCGGATGGATTGTTCTCCTCCCTTTCGAAGTTCTCAAGGGTTTCCTTCAGGTTTTTATAAGGCCGGCCATATACCCATTGGATGTATTTCCTGCTGAAGAACCACATGATCAGGAAAAGGAACGGCAAACCGACCACAGCCCCCAACCCAATCTGCTTGAGCGTTTCACTAAGGGTATCGTTTGGATCACCAGCCAGGGCACCAACCACAAGTCCCACGACATAACCGATGGGCGTGATGTAATAGATCAAAATTTTCTGCCGCCGGATGTAACCACCAAGGATCCTGATATACTGCTGCAACGATTCCTTCACCGATTGCTGATTCACCCGGCGGATATCACGCATAAACCGAAAGCATACACGAAACGACAGGTAAACAACCCCGGCAAAGAATGCGGCAAAAATCCAAAATGCGGGGCCACTGTTCCACCGGTATACAGCTACAGTGAGGAAAACAATGAACAACACTGAGAAAACATTCTCAATCAAAACATTGCGATAAATCTTACTGAGTATGCTGTCGGACTGCTTTCTGGCCATCCTCTCCACATCACCAAGCGATTCATAATGCGTCCTGGCCTTCTCCCTGCTCCTTTTCCAAATGGTATTTAAATCAAGATCTTTCATATCCTTTCCGGATTAATATCGATTGTAAGCGTTTTCTGATTCGCATCAGCCTGACTCCTGAATTCGACTGGCTGATGCCCATTATTTGAGCTATCTCATCATATTGCTTGCCTTCCAGATGCAACAGGACCATTGCCCGTTCATCCTTTTTCAGTTCATTGATGGCATCATACAACATCTCCACCTCCATGTCGCGCTCTTGCGCAGTGTCTGTGGAATCATCCTGGTGATCCCATAGACTCATGTCATCGCTCTGCACTTCCCGCTTTTTCTTCTTGTTTTTACGGTTGTAGGTCATGGCCGTGTTCAGGGCCACCTTATACAGCCAGGTGGAGATTTTCGACTCCCGGCGAAAACCATTCAGTGAATGATAAATCTGTATCAGCATCTCCTGGTACAGGTCATCAAAATCCGACCGGTTGTTGGTAAACGACCGCCCTATTTTGTAGAGAATGGGATAGTATTCGTCGATGATGTTCTTAAATGATTCCATAACTTATGTGAATCTGTAACGGAGGATAGAAAATTATTACATAATTTTTTTTTTTGAAATTTTAAGGTTGGCCTCAGACTCCGGATAGAGAAGTAAAATAAGCGGTCTGTTCGAATTCATAAATTCCGGATGTAATAATCACACACAAACCCCTACTTATCCAAATGAAACCTGCACCCAAGAACTTACACAACAAGGACATGATTATTTTGTCATGGTAAGTTACACAAGGCCAATAAAATAGATAAAAAATAATCGTGTGAACTTATTCCGCTTAAGCGGGATAAATCAAAGAAGACCAAAACATCAAACCAAAAGCAAACTTGTAAAACGCACTTCTTTGTTCGGGTAAAGCTACAAAAGACCAACAAATGAATTAAAGATTGTCAGTAAACCGCACACGATTCAATAATCACAGTAATCTCAAATCAAAAAAATGTATCGTGGAAGTTGCATATGATCCAAAATAAAATAATCACAAATTGAATTCAACACAAAAAAAATGACTGTTATGAAAAAATTAACTCTCTTGCTTTTCGCGATGGTTGTTGCCGTGTTCAACCTGTATGGTCAACAAAACAACAACAGCCGGCTATGGAAAATATCGGGGAACGGCCTGGAAAAGGCCTCTTACCTGTACGGGACTTTTCACCTTTTATGTCCCGATGATCTGAATATGCAGGCGAAAGTAACCAATGCCATGGATGCCAGCGACCAGTTGGTTCTGGAGATGGATTTTGACGATCCTTCGGTGATGACCAAAATCCAGCAGAATATGGCTTTTACAGACGGAACCACTGCCGAAGACTACCTGGATGAATCAGATTACAAGCTACTTTCCGATTTCTTCAGGGACAGCCTCAACATGCCTTTTGAACGCCTGAAAAGCATCAAACCCTTTTTCCTGTCGTCCATGACCCTGATGCATTTTCTGGGTTGCCAGCCCGTTTCCTTTGAGCAACATCTCACAAAGATGGCAGGTGAAAGAAGCATGGAGGTGAAAGGCCTGGAAACCGTTGGGGAACAACTTGGTTTCATTGACAACCTGCCCATGGAATACAAAAAGAAGATGCTCATGGAGAACCTGAAGGAATATGACAAGTCGAAAAAGATGTTCGACAAAATGGTGGGATTTTACCGTGAAGGCAACCTGGAGGGGATCAACAACCTCAGCGAAAACTATATGAGTGAAGATTATGCCCGGTTTAAGGATGAACTGCTGGTTAAAAGAAACCAAAGGTGGGTTCCGGATGTAACCAGGATGATCGGTAAATCGCCCTCCTTTATAGCTGTAGGTGCTTCCCACCTTCCTGGTGACAAGGGTTTGATCCATCTGCTCAGGCAGGAGGGCTACCAGGTGGAACCTGTCCATTAACCGCCTTTTTCTGACGGGCATTGGGTGGTGAATTGCCCCGATAACGATGCACCATTCCCCTGCCCGGCTCAAATGTCTCAAATCATCAATGTTTTAATTTTCAATCAACCATACAAACAGGAAAATAGAACAGCACCTGGCAGGCATCATACGTTCTTGTAATATTCCACATCTTTCGGGTTGTTTATATCGGCCACTTTCTCCACCAGGGCATTGCGTTCTTTTTCAGACATCTTTTCAAACCTTTTGGCCATATTCACTTTCTCACGCAGGAGTTGCGGATTCTCGGCCCCTGTGATAAGGACGCTGATGGGCAGCGACCAGGCAAAAGAAAGTGCCTCCTCAATATTGATCTGACCAGGTACCACAGGGTTGTTGGTATCCCAGATGACCTCCCCCTGTTGCACCTTCTTGTTGAAGAAACGTCCGTCCGCCAAAGTCTTCATGGCCAAAACGCCGGTATTTCTTTCCATCAGCCTTTGCATCAGAGTATTGATGAAGCTGTCCTGTGCACCGGCATCCAACACATTGACGGGAAACTGGCAGGTATCGAAGAAGGAGGCTTCGGTGCGCTCCAGCATCCGTTTGTGCGCATAGGGATTGTTGTGGCCGGTAAAACCTACATATCGGACCTTACCGGATTTTTTGGCCTCCTCAACAACATCCAGCACACCATTGTCAATTCGTTTGTCCACATCACCGGGTGTTTGCAAGGTATGTACCTGCCACAGGTCGATGACATCGGTATTCAAACGTCTGAGCGACCCTTCCAGGTGCTTGCGGGCGGTGTTGGCATCAGTAGAGTAGGTCTTGGTCATCAAAAAAATCTCTTCCCGGTATTTGGGAATCAAATATTTGCCGTAACGTTTTTCGCTGAGCCCGTCGCTGTATGACTCGGCATTGTCGAAAAAACGGACCCCTCCTTCCAGGGCAGCTTCAATGGTGGCCTGGGCTTCCTTCTCTGTGGTCCAGCCTATGTGGTAACCTCCAAGTCCAAGCATGGTCACTTTCTCCCCGGTATTGCCAAGCTTTCTTAAGGACAATTTTTCACCCAGCCTGTCGCGGGAGGAAAGGCCCGTGCCTCCCATAGAAAAACCGCGGTAAGGTATCATCAGCCCGGCTGTTATACCTGCCAGGGACTTTAAAAAATTTCTGCGGTCAGATGAACCATCTTTACTCATAACAAAAGTTTTAAAGGTTTATATACAACAAATTCCAGCATAAAAATGCATCTTCCTCGAACAAGTTGTTTAGAAGAATCGTAACAGGTTAAACTATCAAGATAATAAAAATAAACAAACAAGGAAAGGGACAGGCTGATATACCAACCTCAGGTGACTATATATTGGTTAGGTGAAAACATGCGGCCGGGTTGTGGAGGTTTCATAATGTCATCCGGCCCCTACCGGTAAACCAAGTGGGTACGAACCCATAAAATATACTAATTTTCAACACCAACCGTTTTATTTTGTTAATAATATTGATCAAGTATAGGTAAAACGCAACTTTATCTTACCTTTGGCACTTTTAAGAAGAAGAAGACGTTTAAATAACACACGCTGCGGAGATATTGAGATGGTGAACAACAACAAACTAACCTTACCTGTTCTGTTCAGCGAGGCGGTAAGGAGACACGGGAAGAGAAACGCACTTGCCTTTGTAGGGGAAAAACCAAGAACTTACGAGCAAGTCAACAGTGAAGTCAGGGCCCTGATGGCTTATATGGAGCGCATGGGGGTGGTGCCGGGCGACAGGGTAGCCATACTGAGCGCCAACATGCCCAACTGGGGCATCACTTACCTGGCCATCACATCTATGGGAGCCATAGCAGTCCCCCTCCTCCCTGATTTTCACCCAAACGAGATCACCAACATTTTGAATCATTCAGAATCCAGGGTGCTGTTTGTTTCCCGCGGCCTTGTAAACAAGATTGAACCTGAGCATTACCCGCATCTGGAG